>NZ_JBNPWQ010000036.1:0-59718 GCF_050433745.1 Sphingobacterium sp. HSC-15S19
TTATCATGGCGGTGTGTTATAATTTTGCAATTTAAATATAGCAACTTTGCTATATCCAAACACCGCCACTTTTTAAACGTTTAGGACGCAAGTGATGTAAAATAACAAAAAAACTTGCTATTCCTAAAATAATCAAAAGTCAGCATAGAAGCAAACCTATAAACAGTCATGGGGCATCCCAAAATAATCGATTACCGCGCAATAGCGATTTTTTGTTACGTAAGCGTAGCTCATACCATTTTTTGTCTTTTAATTCTGAGTTGCAGCAAGTAGGGATCAAGTAGTGATCAAATTAGGCATTTTAACAGTGTTTGTTCAGTGCTCGTTCAGTGATTGTTCAGTGCTTGTTCAGTGATCACTCAGTATAAACTGAATAAGCAGTGACTGATCACTGTCTAAAAATTGATTGAAAATTGTTTTTAGCTATATGTTGGTAGGGAGATGGTTCGGTCAAGTCTATTAAATAGAAGAAGAAAAAATGCTTATAAAAACAAAACCCTGATGATGGGCACCAGGGTTCGTTACTAACCAATTATAAACCTAAATTATGAAAAGACTCTTTAAGGGCTTCTAAACTAAATTAGTTGCCGTGTTGTGCCGTGAAAACTAAAAATGATTGTTTTTTAAAATCTTATGCAAGCTTCAAGTAAATAACTCTTCTGACTGCTTGCTGTTAGTGTTTCATAGCGAGATAACCTTTAATTATCTTCTACAAAGATACGGTAAATATACAGTAGCATCCAAATATTTTTGAGAATAAGTTGCTAATACAACTATGTTGTGACACACAAATGATATTCCGGCTTAACTGAATAATTATCTGACAGCCCTGTCAATTAGATCAGTATCGCTACGCGAATTATTACTCGAAATGCCTTACTTTTACAAAAATAAATTTTTATGGTATTGACCGAATTTAAATCGATAAGAGCATTTGTATTGGATGTAGATGGTGTATTGACTGATGGTACTGTACAAGTTAATGAAGAAGGGCATCAGTTACGTACATTTAATATAAAAGATGGCTATGCTATGCAGTTGGCGATCAAGAAAGGCTATCCTATTTTTATTATCACAGGAGGAGGTTCGAAAGGGGTCGAGCAGCGGATGAAAGGTTTGGGAATCAAAGAAGTGTATTCAAAAGTTACTGACAAACTGTCTAAAATGAAAGAACTTGCTTATGATTACAAGCTTGAATTAAATCAGTTGATGTACATCGGTGACGATATCCCTGATTTTAGCTGCATGAAGTCTGTTGGCGTAGCTGTTTCTCCGGCAGATGCAGTAGAAGAGATCAAGAAAATTTCACATTATGTGTCTGGTTTTTGTGGCGGAAAGGGAGTTGTGCGTGAATTGATCGAAAAGGTCATGAAAGTACAAGGCAAATGGTATGAGGATGAAACAGTAAAAAGTATATAAGGATGTTGAAAAATCTAAAAAATAGAACAATTATATTAGGGTCTCAATCTCCACGGAGAAAACAGCTGTTAGCAGGACTTGGGCTGACATTTGAAGTCGACGTTCGGGAAACGGAGGAATACGTGGATCCGAATTTATCCGCTGCAGAGGTCGTTCGCCAAATCGCTATTTGTAAAGCGGAGGCATTTGGGGATAAAGACGATTGTTTGGTTATCTGTGCTGATACTATTGTCGTATCGGATAAGGGCGAAATTTTAGGTAAACCCAAAGATGAACAGGAAGCCAGAGCAACGCTAACAAACTTGTCTGGTAAGAAACATTTGGTGTTGACTGCCGTAGCGATCTCATGGGAGGGTAAGATTAGCACTTTCGTCGAAACGACAACTGTTTATTTTTACGAATTAGATGCGGATGAAATCGATCATTATGTTACTAAATTTTCACCATTAGATAAAGCGGGTTCTTATGGAATACAGGAATGGATCGGCTTAATCGCTGTAAAAAAAATGGAGGGAGAATATAATAATGTGGTGGGATTGCCAACGGCAAAGCTTTATCAAGAATTGAAAAAGTTAATGTAAAAAAGCGGCAAAAGCCGCTTTTTTATTATTCATTGATTTTTTAGCTGAGCTATTATTTGATGAAATAACGAACCCCAGTGTAGAACATGCGTCCTGTTAATGCTCCCCAAAGCATTGAAGTGTCAAAATAGTTTCCAAAGGGTTGATCCGCTGCAAGTATTGGCATATTTTGGAAATAATTAGACAGATTTTCTCCGCCCACATATACAGTGAAGTTTTTCTCTTTCCCAAAAGTTTTGCTAATCTGCGCATTCATGGTCGCATAAGCTTTTGATGCAGTAGGCATTTGATATTCAACGGGGTTCTCTGCTGTTGACGGAATGCGTTTTTGTCCAACTACATTCAACGTATAGTCTACACTCCAGCCAGAATGGTGATTATAAGCTAGGTTGACAAAACCACGGTGTTTGGCCAATAGCGGTTTGGTCTTTCTGCCACTTTCAAAATCAGTTTGGACATCAAGTAAGCGATAGGCCAATCTCGTTTCAAAATGTGGTGCTGGCATAAAGCGAAATTCGGTTTGCAAGCTATTGGAGAAAGACTTCCCATTCAAATTGTAAAAATTGATCTCTCGGGGATTTTCGTAATCGACCACGACCTGGTTAGAGAAGCTGTTGTGGAAAAATTCAACGGATGCCGAAGCTTCACGTCCAAAGATCCGCATATTTTGGTCTATTGCTATTCCGCTATTCCAGGAGACTTCAGGTTGTAGGCCATAAGCTTTATCGTATATATTAGGCGATTGAATAACCAATTTTCTACTACTTGCCAAGACGGCGGTATTCTCTGCAAATATATTTGCTGTACGTTGACCTCTTCCTGAGCTAGCTCGAACCGTTGTTCCCGAAATAGGTGCATAACGTAAATGGATGCGTGGTGTTGTAAACCAACCGTATAGGGAATTGTAGTCTTGGCGGAGACCGATAATGGCATCAAATTTTTCTGATGGACTATAGGTATATTCTGCAAATGCTCCCGAAACCACTTCTTTCCTTTTGAAGTTTTGATCTTTTAAATACCACTCATTGTAATTGTCATAATTAATGGAGGCACCAACGCGATACTTGTGAGCGACTGTACCGATAATATCTTGAAATAAGAGGTTAGCATATCCATTTTGTTGGTCCGAATTGTAGTTATTGAGCCCAAAATAGCTTTTTTGATTGTAATTCGACCCTGCAAGCTGGAGACCTATGCTGCGGTGCTTATTTTCGGGGAACACATAACCAATTTTAGCGAAACCTTCTACACGTTCAATATCAAACCCTAAACCATAGCGATTCGTTGTACCCTTATCTGTCTTTTCGTTAAAATCAATCTGCCCGCCTGTACGGTCGTCATTGAGATATTTTACCCCAAATTGTACCATAAGTCCTTTCCCATTTTCATAAAACCAACGGTTGACCCCAGAGAATAGATTGCCAACGGGTATATCTCTAAATCCGTTGTGACTAAAGTTCATGGATTTATTGTACATGAAATTGTCGTGCAATAGAACTGCAGTGGACCAATGCTGACCAATTTTTTGTGAAAGATTTAAGTTGACATCTGTGCGTCCCATGTTGTTCGCATAGGCATTAAAAAACAATCTTTCTGAATTTTGGGGTTTTTTCAATTCGACGTTGATCTGTCCGGCCATGTTTTCGAAACCGTTGGCTACGGAACCGATACCTTTCGCGATTTGAATTGATTCAATCCATGTTCCTGCAATAGAATTTAAACCTAAAGGAGAAGCGAGCCCACGAGGTCCGGGTAAATTTTCAACGGTTAATTGGGTATAAATACCACTAAGACCCAGCATTTGAATCTGTTTGCTGCCTGTTACAGCATCAGCACTGACGACATCGACGGAGGCATTGGTTTCAAAGCTCTCGCTTAAGTCACAGCACGCCGCTTTGAATAACTCCTTTCCTGTAAGAACTTCCAGTCGTGCAGGTGTCATACGGTCGATGTAATTTGAGCGTCGTGTTCCTTTTACCTCGACTTCCATCAACACATTTCCTTTTGCTGTAATCATGATGACTTCATGAAGATCTTTGATGGTGATGGTGTCAGGTTTCATCCCAACATAACTTACAACCAATTTGTTGAATCCTTCTTTATGGTCCAATTTAAAAACACCATTTTCGTTTGTCCTTGTATTTTTGGTTGGAAGGTTGGCCCAGTGTAAATTGGCACCAATAATGGGTTTAAGATCCCCCTTTTCGTTTTCTTCAACGACAACACCAGTAACTGTATGTGGATGGTCATGGTTATCGGTTGTTACAATTTTCTTTTCGGGTATTTTGCCATTTTCCAATCGTGGATACATACAACATTCATGGAGTTTAGCATAGGATTCATCAGTGGCAACCAAGTTGTCTACATCATGACCAACTTGAGCAATATTTTTCTTGATTGCCTCCAGTTGAACTTTTTTGGGGTTATATTTGATTTGCAATAAGTTGTCTTCTGCATTCCAAACAGCCGTTTCTACGCCATGCATTTTTGCGGCAGTTTCAATACGTTTTTTACACATGGCACAATTCCCAGCCACGGTAAGAGTCCTCGTACTGTCGGTTTGTGCCTGTACAAATGCCAGAAAAAATAAGCATAGAATGGTTGTCGTATATATTTTTTTGAAAATTTGATTCATCATTTTAATTAAGAGTATTCGCTTCAACTAGCATTTAATTTTTACCTTCATGATACCACGCAACCACATTCAAGGGGTACGGATTTATTTTTTCAGTTCTACTACTATTTTTGCTGAATGATTTAAAATCCATTGTTTTTTGTTCCGTGACAAGCTACGGAAAGATCAATGTTGGGAATGACAGTCTGCCGTTCTCACGAAATATAAAAACTATACTGGACTTCGGTCAATTCAAGAAAATGAACTGCGTTCGGTGAAAAGAGGTGATATTAAATTCTAAAATTTTGATTGAGAATAAAAACAGGTGGGTTCTGTCTATTATCGCTCGCAAAATCGGTATACTTTAGTTTAGAAAAATCGTCCTCCTCCCCAGAGAAATGATAATAATTAAGTATCCAATGAAGCGTAACTATTGCGGGATAAAAAGCGTTAAAATCAAGATTTTGTGTTACTCGGCTGAAGTGATCGACCTTTTGTGTTTCGATCTTAACATCTTTACAGCTTCCCGTTTCATGACAGTGGTTCTGCTTTTTTTTTGCAGACTTGGCACAAAGAGGGCAGGCCATATTATGGCTTTCCGATAACGATACACTTTTTGTTTCCCCTTGGCAAAAATGAAGATGCAGTGAGGCACCACTTGCTGCGAGCAAATAGAAAAATAAGCCGATAAATAGTGCAATTTTCTTCATCGAAGCAAAAATAAAGAAAATATGTAATTTTTTTTTGTAATATTTTGGATAAATGTTATAACTTGTAGTAACAAATGAAAAACCAAAAATTACCAGAGTTATGTATTTATTATTTATCAATCCGGTCAGCTCGTATTTGTTAGCTATCTTTTTGATTGTTGGGGCAATTCTATTGTACAAGGGATTCTATCATCTGGTTCGTCGTATACAGGAATAGCACCGTGTGTTCGATCTTTTTTCGGAACACTTTATCGGACAACAACATATGTAATTTAATTCCTGAAATTTACCTATTCCAGGAAGATGTTATAAGGAAGATGTTATAATAATGGGAACATTTTTTAAATGCTCCCATTCGTTTTGTTTATCGGCTTAATAGAGGATCGCTTTTTCCCGCATTTCCAATCTCGACACGACCCGCATATTGTTCCTCAAAGTTTAGAAAACCGGCGCAGGTGAGGCGGAAATCATACCAAAAGTTTTGCTTAGCCAAATCAAAATGTATCCTAATGGATTGCCCACCTTTAAGTTGCAGACTCCTTTTTTCTTTTCCATAGCTGATATCCTCGAAAACAAGTTGCTGGGTTGTTTTCCCCTTGTTTGTACATGAAAAAGACAAACGCCCAGTAAACGCGGATTCATTTTTACTTTTTTCATAGGTACAGCGGACCTTTAACTCTGGGTTGTTTGTGTCACCTTTAAACGCTCGATAAAATCCATTTGGGCCATAGATTTCGAGGTGGTACATTTTTTTATCGAAGGCGTCTAGCGACCATTGGTCCGTTACACGATCTCCAGGAGAAACAGCATAATTTCTTGAGGTTCCAACTTCTCCTTTGTAGCTAGCAGCATGGTAGACGGTAAAAGGTGAGCCCGCAGCGTGTTTGCCAAAAATTTTATTTGAAGCTTCAAATGTGACCAAGTAATCCCCTTTGGATTGGTATTCGCCATGCACATAAAGTTCATAGGGAAGGATACATGAATCCCGGAGCCCTTTTTCTTGTTTTGGGAAGTAGGGAGAACTGCTGGGGTCTTGCTCTATTTGTTTGATCTCCATTGCGCTGAGCGCTTTGAAGCCCATGGGAAGGCCTTTGAACTTGGCTTGGTGAATCTCTTGGATAAAAGGTTCCCGTTCTAGTACAATCGGTTTGTTAATGGTTTCGCCATGATAGGGCCTAAATGCCGAAGTTAAATCTCCACATACTGCACGCCGCCAACTGCTGATGTTGGTTTCTTTTATATTTTTATTGATTTTGTGGTTAATAAACTTCTCTAGGAATTGTAAACTGGAGGTATGGTCAAACACTTGCGAATTGACCCAACCGCCTCTGGTCCATGGTGAAGCAATGATCATCGGTACACGATAGCCAAGACCGATATTGCTTTCTCTTCCGCTTTCAGGATAATATTGCTCATCACGGCGTACATATTCTAACCCAGGGTTGATTCCCGCTGATACTTTTCCGCTTTCCGTATCATCCGGATTTGGAGCTGTAAAGGGCGCAAAGTGGTCAAAATACCCATCATTCTCATCATATGTAAGTATAAAAATTGTTTTTTTCCAAACTTCTGGATTTTGGGTAAGAATGTCCATGATTTCGCTAACATACCATGCGCCAAACCAAGGGGAATCAGGATGGTCAGAAAAAAGCTGCGGTGGAGCCAGCCATGATACGGTTGGAAGTTTACCTTCCTCGACATCTTTTCGGAATTGATACAGGACATCCCCTTTAGGGATCTGTAATTCGCGCTGTTGCCCCCCTTCTTGATAATGCATTGTTTCCAATTCCATATAATCGGGCTGTGCACTGTTGTTAACAAAAGCACGGCGATGAATATCTTTTGTCCGCTCGTCGAGCTTTTCAAAGTTCTCGGCTGTATATAACTGTAATTCTTCTTGAATATGCTTGAGATTTTTCTTTAAATTTTCAAGTGCTTCCCCAGCTGTTGTTTCGCTAATTTTGCGTTCGAGATCTTCTTGTTTTAATGCCAGGATCTGACGATAGCGTGGATGATATTTGACTTGATATTGGGGGAAGTACTCCATCGGATTACAACCAAAATTGGCTAGCCAGCTGTTTGCCTCACCACTATAGCCAGCGCTACTCGAAGAAATTTCATTTTGATAGATTTTCCAGTCTACGCCTAATTCCGAAAGGCGTTCGGGGAAAGTTGTCCATGTTGCTTTCCCGCTATACTCGGAGTCTCCATTCCAAACTAAGGCCTTTCCTGTAAGATTTTCCCGGATATTGGCTGTCCAGAAATAAAGCCTATTCGGATTTGTGCCGGTGATGCTCGAACAAAAGTGTTGGTCACAGATTGTGAAAGAGTCCGCGAGAGAATAGTAAAATGGAATATCTTCGCGACTATAATGTCCCATAGTCAACGGTAGATTCGAAAATTCTTTAAATCCGGAATGTTTTACATCCAACCATTTGTTCATCTTGCCTTTATTGCGAGCATCTGTTTGATCGGTCCAGTTGTGCGGGAGACAACCCATCCAGGTAACTTTTGAATCTTTGATATCCAATCGGAAGGGAGCAAATGTTTCGCCGGATTTTTGCGTCTGAAACCAGACTTTATTCCGATTGGGTTGACGGATAGCTCTAGGATCATTGAAGCCTCTTACACCACGCAGTGTTCCAAAGGCATGATCAAATGAACGGTTTTCCTGCATTAATAAAACAACGTGTTCGGCATCATAAAACGTGCTGCCCAATGCTGGATTTATAGCCATCGCTTTCGCAATAGCGGATGGAATAACATGGGAGATAGAAGCTCCCCCAGCAAGCATAGCCGCTTTCTTTAAAAAATCTCTTCGCGTATCCATGGTTATATCAGTATTGATTTGATTGGCTGCCTATTGCTTGGTTGATCAAGGCCGCAAAGTTCTTTCTCTTCGAAAAAACACATTTTCGAAAACTGTCTTAAAAATAAGAGTTCGATCCAAGAAAAAAGACTTTAGACCGAACTCTTATTAAAAAATTAACGCTTTGCTAATTTTTAGCCTGCATGTTAAGCTTTGATAGACGCGATAAATGCTGGAATCTGTGTAAGATAATCCGGTTCTTTTAGCCGTTTGACAAATGCTGTACCTATAATGGCACCCGCCGTATGCTTACTTGCTTTTTGAAAGGTAGGTTTATCGGAGATACCGAAACCAACGATCAATGGGTTTTTTAATTGAAGATCATGTATCCGCTTGAAGTAAGCAGCTGTATCGTCTCCAACATCAAGTGTTTTACCTGTCGTTGCATTGGAAGAAAGTAAATAAATAAAGCTCCTGGAAAGGCTGTCTATTTTTCTGATTCGTTCTTCAGAAGTCTGCGGTGTTACAATGAATATATTTGCAATCCCATTTTTCTCGAACGTCTCTTTGTAAAGTTCTTCGTATTCATCCATGGGTAGGTCAGGTATAATGACACCGTTTACACCTACATTTTTACATTCTTCACAGAATCTTTCAACACCAAATTGGAGCACAGGATTAAAGTAGCCCATCAAAAATACGGGAATGCTAACATGTTTACGGAGGTCAATCAATTGATCGAACAACTTTTTTACGGTCATGCCATTTGCCAAAGAGACTTCTGAACTGTGCTGAATGACAGGTCCGTCTGCCACTGGGTCGGAATAAGGAAAACCGATTTCCAAAAAGTCCGCGCCAGCTTCTTCCAATTTCTTGGCAATACTTATTGTGCTGTCCAATGTTGGATATCCAGCTGTAAAATATATCGATAAAAGGGGAGTACCTTCTTTTTTTTCAATTGTATTCATGCCTTAAAAATCAAAGTATTTCATATAATTATCTAGATCCTTGTCACCACGTCCAGAAAGACAGACAACGACAGTCTCATCACCTTTAAAAGGTATTTTTTCCAAATAAGCCAGGGCATGAGAACTCTCAATAGCCGGTATGATACCTTCTAGTCGGGTAAGCTCAAGACCTGCCTGCATCGCTTCGTCGTCAGTCACACTTACATAGTTACCTCTGCCGGATTTGAATAACCAAGCGTGTTGAGGGCCAATACCGGGGTAATCGAGTCCTGCCGATATGGAGTAAGGTTCGATGACCTGGCCATCCGCTGTTTGCATCAGTATAGATCGGCTTCCATGTAAAACGCCCTCTTTTCCTAGTGCTGTTGTCGCAGCGGATTCGCCTGAATCAACACCATGGCCAGCTGCCTCTACGGCATACAATTGAACCGATTCTTCATCGAGGTAATGATAGAACATACCTGCCGCATTGGAGCCTCCACCGACACAAGCCAATACGATATCTGGATTTTCTCTTCCTGTTTTTGCTAATAGTTGTTTTTTCGTTTCTTCAGAAATAATAGACTGAAAGCGAGCAACCATATCGGGATAAGGGTGTGGTCCCACAACAGACCCAATGATATAATGGGTGTCGACAGGATTGTTGATCCAATCTCGCAAAGCTTCATTGGTCGCATCCTTTAGCGTTTTGGAGCCCGATGTTGCGGGAATAACTTCGGCCCCCATCATTTTCATCCGTGCTACATTTGGAGCTTGACGTTGAATATCAACTTCTCCCATGTACACTGCACATTGTATACCTTTCAGCGCACAAACGGTAGCTGTGGCAACGCCATGCTGTCCTGCGCCTGTCTCGGCAATGATGCGCTTTTTACCCAAGCGTTCCGCTAATAGAATTTGGCCAATAGTATTGTTGATTTTATGCGCTCCGGTATGGTTAAGGTCCTCCCGTTTTAAGTAAATCGTAGTTCCATATTTTTCAGATAGACGCTTGGCATGATATAATGGAGAAGGACGTCCGACATAATCGCTGAGCAGTTGGTTAAATTCCTCCTGAAAGCTCTCTTCTTCGATAATTTTGAGATATTCTTCACGTAGCTCTTTCACATTTGGATAGAGCATCTCAGGGATATAGGCTCCTCCAAAGGGACCATAATATCCTTTTTCATTGACTTGATATATACTCATTTTTTAATAGTATTTATACTGTGGCTTAATAGCTCAATATCTTTTAAGCCGGGTTCTACTTCAAATTTTGAATTTAAATCCAGTGCATATAGCCGTGGATCATTTCTTTCTAGCGCTGTTTTGATATTCTCGGGATCTAAACCGCCGCTGAGAAAATAGGGGGTAGTAAGTTTGTATTGGTCCAATAGGGACCAGTCAAATTGTACTCCTGTACCACCATAGGAACTACTTTTTGTATCAAATAAAAAGTAGTCTACAATTTTAGCGTAAGGATCCAGCTGTATCCAGTCAAAGTTTTTATCGACTCCGAAGGCTTTCACAATGCTAACTGCTGATTTTTCTTTCAATTCAAGACAGAATTCCGCAGATTCATTTCCATGCAGTTGAATTGCATTTAGTTGGAATTCAGTTATTTTATCTAGAATTTCTGAAAGGCTGGCATTGACGAAAACTCCGACCTTACTTAGGCTGTCAAGGTCCTTAATGTATGAGGAGGAGCTTTGACCAACATAACGTTTGGATTGATCATAAAATATGAATCCCATATAATCGATGCCCAAGGAGGCTACAGCGGTTATATTGTCGGGATATTTCATGCCACAAACTTTTACTTTGATCGCCATTTTATTTTTTGATTAGTTTTTGGAAACTGCGCAACGCTTTACCTCCCATCAATGAACTTTCAGCTTCATAAAAACAGTCGCCAAAAGATTTTTCGGGATTAAAGGTCTTAATCGCAAATGCGGCATTCGTCAAAACAACATTGTTCTGCACATCTGTACCCTGATTGTTCAATATAGATAAGAATGTCTGGGCCGCGTCTGCTATCGTTTCACCTCCCGTCAACTCCTGAGCTGAGACTGGGGTAAAACCAAGTTCTTCCATGTTGTAGTAATTCTCTCCTTGGTTGTTGATTACCTTAAAATCACCGGTCATGGATATCTCATCATAACCGTCCAAAGCATGAATAATGGAATATTGTTTGTTGGTGTTTTGGTATAGATAACCATACAGTCGTGCTAATTCTAAACTAAATACACCAACAGACTGAAATTTAGGATTGGAAGGATTTGTCAATGGTCCCAGCATGTTAAAGAAAGTCTTAACACCCAATGCACGACGTATCGGGGCAACGGTTTTCATGGCAGGGTGAAACAATGGCGCATGTAGGAAACAGATATTGGCTTCATCAAGTTGGCGTTGTAGCTCAGCCTTGTCGTTGCTGAACTGATAGCCTAAATATTCCATGACATTGGATGAACCACAGCTCGAAGATACCCCGATATTACCGTGTTTTGCGACATGGTAACCAGCCCCAGCAGTGATAAAAGATGCTATTGTCGAGATATTGAAGGTATTTTTACCATCCCCACCTGTACCGCAAAGGTCAATTAAATCATAACCGTTAAAATCCAGCTTGAGGCATAAATCATACATCGCGTCTCTAAACCCTCCAAGCTCTTCAACGCGAATACTGCGCATACCATAAGCCGTCATAAATGCCGCAATTTGGTGACTGTCATATTTGCCCATGGCAATGTTGGTTAGGATCTCGTAGGCTTCTTGCCGAGAAAATGTCTTGTATTCAAATAAATGCGCTAAAATTTCTTTCATGGTAATTTAAATAAAAAAAGGGCTTACCTTATTTAGGCAAGCCCATCATATCTTGACGTATTAATCAAATAATGCAATAGGAGTTTGCCACAACGTTATTCGTTGTGCCACCACCAAGCTTTATTTGATACAGTTGTTATCATTGTTATTTTTATTAATACAAATATGGTTGATAGAATTATAAAATGCAAGTGTTTTTATTGAAAAATTTTTAAGAAAGCATCATTGGCTTAATATTGCTCACAAATATACTTTAAAATAAAACCTGATAAGCGTGCATTTGTGTAAGACTAAGCGTGATATTTAAGGATTCTAAGAGCAGGCGTCTGATAAAACAGCGGCGATGAAAACTAATAGAATACAAAATGAGCTTTATTGTTCCCTTTGGAAACTAATGTAAAAGAAGCAATTTTGCTATCACGGATGACTGCCGCAAATACAAAACGCTTGAGGTATTTGACAAAGTAGACTTGTTGCGGGTCAATACCTTCGAGATCGATATCACTTGTTTCTTTTCTTCCTGCTTGAGCAAAGCTAAGATATTCCAGTTGGTTGATATCCTTGCTCTGTACATTTATCCTGATTTCATCGATGCTTGCCAATAGGTATTCCTGTAGATCTTCGTCCAGTTTTTTTGATGTTATTAGATCTTGGCTTAAAATAATATCAGTCGCTAAATTAGGATCATTCAAGCGCTGGACAAACTTTTTTAAAACAACAACCTGTTCATTGGAAGTTTGTTGTTCCTGAGCAAATAGGCTTTGGCTGGCTATACAGCCAATAAACATGAACAACACTAGCTTTAATTTTATCTTCATACTTGTAAGACTTGTCTTCATCAAAATAGATTAAAACTATGGAATAAAAACCTTCGGGAGGTTATGGATATCATACTGAGTTGTCTCCGAAAAGAGGGCGATGCCTTTAATAAAAAACGCCTTTTGAATAAAGGCGTTTTTTATTTTTTAGTATTCATCTTCATTGAAGAAGAAATCGTCTTTTGTTGGATAGTCGGGCCAAATTTCTTCGATATTTTCATATGGCTCACCATCGTCCTCAAGAGATTGTAAGTTTTCAATCACCTCAACAGGTGCACCCGAACGAATAGCGTAATCGATTAATTCATCTTTTGTTGCTGGCCATGGTGCATCTTCTAGATGCGAAGCTAATTCTAATGTCCAATACATATAAAAACAATTTAAGTTCTCTATTTTCGCAAAACTATGATTTAATTTAACTTAAGCAAGTAAATCACGTGTTATTTTTGCTGTATTAATATAAGTTGTTGATTTTTAGTGTTATAATATTTTTAGATATTCTCAAAGTCACTTCCCTTTTCGTTTAACGCATCAAGTCTTGGTGACACTGATTTGATTTCTGGGTTTGGATAATCATTTTCGATCAAGCCATCTCGCATGCGTACAATACGGTGTGCATGTAATGCGATATCCTCTTCATGTGTGACTAGAATAATGGTATTACCCTTGGAGTGAATTTCCTCCAGTAGGCCCATAATTTCAATGGACGTTTTGGTGTCAAGGTTTCCTGTTGGCTCATCGGCAAGTATAATGGAAGGATCGTTGATCAATGCTCTTGCAACAGCAACACGTTGTCGTTGTCCACCCGATAGTTCATTAGGTCTATGATCCATACGATGCCCTAAGCCGACACTTTCCAATGCTGCAGTAGCTTTTTCCTCACGTCTAACTTTATTATAGCCCGCGTAAATTAGGGGAAGCGCAACATTTTCAAGTGCTGTATTCTTTGGTAAGAGGTTAAAAGTTTGAAAGACAAAACCAATTTCTTTGTTCCTTACTTCGGCGAGTTCATCGTCAGTCATGTCACTCACATTAATCCCATTGAGGATATATTCTCCTCGGCTTGGCGTATCCAAGCAACCGAGAATGTTCATTAACGTGGATTTGCCTGATCCTGAAGGCCCCATTAAGGCCACAAATTCTCCTTTATGGATGTTGAGTGTAACGGAGCTTAAGGCATGAATTGTTTCCGCACCAATTTGGTATTCTCTAGCAATATCCTTGATTTCGATTAAGATCTTTCCTGACATATTTTTTGGAGGTTCTCTAGGTTATGAAAATACGATTTATTCTTCATAATCCAATAGGAATGCATTTTGTCGTATACAACTTTTTCTAGTTCCGATGCATTATCATCGTTAAAATCTTTAGTTTCTATCGGGTTGAATACATGGATTTTAACTATTCCTGGGCGAGATCCCCTTTTCGAGCCGTCATCGAAAAAGATATCCCAGGCATTTTCTATGATAATGGGCACTGTGGGAACGTCATTTTGAATAGCGATTCGAAAGGCTCCGGATTTAAATGCGTGAATCTGCGGGGGGAAACCATCATCGATTTTTCCTTCTGGAAAGATAACGACACTTCTACCATTTCGGACGAGTTCATTGGCACGTTGGAAGGCCTTGAAAGAAGAAACTTTACTTCTTCTTGTGACGGGGATATCTATTGTTTTGAAAAAAATACGTGTAACCGGATTTTTAAGCAATGAAGCTTTTCCGATAAATGAAAAAGGAGCTGGGCACAAATAGGTGAGGGCCGTTATATCCAAGACCGAAGTATGATTGGGACACAATACCATGGAACGGTTCCAATCTATTTTTGATTCATAGCTCACCTTAAAAAATACACCAGCTAGGGACGAACCACCAACTGATACCCAGCGTCGCATACGGGCGATTCTAGCATAGTTTTTTTCGGGACGTCGTGCTAAAAAATAGATATAAGGGAAAAACAGAAGAAAAACAAGTAGAACGCTGATAAAATACCAATACCGATGGAGTTTTTTGAGCAATAGAATCATACAAGTCAACTAATTTTGACCTAAAGTAAAGAAAGAAAATGGATAATTAATTATCCATTTTCTTTTTTATTCTACTGTGAAACCATATTTCTTGTAAATATTCTTGGCCGTTGGTGAGTCCATGAATTTTAAAAAGTCATCTGCAGCCTGCGCATGGGGTGCGTTTTTCAGTTTTGCAGCGACGTAAGTTGCAGTTGTATTTTGCGCATCAGGAATGGTGATCCCTTCAACTGGATGGCCAATTAGTTTTTGGTAAACGACTTCAGAAGCCCAAACGGGAGCCGCATCGGCCTGTCCATACAATATTCGCATGGGGCTTTCGCGATGGTGGATCTTGGTCAGATAAGTGCTGCCATCTTTGACCTTATCATCCATGATTTTCGTGACGAGTTGTTCGCCCCCGGCTTTTTTATAAGATGCTTTGATCTGCTCGCCAATTCCTTCCCATTGGGGATTGGGCATGCTGATACGAACTTTGTCATTCCCCAGGTCATTCAATGTTCTGATATTAGCGGGATTTCCTTTTGGAATCATCAAACAGATATTGTTGTAGCAATAAACCTGTGTATGGCTGAAGTAATCTGCCATCTCGTTGATCGCTCGTTTGCTCGCTGTGTAAATATCGGGCTTATGCGTAATACGTAGATTGCCTATCGTGATTGATCCGCCTTTAATCTGTTTAGCTAAAATGCCCGGCGGCAGGGTTTCAACAAAAATACGTTCGTATTGTGGGTATTCTTTTTTGAATGATGCAAGTAGATCATCGACAACCATAAATTGATTGCCAGCGAAAAAGACAGTAAGCTGCGGATTCTCGATATCACCATATAAATCTGGAATATTGTCTATCCCGGGTACCGTAAAATTTAGAGCCGATTCTGGTGGATTATTCCAGGGGGGATCAAAACGATGTTCTTGTGCCTTAATTTCCTGCGCTCCCAATAATGCTATAGTTAGACCAAGCAGTAGAAAATTTTTCATTATACTTATGGTTTAACGATAACCCAACCTTCATTTGCTCTTAAGATTAATTCACCATTTCCGCTAGGAACATAGCCTATAAAATCAAATAGTCCTTCTTTGGCAATATGTTTCTCTTCCAACGTATTCAGGCACTGGGCTACGATAACGCCTTTCTCGACGAGGTCTTTCAAAGGTTTCTCATATTGGCTGTTCTTTTTTAGGTAAGCTTCGGTACCACCGGAAAATGCAACCAACTCAATCTGTAAGTGTCCTTTTAACCGTGGGTCTTTCAAAACATTGTTAATATTACGGATTGCTTTTTCAATTGTTTTTGGATCATTGCTGTCCAGCTGATAAATGGCTTTATACGCTTTTTTCTTAGCAACGGCACCGCTATACTGATGGTTATTGAGCAACAATTTATTGTCCTGTGCTTTCGCTTGAATAGTCATTATCGCTACTAAAATGCAAGCGATTGTAAATTGTTTTTTCATATTTATTATTGATTTAATGGGGAATTTATGTTTAAAAATTAAAAGGTCCGAGTTTATGTTGTTCTATACTAACGTTATCGGCATAAGGTGGATAGGGGCTATCTTTGGGTTTTTTGCTTAGATTAGGATAGTCCAATTGCTTGTTTGTTTTTTGAGGTCTATCGAAAGAATTGATATATGCTGCGACATCATAGGCCTCGTCGTCTTTCAATTGAGGTGCATCATAAGTTGCGCCTAAAGGCATATTAGCTTTGATAAAACGAGCCGCGGTAAGCAATCGTGCCATTCCAGCACCATCATTGTAGCTGTCTTTTCCCCATAAGGGTGGATATTGATATCCTTTTCCCGCTGTTTGTGGTAGCCCCTGACCATCCTTTCCATGGCAACTTGTACATTTATTCTCAAAGACCAATTGACCATGTTTCAAGTCCGCAGCACGGTTGGGAATATCCATTTTTATAAATCCTTGGCCTGCCAACCGACCTTTATTAACTGTATTTATGCTGATGTTTTTAATATAGGTGATAATGGCTCTCATTTCCTTGCTATTTTCAGGAATGGCTCGGCCGTTCATGCTTCTCTCAAAGCAACCGTTGATGCGCTCTTCAAGTGATTCAACCTTATTTTCTCGTCCAATATAGGTTGGAAAGACATTGGTGAGCCCGACATAAGGGGCGGCAAAAGCCTTTGTGCCTCCATTGAGATGGCAGCTGCTGCAGGCAAGCTTGTTCCCGATTTTGACCTCCCCATCATAGAAATAATCGTATGTATTTTTGATTAGCTTTTCACCATAACTGGCCATTTTACCTTCGGGATTATCTTTGAATGAGATTTCCTTAAATTGGGAAACGTGCGTAATAAGCGAGTCGTTGCGCATTTCAAGAGAATCTGTTTGCTTTTTGTTTTCCTCATGTTTTAGTGGAAATACACATAAGGTCGTACATGTAATAACCAATGCTACAATGATCCAGCTGAGTGCCTTTAAATAATCTGTTAGTTTTTTATATTCCATTACGCTAATTCATTTGTACAAATCTAGCCGCCTCAAATCTGGAATTAAAACGAAGTTTGTTTATGAGATATAACATTTGGTTATAACTTGAAGTTTTGCCGCAAACAGAATTGCAGAAACTGGTTGGGCGTACCGGCAAGGCCTCCATATAAATGGGTAAAATAGAAATAACGTTCTATTGTCAATTGTGGAATATCAACAATGGTCAATAGATTATTTAACACTTCTTTTTGCACTGTATGAATAGATAAAAAAGCAAAGCTGTTGCGACGAGCAAGGTAGCCTTTGATACTCTCTGTTGAAGGCAAGATCATTTCTATCTGTACTTCGGATAGATTAATGCTTTTATCTTTTAGTGCATTCTCAATAATTGTTCGTGTACCTGAGCCCTGCTCGCGTAGTACCAAAGGTAAGCGCGTGATATCGGATAATATTGGATTTTTTAATTGAGCTAATAGTGGGTTTTGGCTATTTGTGACCAGAACTAGCTCATCCTTCATAAAAGGAATGTATTTCAGCGCCCGGTTGTCGGTAGACCCCTCCGTGATACCTAAATCCAATGTTTTGTCGATAAGCTGCTCCTCAATACTGCGGCTATTGGATTGAAAAGACTGGATACGGTTGTTGGGATATTGGGATAGAAAATCGGCAAGCAGAGCAGGTAAAACATATTGGGAGATGGTTGTGCTGGCTCCTAAGACCAGATTTCCTTTTCGCACTTCCTGCAACTCCTGTATTTCTTGGCCCGCCTGATTATACAGATTGATAATCTGTTGGGCATATTTATAGAGAATTTGACCTGAATCGGTTAAATTAAGATTGTTGCCCTTTCTTTCGAAGAGTGGTACGCTAAGTTTCTTCTCTAGTTCTTGGATGTTTTTGCTTACGGCTGGTTGTGAGATGAAAAGGGCCGAAGCCGTTTTGGTGAAATTAAGGTGCTGAGCCGCAGTGTAAAATACAATTAAACGAAAATCAAAATCCATAAAACGATAAAGGGTTATTTCTAAAATTTAAAAATAACCCTTTATCTAATGAAAAACTAAATTATTTGCTTAGTTCCGCGTAATATTTATGAAATAAAGGAATTGTTGATATTCCCATAAGGTAATTCTCAATACCATACTTTTCATTGGGAGAGTGTAGGTTGTCACTATCTAGTCCGAAGCCTAAGAGTACAGTCTTTAAACCCAATACTTCTTCAAAAAGAGCGACGATTGGAATTGAACCACCACCACGCGTTGGGATAGGTTTAACACCAAAGGTGTCATGTAGGGCTTTTTCTGCCGCTTTGTAAGCAACACTGTCGGTCGGTGTGACGACAGGTTCACCACCATGATGAGGTTTAACTTCTACTTTCACATAATCTGGTGCAATAGATTCAAAATGTTTTTTGAAACGCTCCGTAATACGGTGAGAGTTTTGGTTTGGTACAAGACGCATTGAAATTTTTGCATTCGCTTTTGAAGGCAATACTGTTTTGGCGCCTTCACCGATATAACCACCCCAAATACCATTTACTTCTAAGGTTGGGCGAATACCGGTGCGTTCTAATGTTGTGAAACCCTTTTCTCCCCAGATATTTTGGATACCCAGGTCAGTTTTGTATGCTTCAATGTCAAAAGGTGCTTCATTTAATGCTTTACGTTCTTCAGCCGTCAATTCGACAACATCATCATAAAATCCAGGGATAGCGATATGATTATTTTCGTCATGTAATGATGCAATCAGTTTTGCTAATATCGTCGCCGGATTGGCTACTGCTCCACCATATACGCCGGAGTGTAAATCTCTATTAGGCCCTGTAACTTCAACTTCAACATAAGAAAGTCCACGTAAGCCAGTTTCTAACGATGGTTGAGCCATGCTGATCATCGATGTATCGGAAATAACAATAACATCAGCTTTCAGTCTTTCTGTATTTTCTTTAACAAATGTGCCCAAATTGACTGAGCCCACTTCCTCTTCACCCTCAATCATAAATTTGATGTTGCATGCTAATGCATCATTTTTAATCATGTATTCGAAGGCTTTTACATGCATATAAAACTGACCTTTATCATCGGCAGAACCACGTGCATAGATTTTGCCATCACGGACCGTCGGTTCGAAAGGAGGGGTATCCCACAACTCGTATGGATCAGCAGGTTGTACGTCGTAATGACCATATGTCAACACTGTAGGAAGTGCCGGATCGATAATTTTTTCTCCATAAACGATTGGATTACCAGCGGTAGGACAAACTTCTACATTGTCGGCTCCGGCTTCACGCAATTTCTGAGCAACAAATTCAGCAGTTTTTTCAACATCTCCTTTAAATTTAGGATCGGCACTTACTGATGGTAAACGCAATAAATCAAACAACTCATCCAAAAAACGTTGCTTGTTTGCTTCTACATATTCTTTAATGTTTTGCATATTGTTTGTGTTTGAAACAAATTTACACAAATCGAGACATTTAACTCAATTTGTTGTAACCTTTTCGGGAAAGGCTGCGACTAATGTAAAAACTAATTCAAATAATTATGGAAAAGCAATCAGTAGGGGCCATTTTAGGAATCGGACTATTTACATGTATCACGTTGTGTGTTTATTTTATTATGCGGTATCGGAGTGTGGCTGTACAGATTCCAGGTGAAAATAAGAAAAGAGAGTCACTAGATTGGCAAAAGCCCGGGATTTTAGTACTTGGTATAGGAATAGGATTATTCATTGTGGGAATTTTGGACAACTACATGAACACTGATTTGCCAGATTCACTTGCTGTCGCAATTTTGATTATTTCTGCGGGTGTTGCAATGATAATTGCTAACCGATTGGATAAAAAACGCGATATTTAACCCGCCAATGGATGAAATCTATATTCGAAAAGTTCTATCAGGCGATGTGGAATCCTATCGTTATTTTATAAAAACGTATAAGGATATGGCATTTTCTGTCGCTCTTTCTATTGTAAAGGAAGAGCATTTGGCAGAAGATGCCGTTCAGGATGCATTTATAAAATGCTATCAATCGCTGTCTTCCTTTAAAGGGAAATCGAAATTTAGTACATGGTTTTACCGAATTGTTGTGCATGTTGCTTTTAATGCCATTCGTCATAAGAAACTGGAGTTGGTCAATTTTGATCTATCCCACCATGACATGTCGCATGAAGATTCCGTATTGGATGAAATAATCGATCACGAAAGAAAAGAAATGATCAACGATGCACTCACTATTCTGCCCGCTCGCGAGTCTGTTGCATTACGGTTGTTCTATCTCGAAGAACAGTCGATGGATGAAATTAAAGAGATTATGGGCTGGACATTAGCGAATACCAAAGTGATCTTGCACCGGGCCCGTAAAAATATGCAGATCATTTTAAGTCAGTTAATTAAAAAAGCAGAGTATTATGGATAAGGAACAGGAAAAATTCAAAAAAGTTATGCAAATGAGTAAAATAGAAATGCCATTTGACGATTTTGAACAACGTATCATGAACGGTATCGCTGCGCTCGAGAAAGATAAAGAGAGAGCCCTGTCAAATAAAAAGTATGCGATTACATTTTTTCTTCTTGGGACTGTTTGTGGCATGATGTTCAATAATTATCTGATGGCCAAAATTCAAGTTGCAGACATTGCCCCGGATCTTAAAAATTATAGTGAGATTGGTGGCCAGTTATCTTTTGCTGTTTTGATATGCTTTTTCTGTCTTCAGTTGTGGCGTTTGATCAATATGCAAGAGAAGAGGCATTATCAGGTATAGTGAAGATCTTTTGTATGAATACATCGGATCTGAGCTGCTGTAAAAAGGACCTCTTATTTTGCTCGAAAGGGGAACTATGAACCAAAATCCATTTTTTAAGAAATAAAATTAAATTTACTGTAACAAAACATTGGTTTTATCTACTAATGTTATATTGATATTAATTTACTATCCAACAATTTTATGAAAAGAGTTTTACAAATTCTCTTATTTTTCATTTTTGCTATTCCTGGTTTGGCTTTGGGCCAATCCAAGATTGCTGGAAAAATAAGTGATGTAAAGGACCAACTAAAGTTATCAGACGCAACAGTTATGCTGTTGACCGCTAAAGATTCCATATTAACAGGCTTTACGAGATCTGATGAAAATGGTCTGTTTGCCTTAGCCAAGCCCGATACAGGAGCTTACGTGCTGATTGTGAGTTATCCCAAGTATGGCGATTTTTATACAGAGATTCAATCTGGCGTGGATTACTCCAAATTGGCTATTGGCCTAACAAATACAGCCACATTATTACAAGAAGTCATCGTTACTGGACGCATCCCAATTACAATTAAAGGTGATACCACAGAATATGATGCCGGCAGTTTTAAAGTTGAGAAGAATGCCAAGGTTGAAGACCTGTTGAAAGCTTTGCCTGGCATCACGGTTGATGCATCTGGAAAGATTACTGCACAAGGTAAAACAGTCAAAAAAGTATTGGTAGATGGTGAGGAATTTTTCGGTGATGATCCGACACTGGTGACACGAAATATCCGATCGGATATGGTGGATAAAGTTCAGGTATACGAGAAAAAATCCGAGCAGGCAGAGCGAACAGGAGTGGATGACGGTCAGCGTGAGCAAACGATCAATGTAAAGCTAAAAGAAGGCTCTAAAAATGGCATGTTCGGAAAAGCGCTTCTTGGCGGTGGAACCGACGACTATTATATGGGGCAATTGATGTTGAACAAGTTTAAGGGATCGCAGAAAATATCAGTTTATGGGCTTTTCGGTAATAATGGTACCACGAGTATGAACTGGCAGGATGCACAAAAGTATGGTGGTGATTCAGGTGTTTCCTATGGTGATGACGGATCAATGAGCTGGTCTAATTTTACGGATCCTTTTTCTGGACAAGGGGTTATTGGTGTACCTAAGGCTATAAATTCGGGCGTTAACTTCTCGGATAAATTTGATAAGGATAAACATACAGTCAACATTAACTATAAATACGGAAGATTGAGCAGCGATGGAAATGATGAAACGATTACGACCGGTTTGATCAATAACAAATCAGTGAAGAATGTAGATTCTGAAAATGACCAGCATCGTGCGAATCTGAAATATGACCTGAAATTAGATTCGTTAAATCTCTTAACCATACGAGGCGGGGCATCAAGAAAGAATCTTTGGTCAGATAACAAGCGTGAGGCTTATCAGTTCGGCCAAAATGCAGATACAACTATTGCTGAGAATACGCGAGAATTGGTGAAAAATAATATCAACGAGTTCAATTTTAGTACTTATTTTACGCACAAATTCAAGAAAAAAGGACGTTCTTTTACATTTGATGGTCAATGGAAAAGAAATGAGATGAAAGGTACTGGACATTTAAATTCCGACCTGAGAAATTATAGCTTAAAAACAGACTCAACTACAGATCAAAGTAAGGTGCGTAACAATACAAGTGACGTGCTAAGCGCTTCAATTTCTTATACCGAACCTTTATCCAAAATTTGGAATATTGTTGTGGGAACAGGAATTGAGCAAAGTAATAGTAGTTCCATCGTGGAGTCTTTCAATATTGATGGAGCCGGAAATTATACTCAATTGGATCGTCGTTTCAGTAATAACTACGATTTTGATAGAAGCAGCAATAGGTACAAATTGGCTGTAGTTCATACAACTGAAAAATTTAAGTTCACTGTGGCTAATAATTTCAATAATGACAAATTGAAACAGTTCAATAACTATACAAGCGAGGGGATTACAAGAAGTTACTTTACGTATAATCCAAATGTAAGTGCAGGTTATTCCTTTACAAAAACTAAGGGGTTATGGATGAACTATACCGGTAAAAATCAATTACCTTCTTTAAGCCAGATCCAACCGATCTTGGATAACTCAGACCAGATTAATCGCTATTTGGGAAATGAAAACTTAAAACCATCATTTAGAAACTCATTAAATCTGAATTATAATTCGTTCCGTGTGTTGACCGGAAACTATGTTTATGTCGGTGGTAATATCTCTACCGAAAAGAACCCGATTACGCAGAATATTGATACCCTAAAAGGGATTAATACATATACTTGGAATAATGTTGATGGTAAGACAAATACTTCCCTGAATGTGTGGTCCGGAGTTTATTTCAAGCTGAGCAAAAAACTTGGCCTGTCCAACTCGCCACAGTTTTATGTGAATATGAGTGATAATTATAATATGTTCAATCACCAATTGAATAAAGTAAATACGACGAACTTTAATTTTACGTATAATTTCAAGAGAGATACCAAGACAGGTTTAAATTTTGACCTGAATTTTAGTCCACAATATCGTTTGATGAAATCAAGTTTGGAACGCAATACCAACAGTAATGGTTTTGTTTTCGCTTCCAACGGAAGTGTGGAGTATTTTTTCAACAAAACATTTAAGGTTTATACCAATTATACCTACTCCTACGAGGCGGCCACCAAAGCTTTTGATGAGAAGTTTGAGCAGTTTTTGTTGCATCCAGGTGTAAGCAAGAAATTCCTGAAAAATGAATCGTTGGTGTTGGATTTTATGATCAACGATGTTCTTAACCAGAACAAAGGCTTTAGTCGTTCGGCATCGACTTCTGTCTTTACCCAACGTCGATATGATACGATACGCAGATATTATATGCTTAAACTATCATGGGATTTTACAAAAATGTTTTTATAAAATATTAAGCGAAATACAATGTTAAAATATATCTTTTTTCTCTTCTTCTGTTGTTCAGCCTTAGGTCTTAAAGCACAGTATACATTGTTTGGTCGATCGGGAACTATTTCCTACGATAAGACGATGTATATGAAGAATATCGTAAGTAAAAAATTCATCGCTAAGGCCGATGATAACTCAAAACAGTTTTTTGAGCGTATAGTACCGAGATTACCAGAAAGTGCCGTGTTAAAGAAGTCAATGAAATTCAATACTACGGAAACTTTGTTCGAGTCGGTAAAAGACGAGAGCCTGGATGCAGAGATTAAGCAGTATATTATGATGCTTGCGCTAGACTTTGATGCAGCAACACTTTCAAATATGTCCAACCGATCCTTTTTGAGATACAACGATATCGTAGGTGAAAAAATCATCGTTCAGGATTCCATGAAGCGTATCAAATGGAAAATCACAGATGAATACCGTGAGATCGCTGGCTACAATTGCAGAAGAGCCAATGGTATTACCCCGGACTCCATTTATGTCATTGGATACTACTGCAATGAAATTCCTATCAGTGGCGGTCCAGAGTCCATCAATGGTCTTCCGGGAATGATTTTAGGCTTGGTTGTACCTAGTCAGCACGTTTCTTATTTTGCAACAAAAGTTGAACTCAGCAACACAGTTGTGATGGACAAAAAGAAATTTGAGAATACGAAGGTAAAACGAATGACAAGAAAGGCCATGACAGATCAGATTACAGGTGTGCTGTCTCAACACATGAATAAAGAAACTGTTCAATTTATTATGGAACTTGGCAATTTATAAAGATCACAGCATGCTGTTCACATAATATGTTGTGTATTTCTAACTGTTTAGATAAAAAAGCTCTTCTTTTGAAGAGCTTTTTTTATGATTTTTAATTTGTATTAGGTTGTTAATCAGTGTTTTGTTTTGTTTTTGAATGTCTTTTTATTACGTGTATTTTTTTTGAGATAAACTTAAATTAACTGAAACAAAATATTAGTTTTGTGCACGAATTTTATTATTTATATAATTATATACTATCCAAACCATATTATGAAAAGAGTGGGGCAACTACTTTTACTTATTTTATTCTGTTTCTGCGGAATAGTTCATGCTCAATCCCGGATTGAAGGAAAAATCACTGATGTAAAAGATCAGCTTAAGCTGCATAATGCAACAATTATGTTGTTGACAGCTAAAGATTCCATTTTGACCAATTTTGCCCGTTCGGATGAAAATGGTAAGTTCTCTCTTGAGCGGCCTGATACTGGACAATATTTTATCATTGTAACCTATCCGAAATACGGTGAATATTACGCGGAGATCCTGCCAGGGCAGCATTACAGTAACATGTCTATTGGAATGACCAGCAGCGCAACCTTGCTGGAGGAAGTCATTGTTATGGGACGGGTGCCCATTAGTATCAAGGGTGATACAACGGAATATGATGCTGGAAGTTTTAAAGTGGAAAAAAACGCCAAAGTTGAAGATTTGTTGAAAGTATTACCTGGGATTACCGTCGATGCCTCTGGAAAGATTACTGCCCAAGGAAAAACAGTGAAGAAAATGCTTGTTGACGGGGAGGAGTTCTTTGGTGACGATCCCATTTTAGTAAGCCGGAATATTCGTTCTGATATGGTTGATAAAATTCAGGTCTATGAAAAGAAGTCTGATAAGGCTGAGAAAACAGGGATTGATGATGGTGAACGTACACAGACAATCAACGTGAAGTTAAAAGAGGAAGCTAGACGTGGAATATTCGGCAAAGTGGATGTTGGTGGAGGTAGTGATAAATTCTACGCTGGACAGGGCTTTTTGAACTATTTTAATCAATCGTTTAAAGCTTCGGCTTATTTGATTGCAAGTAATACAGGCAAGAGTGGGCTCAGTTATGAGGAAGTATCAAGCATGGGGGGAGACTACGATAGAGGCGATAATTTTAATGGTGAAGGTATTCCTAAGTCCTTGAATACGGGATTTCTATATTCAGATAAAACCGCTAACAAAAAACATGCTTGGCGGATCGACTATAAGCATATCCGATCCGATGTTGATTTGGATCGCAGCGTGTTCACACGCAATGCGGCACGCGACACGATATTGACTAGCAACAGCAGCACGTTGGCGTCAAATGAAAACAGAAAGCATAATATTGGTTTGAAATATGAATTTAAGGTCGATTCCATGTCGGATTTAACGGTTTGGGCAGGTGCAAACAAAAGGCATGATAATAGTTCTTCAGAGACACAATCAACTACTGTTAATCAATTTGATCAAAAGATCAACGATAACATGCGAAAGTTTAAGAACGATTCTAGGTCAGAACAGTATAATGCCTCAGCACTCTATGTAAGACGTTTTAAAAAGAAAGGCCGTTCGTTATCATTCAACTATTTTACATCGGGCAATAAACAGGATGGTGAGCAAGATTTGTTTTCTAAACTTAGATTTTACAAAGAAGGGAATGCTGAAAGAGATTCGACTCTCGACCAGAAGAAATTTGTTAAAAATAGCTCTTTTTCCACTGGGGGTGAATTTGCTTATTCCGAACCGCTTTCAAAAAAGATTATCCTTTCTTTCGAATATGGATTGAATCTCAACAGAAATAACAACGCAGTTAGGTCTTTCGATAAAAATCAGAATACCGGTACTTTTGATAGGCTAGATAGTTTGTATAGCAATGATTTCTTATATAAAACGATAAAAAACACCTATAATTTCGCAATTAATTACAAGCCCCTAGAAAAGCTAGTGGTCAATGTCTCGAATAAGTTCGAAAATAGTAATCTGTCGCAATTAAACCGTATGGAGAATTCGAGACTTTCACGATCATTTTTTGTATATAATCCGGTGGTTGATGTTAATTATGAAATACAAAAAAATAAATCGATCAATTTGGAATATCAGGGTACCAATGGTTTGCCCTCTTTAAATCAGATCCAGCCACTGCGGTCAAACTTGGATCCGCTGAATGAATATTTAGGTAATGAAAATTTGAAACCATCTTACACCAATAATTTGAACCTAAGCTTTAGAACCTATTCTGTATTGGAAGATAAGTTTATAGGTGTCTTTTTAAGTGCATCACGTACAAACAATGCATTGGTGCAAAATACAACGATTGATTCACTGGGTAAAACGACCTTTGTTTGGGGAAATTTGAATCATAATAGCAATAATCAAATTAGCATCAGGCCAATGTTTTATGGCAAGTTATGGAAAAAATTTCAATTGAGACATGGGGGAGGACCATCCGTATCTTTCAGCAACAATTATAACTATGTCAATACTGTTTTGGCGAATGCCAAGGTGCAGCGTTATGGGGTAAATTATGGTCTACAGCGATCGACTACCAAAGGCTTGGACTTTGGTATTGAATTGTCCCCAGGCTATCTTATCCAAGATAATTCTATTGGCGCAATGGAGGATAGTAAGGGATTTACGTTTTCATCTGAAGGAAACCTAAAGTACTTTCTTCCGGCTAAATTTATTGTGCGGGCAGATTTTAGCTACAATTATCAGGCTCCTACAGCGGTGTACAGTAAAAAATTTGAACGATTTGTGCTGAGTCCCGCATTATCAAAAAAATTCCGAAAAGATGAAAAGTTGGAATTGACCTTTATGGTTAATGACCTCCTCAAACAGAATGTGGGTTTTGACAGAAGTCAAAACGGGACACTATTGACCGAACGCCGATACAACACAATCAGTAGATATTATATGGTTAAGCTGACTTGGGAAATAAATAAAATGCTCGTAAAATCGAAATAAAATGAAAGATATCAAAAATTTACTCGTCTTATTGCTGCTCTTTTTTTGGGGAGCCACAGCTTTTGGACAATATGCTTATTTTCCTACGCAAGGAACAATTACCTATGACAAAACCGTGTTTCTTAAAAACCTGCTCAAACGTTATGCAACCTATGCAAAAGACGAGGATACACGTAACTCGATCAAAGAAATGATGGAGCAGACTCCCGAAAATCAGGTGCTGAAAAAGAAACTGACATTTTCCAATGATGAGGTCCTCTATGAACATATTACTGAAGAGTATTCGGATGTTGTTAGCGGGCTGATGCGGTCTGGAATTTTTGAGTCAGGGATAAGTGGCTATCAAAATTTGAAGAGTAAAGCATTTAATTCTGTCTTTGAGTTAGGAGGGGAACGAGTTGTCGTGGCAGATTCGACATTAAAGATCAAGTGGAAAATCACGAATGAATACCGTGAAATCGCAGGTTATCCCTGCCGAAGGGCCAATGGACTTGTATTGGATTCCATCTATGCCGTTGCTTTTTATACGGATCAAATCCCTGTTTCGGGAGGTCCTTCGGCCTTTAATGGACTACCGGGGATGATCCTTGGTTTGGCGGTTCCAGAGCTGCATTACAATATGTTTGCAACGAAGGTTGAGTTGGGAGCCGTAAACCCTTCATCGGCAACCTTGTTAAAGAAGAAAGATAAACCCTTGACCAGGCAGCAGGTTTATGATAAACTGAAGGCCTCTTTCGGTGATTACCTGGGTATTAAGATTTACAATTTGGTGATGGCCTGTACATTTCTGTAAAAGCCAACAAAAAAGGCCTTTCATTTGAAAGGCCTTTTTTATGTTTAACTTCGAAAAAACTATTTTCCGTCGTTTTTCTTAGCAGTAACTTCGTTACGAAGTTCTTGTGCTAAGGTTTTGATTTCTTGTAATCCTTTACGTACACGTGTACCAGCTGCAGAATTACCATTGTTGAAGAACTTGTCTGCATCAGCTTCGATAGAAGCTACTAACTCTTTTAATTTTACGTAGTTTTCCATTTTTTTATAATTATAATTTTAGTTTTTATGGTTTTTCCTAAACACTCCTTAAATATACAAAAACGAATCAAATAGAAAATAAATTTCGTTTTTTTTTATCGAAAAAGCTTAAAAAAAACTATTCAACAATCTTAAGTTCGTCAATAATGTTGGTTGCTCCTGCAAATTTATCGATGATAAATAATACATAACGGATATCAACTGAAATTGTACGTTGTAGCTTGTGGTCGAAGATCACATCACCAGCCATAGCTTCAATATTACCATCAAAAGCTAGGCCAATTAATTCGCCGTTGCCATTTATTACTGGTGAACCTGAGTTTCCGCCTGTTATGTCGTTGTCACTTAGGAAGTTCACTGGTAAATATCCTTTCTTGTCGGCATAACGACCGTAGTCCTTATTATTGTACAAATCCATCAAACGTTGTGGTAAATCAAACTCTTCGTCGCCCTTTTTGTACTTCGCAATAGTGCCTTTTAACGTCGTGTAAAAGTTTTTGTCAGCGTCATTACGAGGATCTTGTGGTAGGCCTTTGATCGAACCGTAAGTTAAACGTAACGTACTGTTCGCATCTGGATAGAATTTACCTTTTGGATTCGACGCTAATACCCCAGCGACATATTTACGATAAGCACCTTCAAATTTGTCGTCTTGTGTTTTCCAGCTAGGATCTACTTGACGGTATCTGTTAAGTAAGGCCGAAGAAAGTTTATACAATGGGTCATTGGCTAAAATTTCAGCGTTAGGGTTCTCCAGGTAATTGTTCAAACGTTCAGCAGAAGCGAAGATGCTGTTCTTCACAGATTCTTTGACATAAGCCGTAAAGTCACCATTATTTTTAGCAGCCAATTCTGCAATATATGGTGCAATATTTCCTGCTTTTTTAGCATAAAGATTCAATTCGTCAATCAATACTTGCTCTTCAAGCGGCATGTACATTTTTTCATAACCTGCATCGATGGCAGATTTTAAACGAGGAAGAATAGCATTTCTTCTTGCTTCATCTCCAGCAGTATATACTTCTAAACCTGATCCAATTGTGTTCGGTAAAGCTGCAATTGCACTAGAACGCAACATGCCCATTAAATAGTTGTCATGTCTAGCTTTCTCGTTTGTCGAAGCATAAAATTCGTTGATTGTTTTGATGACATCACCGTATTCTGCTTTGTTTGCAGCTTTATTTGCCCATTTGTCAAATTTAGCTTCGTCTTTTGCTTTAGATTCTGCAGTTTTATGTAATGTCAAAGCATCAATCATTCCTTGACGGTTTTTCCAGTAATTAGCTACCTGAGAGTATTTTGAAGCGTAGTTCAATTTTACAGCTTGGTCTTGATCCATGAATTTTTTCATGGCATCCATACCTGTTTTAGAAGCTTCTACCCAAGCTGGATAAGCGAATTTAACATTCTGATTGATTCCTCCAGCGGGCATCCAACGATTGGTACGACCTGGATAGCCTAAGATCATCGCGAAATCTCCTTCTTGAACACCTTTTAAGCTGACAGGTAGGAAATGTTTAGGTTTCAAAGGCACATTATCTTGTGCATACTCTGCTGGATTACCATTTTTATCGGCGTAAACGCGGAAAATTGAGAAATCTCCGGTATGACGTGGCCATTCCCAGTTATCCGTATCACCGCCAAATTTTCCAATGCTATTTGGGGGTGTTCCTACCAAACGGACATCATTGTAATCTTGGTATACAAAATAATAATACTCGTTGCCTTGGTAGAATGATTTTACTTCAACCACATATTTACCATTTTCGCTATTCTCTTTTTGAATTTTGGCAATTTCAGCAGCAATGATTTTTTTTCGTTCATCTTCAGCCATTTTGTTGTTGACCAAACCTAAGATTCGTTTTGAAACATCATCCATGCGCACAAAAAAGCGAACCGACAAAGATTTAGGCTTTAACTCTTCATTTTTGGATTTGGCCCAGAAACCATTTGTTAAATGATCATTTTCTGGTGTAGAAAGTTCAGCAATAGCACCATATCCACAGTGATGGTTGGTGAATACCAAGCCTTGATCAGAAACGATCTCAGCAGTACAGCCACCATTGAATTGTACGATTGCATCTTTTAAGCTAGAGTGGTTAATGCTGTAGATTTCTTCGGCACTTAAGCGAAGCCCTTTTTTCTGCATATCTGACTCATTCAGACGCTTTAGATACATTAAAAACCACATTCCCTCATCGGCAAATGCAGCAAAGCTTGTTGTGATGAACAACAAACACATCCATAATTTTTTCATATCAACCTGATAAAAAGTTTGTTTATACCCTACAAAAATGCTTTAATTCTCTTAAAAACCAAAATATTAGACTTTATAATATGCTTTTTACCAATTTTTATGTCAATTGAAAGTAAATGTGTACCGTATTGGTGGTCAAGGAAAGTCAAATGGACTCTTTTCCTTATCTTTGCAAGATGCAGCAATCATTTGAAAATTTTAAATTCAATAAACAGATCTTAAATGCGATAGCGGAGGCGGGGTATCAACAACCGACTGAGATCCAAGAAAAGGCAATTACGCCAATATTGGCCGGGCAGGATGTGATGGGAATCGCTCAGACGGGAACTGGAAAAACAGCGGCATTCGTTTTGCCGATGCTGATGAAGCTAAAATATGCTCAGGGAAATGATGCGCGTGCGTTGATTTTGACACCAACGAGAGAATTGGCCATGCAGATCGAAGAAAATATTAAGTTGTTTTCTACTTATCTTGATTTGCGTTCAGTGGTACTTTATGGTGGATTAGGACCAAAAACTCAGATAGAAGCACTCGAAAAAGGAGTGGATATTATCGTGGCAACTCCAGGTCGATTTTTAGACTTGTACCTCGAAGGGCACATTGTTGTCAAATCACTCAAATTTTTGGTCTTGGATGAGGCCGATAAGATGATGGATATGGGTTTTATTAGTAAGATCCATCGTGTACTTGAAATTGTGCCACGCAAACGTCAGAACTTATTGTTCTCAGCAACAATGAGTGAGCTTGTTCGCAAAATTGCAGGTGATTTCTTAGCGTTTCCGACCATTATTGAGGTGTCCGAACAAGCTACACCAGCCAAGACGGTAAGTCAGGCGCTATATGTTGTTCCCAACCAAAAGACAAAATTGAATTTACTTCAACATCTCTTGAAAGATGATGAAGCATTTAGTCGACTGATTGTTTTCTGTAAAACAAAGCAGGTAGCAGATAATGTCTTCCACTTTTTGGAACGTAAATACGGTAAAGATGAGGTTCGTGTTATTCATGCCAATAAAGGTCAGAATACACGTATCAACTCCATCAATGCGTTTAAGGAAGGGAATATTCGTATTTTGGTCGCAACGGATGTGGCGGCGCGAGGGCTTGACGTTTCTAATGTAAGCCATGTGATCAACTTTGAAGTACCTATTGTTATAGAAGATTATGTGCATCGTATTGGACGTACCGGGCGAGCTTTCAATGAGGGGGATGCTATCACGTTCTGTAATGATGCCGAGAAATATTATGTTCGCAAAATCGAAAAATTGATCAAGCAAAGTATTCCTGTCTACGCACTACCAGAGGATGTTTTTATAGAGAAAACACCCTTTCATGAAAAACAGGATATTGCACGAGAGATTGATAATCAAAAGCGGAAAGATGATCCAGATTTCCAAGGTGCTTTTCACGAGAAAAAATACGTTATCAAACAGAAAGAAGTGCGGGAGGCACAACGAGCTTCCGGATTTAAACCAAAAGCAAAAAGTAAAAGTAAGTCTGCAGGCGGAAAATCGGGAGGAACAAATCGTAATTTTAAAAAACGTTAATTTATTGTGCGCTTTACACCACTAAATATCGCTAGTGCATGCCTTGTTGCCTGGTTTGTTATGGAAAACCCCAATGACGAAAAGGCCTTATTTACTTGGGGCGCATTTATCCTATTGTTGTTGATATTGACCGTCATTGATATTGTATTTAGGGTCTTTGTAAAGCCAAATAAAAAAATGTGGTTATTACAATTGGCATTTTTGGTAGTCGTTTGTGTCACCAGTTTAATTGTCAAAGTAACCTTTGGGTAAGAAGTAAAATTAAAAATAAAGACGAGTTAGGTTGTGAATCGATGGCAAATATAGTTCCTGTTTCAAAAAACATAGCTCAATATAAATAGCTCAATAATATTAAAATGAAAAAAGCTGAAATAAAATTACAGGTAGAGTTAGATGAAAACAACGTGCCTGAAAATATCATGTGGTCTTCTACAGATGGAAATAATGCGGAGGAATTACCTGCAAAAGCGATGTTTTTAGCCCTATGGGATTCACATTATAAAAATTCAATGCGTATTGATCTTTGGACTAAAGATATGCCCTACGATGAGATGAAACGTTTTTTCTATGAAACGCTGCAAACATTGGGCGACTCTTTTATCCGTTCTTCAGGCGGTGATCCGATGGCGGAAAAAGTTATTGGCGACTTGCGTGATTACTGTGCGCATTTTGCAGATAAAATGGAAGTTTTAATGCCACAACAATAGTTTTTAACGCTTAACAGAAATTTGACCATGCAATACTTCTTAGTAAAATCTGAACCATTTAAATATAGCTGGGAACAATTTAATAAAGATGGCCGTACATTTTGGGATGGCGTTCGTAATTATCAAGCTAGGAATAATATTAAAGCTATGAAAGAAGGGGATCTGGTTCTGTTCTACCATAGCAATGAAGGAAAAGAAGTTGTGGGGGTGGCCAAAGTCGTCAAGGAATTTTATCAAGATCCGACAACAGATGATGAGCGTTGGGTCGTGGTGGATCTGGCACCTGTTGAGACGCTGAAGAAATCCGTTACGTTGGAAACCATTAAGGCTGATGAGCAGTTGCAGGATATCGCCTTGGTCAGACAAGGACGTTTGTCTGTAATGCCTTTGAAGCCAGAAGAATTTGATCGGATTTTAGCGCTTGGCAACGCGTAAGCTACCGTGAATAAATCGACCCGGTGTATGGGGATATAAAAAAAGGGAAAACGATCGTTTTCCCTTTTTGATTATTTACAAGGTATGTAAGTCATGAACATCAAGCATTAGTTCTTTTGGCTAAAAAGACTGACCAGCGCTTTTAATTTTTTTGCATTTTCAGGCTTTAATTTCCCCGCGAGAATAAGGCGCAGTTCTCTTCGTTGTAATGCATCTTCGTAAGCTTTGTGTTCTATATCTGTTTCCGGAATTAATACAGGCACAGCTTTAGGATTGTTATCCGCATCAACAGCAACAAAGGTATAATAAGCTTCGTTGGTTTTTACACGGGTGCCTTCCGGTAAATTAGACGCGAAAATTTCCATGCGTACTTCCAAAGAACTATTAAACGCACGCGTTACCTGAGCTTGTATCGTGACGACCTCACCAAGTTTAATGGAGCGCTTAAAAGATACATTGTCGACTGATACTGTTACGACGACATTGCTACAGTGTTTTTGAGCAGCAATAGCCGAACAGATATCCATCCAATACAATAAACGGCCACCCATCAAATTCCCAAAAGTATTTGTGTCGTTGGGTAATACCAATTCGTTCATCTCAGTGTATGACTCTCGCGCAAATTTCTCTATCATATCATTATTTGTCATTATCGTCCAAACGTTTTGAATTGATTATCTATGATTGCCAAAGAATCCATAAATGACGTCGGCACATAACCCAATTCAGCGTTAGATCTAGTCAGATCAAAGCCTGTCTGCCGTGGCCTGTTCTCCGCCTGTCCAATGCTGGCAGCACTGATCTCTGAAATCAGTCCTTTGTCTAGTTGCCAGTAGTCTGCAATTTTGTAGACTGCCTCATTGATCGACATTAATTCTGCTCCTGAAATATGAAATATTCCCTGCGCTTTTCTGTCAATAGCGAGTTGGCAAGCATAAGCTAAATCATCCACAAAGGTAGGCATTCTCCATTGGTCATTGACTACTTTTATGGGCTCATTTTGCGACAACTTACTTTTAGCCCATAATACTAGATTCGAACGATTGGGGTCAGCATTGATCCCATATACTAATATCGTGCGAAGGATAGCATAATTACAGTTGGATTGTACAAGCACTTGTTCGGAAGCATATTTACTCTTCCCATATTCACTTTGTGGATTGGGGAGATCTGTTTCATCATAAGGCGCATTTTTTTTGCCATCAAATACAAAGTCCGTGGATAAGTGGATCAGTTGTGTCTGATGTGCAGTACAATAGGAAGCCAGATCGGCTACGAGATCGACGTTAAGCAATTGACATGCTGCTTGATCTGCTTCACAAGCTTCCACACTGGTCATAGCTGCTGTATGTACAATTGCATCAAAAGTTTGTGCAGATAAAAAATCTGTCAGTTTTTCCCGATCCGATAGGTCTACCTGAAAGAAAGCATAATTCACTTGATTCGGGTTACGATTTGGACCCTTTGAAATGGCGACAACATCATATTGGTCATTTTTAGCAAGTAAATCAACGACTTTTTGGCCAAGGAATCCATTGGACCCTGTCACTAGAATTTTTTTCATCAACAATAATTAAATGATATCCAAGCACCTGTTTATAAAGACTCGTTTGCAGGGTCTTAAGTGCGCTGTTTAGTTTATTCGTGTATGTCTACAAACTAATTTACTAATCTCTGTTATAGTATTTGAGCATATAAAAAGCTAGATTATCACATGCTGTTAGACACAAATCCGCCTTTTTTGTTTTAGTTGGTCCATATAAAATCCATTTTACTGGATTGTTTCATGATATTTTCAACTACTGTTTTTTCTAGATCCAAAATGGATTTTAAAGCGTTATAATCGATTTTATCGGCATCATCGGTCGGCATATGATAGTCTGGGTGTCCACCAGTATGGAAAAACAACACCGGTATATTCTTTTTGTAGAATGAAGTTTGGTCAGATCCGCCGTTGCCCTCCTTGCTAAGATTAAATTTTATAGGTGCCTGAACATCTTTGAATATAGCTGGCCATTGACTACTTGTTCCATAGCCGATTACAGCAAGGCCATTGCTGGGATTATAACGGCCGATCATATCCATATTGAGCATGGCTGTGATTTTCTCCAATGGTAGGGTAGGGTGTTCCGTAAAATATTTGGAACCAACTAATCCCAATTCTTCCGCTCCGAAAGCAATAAACAACAAGTTGTAGGGTTCTTTTTCATTGTTGCTGCTAAAGTAACGTGCGAGCTCCAATAAACCAGCAGTACCAGAGGCATTATCGTCGGCTCCATTGTGGATTTTGCCTACTCCTAAGGAGTCTTTTGAACTTCCTTGACGACCTGTTCCCAAGTGATCGTAATGTGCGCCTATAACAACTGTTAAGTCTGCACCATTGTCAATAAATCCAATGATATTATCTGCATTGCGAATGCTGTCTGCAACTTTTACTTTCCAGACTTTGGCTTTGAAGGATTGGCGGTACCCTTTTTCACCTTTAGGCTCAAGTTTGTATTTTTTGAATTCCTTTTCAATATAATCTGCAGCTTGAAATACTTCCTTACTGCCCGTTCCCCGTCCCTGCATTTTGTCGTCAGCGAGGTAATAGATATGTTTCTTTAAGTTGGAAACTTCGATCTGTTGTGCCTGTGCTATTTGGATTCCTAGTAGGCCGCAAAATGTCAGAAGTAGGCTAATGTTTTTCATGCTAATAGTAGAGTTTAGATAGTTGTATTGGGTTATATGTACAAAAAAATAAAAGCCTTGGGATTAACAAGGCTTTTAGGGATATTTCGTTAATCTTCAACGATTTCACTGTGGATGCTGGATTTCTCTTCTTTTTCTGTTTTGAAATACCGTTTTTGAAATAACAGGATCAAAACCACCCCAACAGAAATTGCCGAGTCGGCAATGTTGAATACAGGTCGGAAGAAGAGGAACTCTTCACCGCCCCAAAAGGGCACCCAAGAAGGGAAGTTGCCTTGAATTAATGGGAAATAAAGCATATCGACCACTTTTCCGTGCAGGAAGGAAGAATAACCACCACCTGCTGGGAATAAACTTGCTTTATCATACCAGGTACTTTCACTAAAGATGACACCGTAAAAAGCAGAATCGATGATATTTCCTAAGGCACCGGCAAGAATTAGGGCAACATTCAAGATGAAACCACGGTTATACTTATTTTTGATCATGTAATGCAGGCCGTATCCAATACCAGCTACGGCTAAAATACGAAATACCGTCAAAAATAATTTTCCATAATCACCGCCAAATTCCATACCATAGGCCATTCCATTGTTTTCAATAAAATGAATCTGGAAAAATTTGCCCAATACATGGTGGCTTTGTCCAATTGTCATTGTGAGCTTAACCCATATTTTTGACAATTGATCTATTAAAAGTATCGCTACGATGAGCGCGATCGGTTTCGTATAACCCTTCATTGTGTTATAAAAATGGTCTTTGCCTAAGCAAAGACCATATATTTAATGCCTAAAATTAATATTGTTTGTTTTTCGCTTCGATGCTCAACGTTGTATGTGGAACAGCTTTCAAACGTTCTTTTTGAATCAGTTTTCCGGTCTCTCTACAGATACCATACGTTTTGTTCTCGATGCGCACCAACGCTGCTTCTAGGTTGTCGATAAATTTCTTTTGACGAGCAGCCAATTGATTTGTTTGCTCTTTTTCTAAAGTAGCTGAACCGTCTTCCAATGTCTTGTACGTTCCAGCAGTATCGTCGGTACCATTAGCATTACTGTTATTAAGCGTTGCGGTCAACGAGGAAAGCTCTTCTTTTGCTATTCTAAGCTTGTCCAAGATAATATCTTTGAATTCTTGTAATTCTGAATCGCTATAGCGTGTTTTCTCGTTGTTGTTTGCCATAATTTAATTTTTTTGGATTAATGCCTTAAGTTCTTTGCCATCGATCTCGATGGTCTCTCCTTCAGTTAGTGAATCTTCAAATACCAATGAATCGGCCAGAATTTCGGTGCAAATATACGATAAATTTTCGTTGGCAGCATTGACCACTTCTGAAGCAGCTGTTAACTTTACGTTAATTCTATCAGTGACTTCTAATCCTTTATCCTTCCTTAGATTTTGTAGGCGGTTGATCAATTCTCTTGACAAACCTTCTTTTTTCAATTCTTCGGTGATATGTACATCTAATGCTACGGTCAATTTACCTAGATTCGCTACTTGCCATCCTTCAACGTCTTCTGCTATAATTTCTACATCGCTCAGTAAAATCGTATATGGCGTGCCTGCTAGGGCCAATTCGCCTGTTGATTCCAACGTGCTGATTTGATCTATAGTCAACGATTGGATAGACGAAGAAACTAACTTCATATCCTTACCAACTTTCGCGCCAAGAGCTTTGAAATTTGGTTTTATTTTTTTCTTAATAATACCAGTGGTATCTGTAATGAACTCGATATCTTTGATATTGGTCTCAGAAAGTATCAGATCTTTTACTTTCTCTACCTTTTCTTGGAAAGCACTATCAAGTACCGGAACCAAAATTTTGTTTAATGGTTGACGTACATTGATGGAAGTTTTCTTCCGTAAAGAAAGTGTTAGCGATGAGATATCCTGCGCTAAAGCCATGCGTTCTTCCAGATCTTTATCGACTAGACTTTCATTATAAACCGGGAAATTCGCCAGGTGAACAGATTCAACTTGTTCCTTGTTAGTGGCTGAATTCAAATCCAGGAATAATCTATCCGAGAAGAAAGGTGATATTGGGGACATCAATTTCGCAATCGTATCAAGACATGTATAAAGTGTTTGATAAGCCGAAATTTTATCTTCTGTATAATCTCCTTTCCAGAAACGACGACGGCAAAGACGGACATACCAGTTGCTGAGATGTTCATCAACAAAGTTTTGAATAGCGCGCGCGGCCTTTGTAGGCTCGTAATCCGCTAAGTATTCGTCTACCTCCTTGGTCAACGAATTTAACAAGGAGATAATCCAACGGTCAATTTCAGGACGTTTTTCCAAAGCGATATCTGGTTCTGAATACGAGAACTTATCGATATTGGCATACAATGCAAAAAAAGCGTAGGTATTATATAAAGTACCAAAGAATTTACGGCGGACTTCATCCAATCCTTCCATATTGAATTTAAGGTTGTCCCATGGTGCGGCATTGCTGATCATGTACCAGCGTGTTGCATCGGCACTGTATTGATCGATCGTCGAGAATGGATCAACACCATTGCCTAGGCGTTTGGACATCTTATTTCCATTTTTATCCAACACCAAGCCATTGGAAACCACGTTTTTGAAGGAAACCGATTTGTACATCATTGTAGAAATCGCATGTAAGGTGAAAAACCAACCCCGTGTTTGATCAACTCCTTCAGCGATAAAGTCTGCAGGGTATGCATGATCAAATCCAGCTTTAAAAGGAAACTCTTCGCCTTTGGCTAGTTTTTCGTGATCCAATCCCCATTGTGCATAAGGCATTGCGCCCGAATCAAACCATACGTCTATCAGATCAGGTTCGCGGAATAACTTTTGTCCGGCATCAGAAACAAGAACGATATCGTCAACATATGGACGGTGAAGATCCAGTTGCTCGGTGTCGAATTTATCCAAGTAAGCTTTATTTTTCGCTTTTTCATCGTTAGATAAAACGTCTGAGGTCAAAGAAGCTTCCAATAAGGACTTTAATTCAGGTAAGGAGCCGATACAAACTTCTTCATTTTCGTCTTCTGAACGCCAGATAGGAAGTGGAGTTCCCCAGTAACGCGAACGCGAAAGGTTCCAGTCCACCAAGTTTTCTAACCAGTTTCCAAAGCGGCCGGTACCGGTTGCTTCAGGTTTCCAGTTGATGGTTTTATTTAATGCAACCAAATCTTCCTTCACTGCTGTCGTGCGGATAAACCAGCTATCTAATGGATAGTATAGAACAGGTTTGTCTGTACGCCAACAATGTGGATAGGTATGCTCATATTTTTTGACATCGAAAGCTTTGTTGTCCTCTTTTAGTTTGATAGAGATCAACACGTCTGTGGGTTTGAAGTCTTCTTTTGAACGTTCCTCTGCGCTGTAATATTCCTCTTTGACAAATCTTCCGGCAAAATCTGTGATTTCACTTACAAAACGTCCGGTACGGTCAACAGTAGGTACCTCTTTTCCACTTTCATCTTTCACCAAGATGCCCGGTACACCATGTTCTTTTGCTACACGAAAGTCATCCGCACCATAAGTAGGAGCAGCGTGAACGATACCGGTACCGTCTTCAGTCGTAACAAAGTCGCCTGGAATAACGCGGAAAGCATTTTCTTGTAAGTCCTCGTTGGTGATATAAGGCAACAATTGCTCGTAGCGCAAGCCAACAAGTTCTTCGCCTACAAATTCTGCTGCAAGCTCCCAAGGAATTACTTTGTCGCCCAATTTATAGTCTTGGAAGGATGCATTTTCTCCTTCCGCTTTAAAATGTTTGCTGATCAAATCTTTCGCTAACACGACAGATACAGGAGCACCAGTATATTTATTGAAAGTTCGGATCTTAACATAATTTATTTTCTTGCCTACAACCAAAGCTGTGTTGGACGGTAAAGTCCATGGCGTGGTCGTCCAGGCAATGAATGCTACATCCTCCGCATCGTCGTCAACTAATTTTTCTATAGCTGGGTGAAGCTGACTTTTGATAAGTCTAAATTCTGCAACGATGGTGGTATCTTTAACATCTTTATAGGTGCCGGGCTGGTTAAGTTCATGCGAACTCAATCCCGTACCTGCTGCCGGAGAGTAAGGTTGTATCGTATAACCCTTGTACAAAAGACCTTTTTTGTAAAGTTCTTTTAATAAATACCATAAGGTTTCGATGTATTCATTCTTGTAAGTAATATAAGGATGCTCAAGGTCAACCCAATAGCCCATTTTGGTGGTTAGGTCATTCCATACATCGGTATATTTCATTACCTCCTTGCGACAAGCGTCATTATATTGTTCTACGGTAATCTTTTTGCCGATATCCTCTTTTGTGATTCCAAGAGCTTTTTCGACAGCAAGTTCAATGGGCAGACCATGGGTATCCCAGCCGCCTTTTCGTTTCACTTGGTAACCTTTCAAAGTCTTGTAACGACAGAAAATATCCTTAATCGTACGTGCCATCACGTGGTGAATTCCAGGCATTCCATTTGCAGAAGGCGGACCTTCAAAAAATGTATAGGTCTTGCTTTCAGGACGATTATTGATACTTTTTTCGAATATTTTTTCCTGTTCCCAACGGGTCAAAATCTCTTTACCTATCTCGGGTAAATTTAACTGCTTATATTCTTTGTACATCAGACTGTTGTATGCTTCTTTTCTAAAGGTCGCTAATTTAGTGATTTATGATGGAAAATGAAAGAGGGCTTTGTTGTGCTTATATCATTAAATCGAGGTTGAACTTTTTGAAATCTCCCCCCTTGATCAACTGGCGAAAATGATGGAAGCATCTGCTACGACAAAGGGACTACCCATGGCAGTCCCTTTGTTATTTCATTCTTGCTGAAATTCAGTTATGCTGAAAAACTGCTTCCGCATCCGCAGGTACTTGTTGCATTGGGATTGTTGAATGTGAAGCCCCTTGCATCGAGTCCCGATTTGAAGTCGATTTCCATACCGGCAAGATATAGGCCATGTGCTTTGTTCATAAAGATGCGAATTCCTTGAATTTCGTATTCGTTATCGCCGTCCTTTTTCTGGTCAAAGCCCAAGATATAACTCATACCGGAACAACCGCCGCCTTCAACACCGACACGTAAACCAAAATCATCAGAGATTTCTTGTTGATCCTTTAATTTATTTAGTTCCTTGATTGCCCCTTCTGTTAAGGAAACAGGAGCAACTGCTGTATGTTCTGTACTCATTGTAATAGTGTTTTAGCCAATCCAATACAAAAATACATTTTTTTAATGGCAAAATGCTTGACCGGAATTTTTTGACATTTTCGAAACATTCAATTCTTCGTACGCTTATTCGGTCCGATAGCACCATAAAATGATCTTGACCTAATTAGGTAATTCGCATAAATAAGGCTGTTTTTCTAAGAATATTTAATAAAATAGGACTTTTTGTCGATATTCTTTATGGAATATGCTATCTTTGAGGCATTAAAATAAACTACAAAATTTACTTTACAACATTTAAAAACAATGGAAAGAGATCAAGCCATTTTTAATTTAATAGCTGATGAGCTTAAACGCCAAGAAGAAGGTATTGAATTAATTGCTTCAGAAAACTTTGTTTCAAAACAAGTGATGGAAGCTGCTGGTTCAGTGTTGACAAATAAATATGCAGAAGGCCTCCCAGGAAAACGTTACTATGGAGGTTGTGAAGTTGTGGATGAGATTGAAACCATCGCAATTGATCGTGCAAAACAATTATTTGGCGCAGAATGGGTAAATGTTCAGCCTCACTCTGGTGCTCAAGCAAATGCGGCTGTTTTTTTGGCGACAATCAAACCTGGTGACAAAATTTTAGGTCTTGATTTATCTCACGGTGGTCACTTGACACACGGTTCACCAGCGAACTTATCTGGTAAGATCTATCAACCATTATTTTATGGTGTAAAAGAAGATACAGGTCTAATTGACTACGAGCAATTGGAAGAAACAGCGCTTCGTGAAAAACCAAAGATGATCATCTGTGGTGCTTCGGCTTATTCTCGTGATTGGGATTACGCGCGCATTCGTAAAGTTGCTGACGAGATTGGTGCTATCGTAATGGCTGATATTTCTCACCCTGCAGGTTTAATCGCTCGTGGTTTATTGAATGATCCACTTCCACATTGCCATATCGTTACGACAACGACACACAAAACGCTTCGTGGCCCACGTGGTGGTATGATTATGGTCGGTAAAGATTTTGAAAATCCATGGGGCATCAAAACACCTAAAGGTGAAATCCGTACAATCACGCAATTATTGGATTTAGCTGTATTCCCAGGTACACAAGGTGGTCCTTTGGAGCATACAATCGCAGCGAAAGCAATAGCTTACGGTGAGGCTTTATCCGATGAGTATATGGAATATATCGTTCAGGTAAAGAAAAATGCAGCTGCATTGGCACAATTCTTTGTGGAAAGAGATTACAAGATCATCTCTGGTGGTACAGACAATCACTTGATGTTGGTGGATCTTCGCAACAAAGATATTTCTGGTAAAGAAGCTGAAGCTGTATTAGGTAAAGCCGGTATTACAACAAATAAAAATATGGTTCCTTTTGATACACGTTCTCCTTTTGTGACTTCAGGTGTACGTTTTGGTACTGCTGCAATTACAACACGTGGTATTAAAGAGAATGAAATTATACAAATTGGCGAGTTGATCGATGAGGCATTGAAAAATGCATCTAACGATGCTCAACTGGATTTGATCCATGGCAAAGTAAGAGCAATGATGGCTGAGTTCCCATTGTATAAATAAGAAATTCCCCTAGGAATAAAAAAAAGCGGAATCACCGATGCGGTGGTTCCGCTTTTTTATTTTCCTACAGCTATTCTCAGCATAACATGTATGGTATAAGCCCGTACCAATTTAACTTATCACGGGAATTATATAATAACCTGAACCGTATTTTATACGGTTCAAATAGGGATTCATCCGAATGAGGTCCCTATTAGGTCCCTATTAACTCCCTATAAAGTTCGGATTGAATAATGCCTCATTGGCGTGTTGTCCTTCTCATGTACAACTGCTGGTTCTAGCTTGTTTCGGAGGGAATGGGAGTATTGCCTTAAGAGCTCGGTTTGGAAATGTGAGGTAGATAACTTATTTTTAAATGTTAAAAAACCTTAAAATAAATTGTAATAATTTGATTACTCATTTATTTTGCGGTAATTTGGTTTTAGATTAATTGATTGTTTTACAATAAGAAAGGATAGTTTATACGGCAAACATTTACATTTTAACACAGAACTGATAATTTATTTGCGAACTGCTAAAAAAGTAAGTGACGTATGAGACTTCTAAAAGGTAAAAGCGATCAAGAGTTGATCCAAATGTATGTCGGTGGCCAAGAGTCCGGTCTAGAGGCATTGTTGAATCGATATAAATCGAAAATATATACTTCTATATATATGAAAGTAAAAGATGAATATCTTGCTGAAGATATTTTCCAGGAGACTTTCATTAAAATCATCAACACATTAAAATCCGGTAAATATAATGAAGAGGGTAAGTTTTTACCTTGGGCTATTCGTATAGCACACAATATGATTGTTGACTTTTTTAGAAAAGCAAAACGTGCTCCAAATATTGTGAATGCAGATGGCTTTGATATTTTTGAGGTGCTCGAATTTAGTGATGAAAGCGCAGAGTCAAAAATGCTCAAACAGCAGGTTGATGTTGATCTTAAGAAAATGATCCAAAAACTTCCGGACGATCAAAAAGAAGTGCTCATTATGCGACACTTTTGTGATATGAGTTTTAAAGATATTGCGGAAATAACGGAAGTAAGCATCAATACTGCTTTGGGGAGGATGCGCTACGCATTGAGTAATTTACGTAAGATGATTGAAGGTACCGATCTTACCCTGCAAATGGGCTATTTATAATAAAGGGGGCATTTCAAAACGCCCCTTTTTATTTACATTCCTAATTGGGATTACGGGCAGTATCGCTTCTTTTGTATTTTACCATCTTTTCTTTTATAATAAGGCGATGCTAGAATCCTCTGTGCATTATGCCGTCAAAAGCCATTTACTTCAATAATTCGCTCCTGATTGAACTTAAAATAACTGCGCGCCTTCAGAAATGACCGATGAGTATACGTATTGAATTCTTGTTAATCAGTGTAAGTGTTTCGCTGCATCGAAGCTGAAAGCGGGGTTATTTGTCCAAATGATGTGGTAATTATGTCATGTGGAGATCAGAAGAACCTGTTCTTTTTGTCAGGTCAAAGACTTTTTTTATCTTAGAAATTTATGCATATACCTTTTTTCAACGATTGGAATAAGGTTTGATAGTCATATTATAACTATAAAACGATTGAATAGCTATGTACTTGATTTTATTTATTGGAATAATGGTGGTAAGCCTAATTGTCCAAACAAGATTCAAAAACAAATTTAAGAAATACTCCGAAATGCCTTTGAGCAACGGGATGTCTGGAGCTGAGATTGCGCAAAAAATGTTAAATGATAACGGTATATATGATGTAAAGGTATTGTCTATCCCAGATCGTTTGGGAGATCACTATAATCCGTCGGATAAAACCGTTAATTTAAGCCCTGAAGTTTACAGTGGTCGCAGTGTTGCAGCTGCAGCGGTAGCGGCACACGAATGTGGTCACGCTGTACAGCACGCCAAAGCCTATAAATGGTTGGGTTTCCGTTCGGCAATGGTACCGATGGTCAATGCGGCTTCCAAAATGACTTCATGGGTATTGATGTTGGGCGTTATGCTGTTTGCTTTTTCTAAAGGTGGTAATCCATGGCTTTTAGCTGTTGGAGTTGGGGCGCTGGCTATTACAACCTTATTTTCTTTTATCACCTTGCCTGTCGAGTTTGATGCGTCGAACCGCGCGCTGGAATGGTTAAACCATGCTGGTGTAACCTATAATGGTGAAGAGCATGACGGTGCAAAAGATGCTTTGAAATGGGCGGCGATGACATATGTTGTAGCAGCGTTAAGTGCGTTGGTGACACTTTTATATTATGCATCGATTTTATTCGGTGGCCGTAGAAGTGATTAAATACGGGTATTGTAACTTTACCCTACAAAAATGCGATTATTTTTTATAGTCGCATTTTTTATGGTGTGTTAATGAGGTTACTATAGACAATTTTTTTAACTTTGCTGTTTATATAGAATAAGATTCAGATTTTATGTTTTCAAATCTTCAAGATAAGTTAGATAGGGCCTTTAAAGTATTAAAAGGACAAGGTAGTATTACCGAGATCAACGTTGCAGAAACGATGAAAGAAATTCGCAAAGCGTTGTTGGATGCCGATGTGAATTATAAAACTGCCAAAACTTTTACCGACGATGTTAAACAAAAAGCTTTAGGCGAAAATGTACTGACAAGTATTTCCCCGGGCCAATTGTTGACGAAGATCATGAATGATGAGTTGACAGCTTTGATGGGCGGATCTGTTACAGAGCTTGAGACTGGAAAAAATCCAACAGTCATTTTAATTGCGGGTTTGAATGGTGCTGGTAAAACAACGTTCTCAGGTAAGTTGGCCTTGTACCTTAAAGATAAAAAGAATAAAAAACCATTATTGGTGGCTGGTGACGTTTACCGTCCTGCAGCGATCGATCAATTGGAAGTGCTCGCGGAACAAGTGGGCGTACCAGTGTATGTGAATCGTGAATCTAACGATCCTATTGCGATTGCCAGAGCCGGTGTGGAAGAAGCAAAACGTAATGGAAATAACGTCGTAATCATCGATACAGCTGGTCGTTTGGCGATCGATGAGCCTTTAATGGTAGAGATTACTGCAGTTAAAGAAGCGACAAAACCAGACGAAATCCTATTTGTTGTGGATTCAATGACTGGTCAAGATGCCGTGAATACGGCTAAAACGTTCAACGACCGTCTGGACTTTACAGGTGTAGTATTGACTAAGTTGGATGGTGATACACGCGGTGGTGCTGCATTGTCGATTAAATCTGTCGTTAATAAACCCATTAAGTTTATTGGTACAGGTGAAAAGATGGATGCATTGGATGTATTCCACCCTGATCGTATGGCATCCCGTATTTTGGGTATGGGTGACGTCGTATCCTTAGTGGAACGTGCGCAGCAACAGTTTGATGAGAAGCAAGCTGCAGAGCTCCAAAAGAAAATCCGTAAGAATAAATTCGATTTCAACGATTTTAAATCCCAGATTCAACAAATCAAGAAAATGGGTAATATGAAAGACCTCATGGGAATGATCCCTGGTGTTGGTAAAGCAATGAAAGATATTGAAGTAGATGACAATGCTTTCAAACCCATTGAAGCGATTATCGATTCCATGACACCTTTTGAACGCGAAAATCCAGATGTCATTGATCAAAAACGTCGTTTACGTATTGCGAAAGGATCAGGTACTGATATTAATGAAGTGAATAAGTTATTGAAACAATTTGGTGATATGCGTAAAGTCATGAAGCAGATGTCTAATCCAGCGATGGCAGCTAAAATGATGCGTAATATGCCCAAAATGCCAGGAAAAATGTAATTTTTAGAGAATAGTTACATCATAAGAAGGGCATCGTTTTATACGATGCCCTATTTTTTTTTTCTGAAAGTGTCTAATCTTATTGGCCAGAAAGAATCTTCATTCCGCTTTCATTGCTGTTGGAGTCTGCGAAGTCATGAAGGTTTTGATCATTGTATTGCCTTTTTGATTAATTTTTTCGTTTCTACTATGCGCTGTACAAGATGAATCTAGGTTACTTGCGGACAGGATACTGCTGGTTGATTCCGCAAAATTCGAACTGTTTTTAAAGAAATAATTCGTAATTTCAAGTTCCTCACCCGAGTGAACGAAATATTTGTTAAATTTGTAATTATTATGGATGACCCCGCGCAATTATCGGAATACGGCAAAATCCTTATCATTCTTCTGATAGGGGCGCTGTTAGTCTGTGCGACCATTTTTCTTGCACGTTTAATCTCTCCGAAAAAGAATAATCCCATCAAATCTGGTACCTACGAATGTGGAGAGGATCCCATTGGTTCTTCTTGGGTTCAGTTTAATCCACGGTTTTATGTGATCGCCCTCGTATTTTTACTTTTTGATGTGGAGCTTATTTTTATTTTTCCATGGGCCACTGTATTTGGACAGTCCGAATATATTGCGGCAGATGGAAGGTGGGGATGGTTTACCATGATTGAAATGGCTATGTTCATTGGTATTTTAATTCTAGGATTGGTTTTTGTCTGGAAAAAGGGCGATTTAGAATGGGTTAAACCAAATGTGTCCTTACCTAAAGTTCCTGTACCTATCCCGGATAGCGCCTATGCAAGCCTGAATAGTAAGACTTATCAGGTGCGTGATTATGCACTGGTTGTAGATGAAACTGTCGCGCACAAAACAACGATAGATGAACAGGTGTCGACACCGAAACCAGCCTTTAAACCTCGATTTAAAAAAACTGAGTAAGCATGAGTTTAGATAGTCAATTGCAGAATAATGGTGTTATTGTTGCCAAATTAGATGATTTGCTGAATTGGGCAAGATTATCTTCAATGTGGCCTATGAGCTTTGGTATTGCTTGCTGTGCCATTGAAATGATGGGGGCAATGGCTTCAACTTACGATTTAGATCGGATGGGCGTATTTCCAAGGCCTTCTCCAAGGCAATCCGACGTGATCATTATTGCTGGAACGGTTACCTTTAAGATGGCCGATCGTATCAAGAAACTATATGAACAGATGCCAGATCCTAAATATGTTATTTCGATGGGCTCTTGTTCCAACTGTGGTGGTCCATATTGGCAGCATGGTTATCATGTGGTCAAGGGGGTGGATCGCATTATCCCTGTGGATGTTTATGTCCAGGGATGTCCACCACGTCCCGAGGCGCTAATTGGTGCTTTTATTGAATTGCAAAAAAAGATAGACAAAGAAAGCTTGTTAGGTGAGCAATTGTTCAGCGGAAAAGCTTAAAAGATAAATTTTATAAGATTTTAAATCAATTATGGCAAAAGATTTTTATGGTGAATTGCAATTGGGTATTCTTGGCGGTGGTCAACTGGGAAGAATGCTCATCCAGGAAGCCATTAATTACAATGTAAATGTTCATGTATTGGACCCGGATAAGAATGCTCCTTGTCGCAAGTTGTGCAATAAATTTGAATGTGGTTCATTGGGCGATTTTGAAACGGTCTATAATTTCGGTAAGGATCTGGACATGATCACGATCGAGATCGAGAAGGTGAATGTAGATGCTTTGGAGAAACTGGAAGGAGAGGGAGTAATTGTATATCCACAATCACGTATCATTCGTCTGATTCAAGATAAAGGTCTACAAAAGCAATTTTTTAAACAAAACGATATACCAACTTCGGCGTTTCAATTGATATCCAATAAGGATAATTTAGTAAATGCCTCATTAAGCTTACCCTATATCCAGAAATTACGTAAGGATGGATATGATGGAAAAGGGGTAAAGAAGATTGTCACCCAGCAGGATATACAAGATGCGTTCGAAGAACCTAGCTTAATTGAAGAATGGGTAGATTTTGAAAAGGAAATTGCGGTCATTGTTGCCCGGAATGATAAGGGGGAGGTGTCTACATTTCCAATGGTGGAAATGGAATTTAATCCTCAGGCTAACTTGGTGGAATTTTTGATTGCGCCGTCTTTGTATGGTGTAGAGATTCAACAACGCGCAGAGGCTATAGCAAAAAAGATTGCCGATGATTTGCAGATCGTGGGTATATTGGCTGTAGAGATGTTCCTAACGAAAAATGGTGATATTTTGGTCAACGAATTGGCTCCGCGCCCTCATAATAGTGGTCACCAGACAATAGAGGGTAATTATGTGTCGCAATTTGCACAGCATTTAAGGGCTATATTCAATCTACCGTTAGGTGATACCAGATGCAGAACGAATGCCGTTATGATTAACCTGTTAGGTGAACCTGGCTATGAAGGATTGGCCAAATATGAGGGAGTAGAAGAGGTGTTGGCAATGGAAGGCGTATATATCCATTTATATGGAAAGAAATATACGAAGCCATTCCGCAAGATGGGCCATGTTTGTATCATCAATGATGATCGGGAGAAAGCGATCTCCAATGCAAGAAAAGTACAAGAAATATTAAAAGTTAAAGCTTAAACAATACTATGTCAGTCAATAATAAGGCCCAGGTAGGCATTATCATGGGAAGCAAATCAGACCTTCCTGTTATGCAGGATGCTATAGATGTGCTCAAAGCCCTTGGGGTGGAATTTGAGGTAACGATCGTCTCAGCACATCGTACACCACAACGTATGTTTGATTATGCGAAAAATGCAGCATTTCGTGGTTTGAAAGTTATTATTGCTGGAGCGGGTGGTGCGGCGCATTTGCCAGGAATGGTCGCTTCTATTACACATTTACCCGTAATAGGCGTTCCTGTAAAATCATCAAATTCCATTGATGGATGGGACTCGGTACTTTCTATTCTTCAGATGCCAAATGGTATTCCTGTAGCAACTGTCGCTTTAAATGCGGCGAAGAATGCAGGTATATTGGCGGCTCAGATTCTTGGTACACATGATGAAACAATCAGCAAGAATATCATCGAATTTAAAGAAGAGTTGGCGAGAAAAGTAATCGAGACTGCAGTAGAGGTAGAAGATACCGAATTTTAAGCTGACAATCTTACAAAATAAAAAAGGGAGCATTGCTCCCTTTTTTATTTTGTAAGATTTGCCTGTACATAATCGTAGCTTTTTTTGAGACTTTCCATCTTATTTGGCATATAGATATTGTCTTGCTCAACAAAAGCATATTTAAGTCCGGCTTTATTCCTTTCTTTGACGATTTCAGGGAAGTTGATGCTTCCGGTCCCCACTTCGGTATACTTGATATCATTGAAGATTTGCTCAATCGGCAATTTCCCATCTTTGGGCCATTCAATAGGATTGGATTTTGTTTTATCCATATCTTTGACATGCCAAAGTTTAAAACGGTTGGGGAATTTTTCAAACAAAGCTATCGGGTTTTTACCCGCTTTTTCTGCCCAGAAAAGGTCTAATTCAAAATCGACCAAATCAGGCTCAGTGAATGCTAACATCACCTCTTCACCCGTCGTATTATTGCCTAGATCCCTAAATTCCCAGAAATGGTTGTGATAAGCAACTTTTAGACCTAATTTTTTAGCCTGTTCACCAGCCTTATTCAATTGCTCTGCAGCATAGAGATAATCGTCTTTTTTCAATGCATTCAGATCAAACATCGGTGTTACAGGAGCAATCACATATTCTTGACCAAGTTCTTTTGCTGCATCAAAATAAACCGCAAGGTCTTCTTTGTCGGTATGAGCTTTACTGAGGTATTTGGACATATCATAATGGCCTGAATGTGTTTTTAGACCGTTATCATCCAATATTTTCTTCAACTCTTTGTAGGGCAATTTCCAGAACTGTTTGGTAGTGGCGTCTATCCCATAGAGCTCAACATGTTTATACCCAATTTTGGCAATTTGTTCCAAAGATCCTTTCGGATCTTTATCCATTAAATCGCGGATGGAATAAAGCTGTACGCCTATATTCTGTAATGGATTGTCGCTGATTGCACCGGCTTTATTTTGACAAGATATAAAGTTGGGCACCAGATAAGCTGCCGAAAGACCTATTCCAGCTTGCTTTAAAAATTGACGGCGAGAATTGTTCATCATATAATTGATTACTTGTTAGTGTACAATGTACAATTATTTGTTCAGAAATCAATGGTACAACAAGGAATATTTTTGAAGAATATGTTGATCTTATAATTATAAAATCTTCGGAGAGATATGGTATTATGGGGGCGGTAAGAGTCCGTTATAAGGAAAGAGTGAGAAAGAGTGGGGAGGTCTTCATACCAATAAAAAAGGTCTGAATATTTTTCAGACCTTTTTTCTATTCAAGTAGGAAAACTTAAACAGTCATGATATCTTTTTCTTTCAGTTCAGCCAATTTATCAACTTTTACAATGAATGCATCTGTTAACTTTTGAACTTCACCTTCAGCAGTTTTGATTTCATCTTCTGAAGCACCGTCATTTTTTAATTTTTTGATGGATTCGTTTACATCTTTACGGATATTACGAACACCAATACGGCCTTTTTCAGTTTCTTCTTTTACTTTCTTAACCAAATCACGTCTTCTTTCTTCTGTCAAAGGAGGAATATTCAGACGAATAACGATACCGTCATTCTGCGGATTGATTCCTAGGTTGGCGTCTGTGATAGATTTTTCAATTGCGTTGATAAGCGATTTTTCCCAAGGCTGAATGACAATAGTCCGTGCATCAGTTGTATTGATGTTGGCCACTTGTGAAAGCGGAGTGGCGCTACCATAATAGTCTACTGAAATTCCATCTAACATAGATGGAGAAGCTTTACCCGCACGAATTTTAGTTAATTCGGATTCGGTGTGAGCAACTGCTTTGGACATCTTGTCTTTACAATCGTCCAATTCAATTGAAATTAGTTCGTTCATATAAGATTACGTTTTTTACAGATTTAAAATTATTTAACCACAGTTCCGACATGTTCACCATTGGCAAGTTTTAATAAATTGCCAGGTTTGTTCATATCAAATACAATGATCGGTAATTTGTTTTCTTGACAAAGGGTAAAGGCAGTCATATCCATGACATTTAATCCTTTCTCATAAACCTCTGTGAATGATATTTCTTCAAATTTTGTTGCACTAGGATCTTTTTCTGGATCTGCAGTGTAGATACCATCCACGCGGGTTCCTTTCAATACAGCATCGGCATTGATTTCGATTGCACGCAAAGATGCAGCGGTATCCGTTGTGAAATATGGGTTTCCTGTACCAGCTCCGAAAATAACAATACGGCCTTTTTCCAAGTGGCGAACGGCTCTTCTACGAATGAATGGTTCGCAGATTTGCTCCATTTTGATCGCAGTAAGCAAACGTGTCTTTTTCCCAACTTTCTCAAGCGCATCTTGAAGAGCCATGCTGTTGATGACTGTGGCAAGCATGCCCATATAGTCTGCTTGAACACGGTCCATGCCTGATTTTTCAGCGCTTAGACCACGGTATATATTACCGCCACCGATAACAATTGCAATTTCTAAACCTTGATCGTGAATTTCTTTGATATCATTAGCGTATTGTGATACACGGTTAATATCGATACCATAGCTTTGGTCACCCATTAAGGATTCACCGCTAAGTTTTAATAAGATACGTTTGTATTTCATAATTGTTTTTTTGGAAATTTTCCAAAGGTCAAAGATAAAATATTTTTTTCATCCCTTAAGCCTTAAAGTGATATTTATTGTGCTTTTATTGTTTGATTAATGACTTCTTGGTAATACTGCTCATACAAAGGCATAATATTAGACAATTGGAATTTTTTTGCATGATTTAATGCCGCTTCCTTAAATTTTTCTAAGCGTTCTCCATCTTCCAAGATATAAATCGCGTTTTTCGCCATATCTTCAACATCACCAACAGCACTGAGAAATCCAGTTACACCATTTTCATTCAGCTCGGGTAAACCTCCGGTATTGGAAGAGACGACTGGAACTTGACAAGCCATGGCTTCTAAAGCCGCAAGACCGAAACTTTCCGAACTTGAAGGCATCAGAAAAAGATCTGATACAGATAATATTTCTTCCACTGCGTCCTGTTTCCCCAAGAAACGGACGTCTTTGCATACATCAAGTTCTCTGGATAACTCCTCCGCATTTCGACGCTCAGGACCGTCACCTACCATTAATAACTTGGAAGGGATGACATCATGGACTTTCTTAAAAATACGAATGACATCTTCTGTATTTTTGACTTTTCTAAAGTTGGAAGTATGGACCAATATGCGTTCATTGCCCGGTGCAATGGCTTTTTTGAAATGTGACCGATCTTTATTGCTGAACCTGTCCAGATCAATAAAGTTTGGGATCACTTTGATGTCTCGGGTAATGTCAAAGTATTGGAGCGTTTGATCTTTCAGATTCTGTGATACCGCAGTTACGCCATCGGATTGATTGATGGAGAATGTAACAACAGGACTAAAACTCTTGTCTTTACCAACCAGTGTAATATCTGTACCATGTAAGGTCGTTACTACAGGAATATTAATGCCATACGTAGTGAGTAAGATCTGTTTTGCCATAAATGCCGCCGATGCATGTGGAATGGCATAGTGGACGTGAATCAAATCCAACTTTTCAAAACGAACAACATCAACCAGTTTGCTGGCTAATGCAGATTCATAGGGTAGAAAGTCAAAAAGTGGATACTGCGAAACAGCTACCTCATGGTAGTATAGGTTTTCAGAGAAGAAATCCAGACGTGCGGGTTGTCGGTAGGTGATAAAATGGATCTCATGTCCATTAGCGGCCAAAGCCTTTCCTAGTTCGGTTGCAACAACACCACTTCCACCAAAGGTGGGATAACAAACAATTCCTATTTTCATTTGCGTAATTATGTCTGAGCGTATATTTTTAACGGCATTCCGTTATACGCGCTGTTTAATTTGTGTTTAAAGGCTCCAAGGAACCTAATGTTAGTATTCTGCGTGTTGTCGTCTAAGACATGTGATGTCTATCACATATAAACTATTTTTATTCATAAGGCATCGACGAAGTTATTTACCTTAACAATTGTCTTTTTAAATTATTTCATGCTAACATGAAAAATTGATAACGCTTATTCCTGAATTTTGTGTTGCAAATTTCGTCTATTTATGCGTAAAATAACAAAAACCAATTGCCATAGTTTTGTGAATTTTTTGATTGGTTAAAAAGCACTATCTTTAAATAGACATTAAATCGGTATATGGATAACTTTATAAGTGATATTTCAGGACAGCAATTTCCTTCGGAGCAACGTATTTTGGGGGCTTCAATCCGACAACCTATTTTTAAGCTGATAAAAAAGGAATATCCAAGTTTTAGTAAGGACAAGTATATCGCCGCAAGCGAGTTGACACGATTTAAGGAAACTTATATCTCCGAATTTCTGAAAGATGAGTCGGGGCAATTAAGTCAATTGGATCAGCAGGTAATCAATAGCTTTAAGGAAAATAAAGTAATCAGCGCAAGTCTGGACGGAGATGATAAGGAGTCAGTCAGCGTAGGAGATCGGGTTGCAGATAAAGTGGCTGAGTTTGGTGGAAGCTGGACCTTTATTATTTCCTTTATCTTATTTTTGATTGTTTGGATTGCAGCGAATATCTTTTGGTTGAATAATAAAGGCTTTGACCCGTATCCCTTTATTTTACTTAACTTGATTTTGTCCTGTGTGGCGGCCTTGCAGGCTCCGGTTATTATGATGAGTCAAAACAGACAGGAAGATAAGGATCGTGAACGCGCAAGAAATGACTATATGGTCAACTTGAAGGCTGAACTCGAAATCAGGGAATTGCATGAAAAAATAGATCATCTCATTATCCGCAAAGAACAAGAACTTGTCGAAGTACAACGGGATCAAGTGGAAAAATTGAGCTTTCTATTAAAAAAGATGGAAAAAATAGAAGAAGCATTTAAAAATAAATGAATTTAGAAGGAGTAATAGGAGAACTTACGTTTAAGTTTTCCAGGTCGGGGGGAGCAGGTGGACAACATGTAAACAAGGTGTCATCGAAAGTATTGCTGCAGTGGGATGTTGCGCTATCGACAGCTGTTTCTGTTGAAGAAAAAGCAATGGTGTTCACCGCATTGGCAAATCGTATAAATAAAGAAGGAATACTGCAATTGGAATGCGATATCGACCGGTCGCAGGTCCGCAATAAAGAAATCGCAATCGATCGCTTTAAGCGTATATTGATGGCCGCACTTGTGCCAGCAAAACCTCGTAAGAAAACCAAAACTCCGTATTTGAGTGTTCTCAAAAGGCTGGATCGAAAGAAACAACAATCTCAATTGAAAGCTTCAAGGAAAAAGAATTTCGATGAATAAATATGACAATATTCCGTATTGACAAAAAATAATAAATTGATTATCACTATATTGGTTTATAAACTAATTTATTAGTTGTTAAACTATGTTTTTAGTTATAACTTGTCTATTGATTTATTATTCAGGTATTTAATTTATTCTTGAGGAGTTATGGAGGATTTTAAAGAGTTAACGAAAGCTGAAGAGCAGATTATGCAAGAGCTCTGGGAGATGGGCCGTGGCTTTGTCAAAGAGATTATTGATCGACTTTCGGAACCGAAACCTGCTTACAATACGGTCTCGACCATCGTTCGTATTCTTGAAACGAAGGGCTTTGTAACGCATGAATCCTTTGGTAAAAGTCATCAATATTTACCAAAGATTTCAAAAGAGGAATATAAGAAAGGTATTACAGGTAAGTTATTAACCAATTATTTTGATAATTCGCCCAAAAGTATGCTCTCTTATTTTCTGGAAGAGAACAGGTTGGACATCAAAGAACTTGATGACATCTTGTCCATCATCGAACGTAATAAATAACAACCAATACTCTTTTATAAACTTTTGATTATGATTTACTTATTGATTGTCAATATTTCATTGATTATCAGTTTTGTGCTCTACAAACTGATTTTTAGAAAACTTACTTTTTTTCAATGGAATCGGATCTATCTGATTGGAATGGTTGCATTTTCTTTACTAGCTCCCGTGGGTATTTTTATTGAATTGCCCAAGACAGAGATGATTTTCAATCATATTCCACAGGTCGATTTAGGAACATATATGGATGTCGAAATCGGGAGCCCGATCGAAGAAAAACCTCTTTTTCTATTGGATATTCTTACCAAGATCTATTGGATAGGAGTGGCCGTCGCCTTTTTTTTCCTGGCGGTGCGTATCAGGCAACTTGTTCGGGTAATGCGCTCTTCTCCTGAATACTTGAGTTTTTCTTTTTTTAATAGGATTGTGATTGGAAAATCGATTAAAAACAAGGAGAATATTGCATGGCATGAGCAGGTCCATACTGCCCAGGGGCATTCCTACGATTTGGTGTTGATTGAGCTGCTGAAAATTTTTAATTGGTTCAATCCTGTTGTGTATTTCTTTCAAAAGGAAATAAGGTTTCAACACGAGTATATTGTAGATGAAATATGCTCGACCGATAAAGTGGCTTATGCAGAAATGCTGGTTGCTCATGCATTACGTACAGATCAATTGGCTTTTTCACATGAGTTTTCCAATCATTCTTTTTTAAAGCAGCGCATCACGATGTTATTTAAAGTTAAATCTGTACAAAGACAACGCTTGTTATATGTGATTGTGTTGCCCATGCTATTGGTGGTAGCGGGGTCTACGTTGATCTTTAATACGAGTAGGGCCAAGGATATGGTAGCAGATGTTGAAGAAAGCGTCAATAGGTTAACTGTGATTGATGAGCAGGCATTATCGAACCAACCTGAGGAGTTAAAAAACGAACAGGTAAATGAAGACAGGAAGATATACAAAGACCCGGAGGTATTGGCTATTCCAGTTGGAGGAATGAAAAAGTATGTCGTGGGATTGGCCAGTAGAATCCACGTGAGTGATGAAGCAATCAAGAATAATGTGATCGGGGTAATTGTCATCACAGCCATCGTGGAGAAAAATGGTGAGTTGAGCCATATAAAGGCTAAGAATGATTTGGGCTATGGCCTGGCATCAGCTGTGGAAAATGCTGTAAAAGCAAGTGGGAAATGGAAACCTGCAATCGTCAATGGGAAAGTCGTTCGATCGCTGCTTTCCTTGCCCGTTACCGTTGGCGGAAAAACAACTTATTATTGGGAGGAAACCGACACATTGGGCAGAAAGGTCCGGATGTCATCTCATTCATTCCCGGGCGCTGAATCTGGTGAAGAGACGGAAAAACAACTCAAGGAAGTAAAATCGATAAGGACGGAAAATGAGAGCGACCGCTGGAATCTTTCATTGGATTTTCAGTCCGACATAGTAACTTTTGATAAAGTTGAGGTGCAACCAACACCTATTGGGGGAATGCGATCTTTTATGATCTGGGTAGGCGATAATTTTGTTTTTCCTGAAGCAGCAATTAAACGGGAGGTTAATGGCATTGTTGAAGTGGTTTTTATTGTCGAAAAGGATGGTAGTTTATCCCATGTTGATGTAAAAAAAGATCTTGGTTATGGAACCAAAGAGGCGGCATTGGAGCTCCTAAAAGGTGCGAAAAAATGGAAACCGGGATTAGTCAACGGTAAACCGGTACGCGTGGCTTACACATTGCCGATTCGTTTAAATTTAAAGAAGTAAAGATTAGATCATAAATATGCAGAGCAGATTCATTCAAATTTTCTATTTTATTGTGGTTTTGGCCATGTTTTCTTCCTGTAAGTCCTATAAAGTGGTTCCCAACGGCTTTGCTGTAGAGGGAGATGAGTATTTTGTTAATATTAACAAAGAGCTCACCGTATTCCTCGGGGATGATATTATGGAGGATAAAAATTGGCAAGGTAAGACTAATCCGATTAATGCAAAGCAGGTTGACAATCGATTTCGTCGTGTATTGCGCCATTTACGCTATTCAGATACCGCGTATCAGGTTTTGTTTTCTGGACATCTGGAAGGAAAATATCAGTATGACATGCTTGCTGTAGTCAACAATTCGCCAAATGTAAAAGGGAAAAAAAATCACCTACTTGATTTAAGTTCTTTTCAACGGGAGCAAAATAAGGAGGGGCGATATTTTTATACGACTACAACTTTTAAGGGGCAAAAGCTGCTTCATTTTGTAATTCCGTTTAATGGGCGCCTTTGGCAAGAGAAAATGGTGTCGCTGATCTTTCTCTTCCCTGAGGATTTTACCGATATCGCGTGGGCGAAGGATGTGGTCATGTCTAATGTTGCTATGTATCGCGATCGTTATAAATTTACCCCGAGCCGCACAGAGATTTTATGCCCCGATGATGGTAGTAGCCGTTCACATTTGGATTATAAAATCCCTGAAGAAAAGGTGAATAAAACAGGCTATATGTTAATGAAAGCTTATGGCGAAGTTGACGGAGAACGAAAGCTGGTTGTTTACCGCGTGATGAAGCCCGGAGATTTTTATGGGTCCTTTGTGACCTGTAAAGGGGATTATGAAATTCTGTATACCACATTGCAAGACAAAATTGTTTGGCAGACTAAGGTGAATACAGAGCGGGATGTCGAATTCTAAAGAATAAATTGAAAGCCTTGGATCAATAATCCAGGGCTTTCAATTTATTTTTTAAATGCAAAATTTCATTTTGGAGCTGCTCAACTTTTTCCAATAGATGGCTAGCAACCTGAATTCCTGCAGGGTTTACTTCAAGGTCATAATAGAGATTTGAAAAACGCTCCAATTTTTGGAGCTCCTCTTCATCGATATATTGTTCTTCTTGTTGAATGACAATATGTATGAGCCCGTATTCCTCCATGCTTTGCAGAAAGGTTGTTTCAACCTTTCTTGACTGGCAGAAGTCGATGACTTTAATGAGTGTCGTTTCCATAAGATTATTGTTTTAAATCCTTCAACTGTTGGAACAATGCCTTTTCTTCGGCAGACAGATTATTGGGCATTTGGATATTCAATGTGACATAAAGGTCGCCAAATTCACCTTCTTTGCGGTATAAGGGGAATCCTTTTCCTTTAAGTCGCATTTTTGCGCCATTTTGACTTTCGGCTTTAATCTTCAGTTTAACCTTTCCGCCGAACGTATCTAAGGTCACTTCGCCGCCTAGAATAGCTGTATAAAGGTCTACATCAAGTGTAGTGTATAAGTCATTCCCCTGACGTTTAAAACGGGCATCTGGTGTGATGTTAATTGTGATATAGAGATCTCCCTTCGGCCCCCCGTTGATGCCCTCACTGCCATATCCTTTCAGTTTGATTTTTTGACCATCCTCCACTCCAGCATGAATCGTGATGCGGATACTTTTTCCATTGATATTGAAGGTCTGTTGATGTGTCGTGTAAGCTTCTTGTAAGGTTAAGCTGAGTTCGGCATTAAAGTCCTGTCCACGAAATGTACTTTGGCGGCCTCCCCCGCGTCTGCTGCCAAACATCTGTTCGAAGAAATCCGAGAATTGCCCATCATCAAAGTTTCCGGTGTACTCGTGGGAGCCGCCGCTACCAAATGGATTTCCCCCAGCTCCGAATGGATTTCCTCCGGCGGATTGGGACTGACGGTATTGTTGCTGCGCTTTTTCATACTCCTCTCCATGTTGCCAATGTTCACCGTATTGGTCATATTTTTTGCGCTTTTCGGGATCGGATAATACTTCATTTGCCTCATTAATCTCCTGAAATCGTTGTTTTGCCTCATTGTCATTGGGGTTGACATCAGGATGGTATTTACGGGCTAGTTTTCGATATGCTTTTTTGATCTCATCAGCTGAAGCTGTTTTATCAATGCCAAGCACTTTATAGTAATCTACAAAAGCCATAAATTATACTTGTTTTGTATTAAATTTACATTTAATTTTCCGATTACACACAAGCGGATAAAAATTGGCGAGAGCTATCGCAATCAAAGCAAGTCCCGCTGCTTATCTTTATG
>NZ_JBNPWQ010000037.1:0-59066 GCF_050433745.1 Sphingobacterium sp. HSC-15S19
TAGTAATTTACGTTCGGCGTCTTGCAAGGGATATCTGTATTAAGCAAACTAAACTAGGAAATTTTTTGTATTCCCCCAAGAATTCTGCTTGATCCTCTTGTCGGCGGTAAAAAAAGGTAATGCGATAAAAAGGAAATACATACAATCATAAAAAAAGCATCAATCTTAACAGACTGATGCTTTTGGTAGCGGGGAGCAGAATCGAACTGCCGACCTTTGGGTTATGAATCCAACGCTCTAACCATCTGAGCTACCCCGCCGTTTCGGTATGCAAATATACCACTTCGTATGTCAATTCAAAAGATTTTTTTATTTTTTTACCAATTCTGACCTATTTAAAACTCGCATTAAACGCAACAAACTCATTTTTAACTCAATAAATTTATCATTAAAAAATAGAAACAGTAGTTGAAAAAATTGATAGTCCTAAAAACAACATGTTTATCAAAAAACAGGGGCAACTTTTTACAAAAAAACTTGCAATAACAAAATAAATATGTATTATTACAAATAATAAGTTGATGCAGTAAAAAGCAATTTTGGAAGAGATTTGTAGCGGGGAGCAGAATCGAACTGCCGACCTTTGGGTTATGAATCCAACGCTCTAACCATCTGAGCTACCCCGCCATTTTGGGAATGCAAATATAGCTTATTTTTGATTTAAACAAACTAAAATTTAAAAAAACATTTTTATGGCAGATAAAATAAAATTCCAACTAGAATATATCATCAACTCTTCACCTAGAATTTTATTTCCGTATTTGCAAGAACCAAACGAATTGGCACAATGGTTTGCAGATGATGTAAACTATAAAGACACCGTTTATACTTTCATTTGGGATGATGAACCTCACCGAGCAAAAATTGTAGCATCGAGAGAAAATAAATCTGTACGCTTTAAATGGCTCGATGATGATCCCTATTATTTCGATCTGGAGATCGATCAAGACGAGCTAACAAATGATGTTGCTCTTAAAATAACAGATTACGCTAAAGAAGAAGACCTTGAAAATAGAAAGTTAATTTGGAAAAATTCAATAGTCTATCTTCAAAGTGTTATAGGTGCATAAAAAAGCCTATCTTTGCAATATATTTCCACTAAGAGCTCCAGCTGGAGCTCCTTAGTTGGAAGATGCCTTAATGTAAAGGCATCAATTTGCTTTGCGTCACGGATGAAAAAGGTTCATTTACTTATTCTTCAAGCTTTCATAAAACCATTTATTGTCACATTCTTTATTGTGATGTTTGTCTTATTGATGCTTTTCCTATTCAAGTACATTGATGATTTGATTGGAAAAGGATTTGAATGGTATACGATCATGGAGCTAATTGGATATCAATGCGTTGTTCAAATCCAAATGGCAATGCCTTTATCCATGCTCCTTTCCTCCATTATGACTTTCGGAAATCTGGGTGAAAGCTATGAATTAGTTGCGATCAAAGCTGCGGGCGTATCTTTACGTAAAGCGATGACCCCACTATTTATACTCGTTGCAATTTTCGCAACAAGTTCTTTTCTGTTCTCCGACTATATTCTCCCCGTAGTGAATCTAAAAATGGGTACGCTACTTACTGATGTACGTAATAAAAAGGCAGATTTCCTCATCAAACCCGGAATCTTTAACAACACCATCCCAGGTTACTCGATCCGCGCTAAAGGAAAAAATAAAGCGGGAACAATTCTCTATGACTTGATGATTTATGATCATCGTGGCGGTAACACAGCCAATAATGTACTTATGGCGAAAGAAGGGTATATCTATAACTCTCCTGACAACAATTATATGATCCTAAAACTTAAGGATGGTATCCGCTATGAGGAAGCACGGACTAAAAACTCCAAAACCTACGATCCACGTCAGCAATTTACGCGATTTAAGTTCAAGGAAACAGAGCAAAAGTTTGATATGGGAAGTTTTCAACAAGGTAAAACGGATGAAAATCTCTTCAAGAGCCACCACGCCATGTTAAACCTGAAACAGTTAGACATGTACATCGATTCCAACCATATTAAGATAGACAGTATGGGAAAAGCGATCGTCCGTACATTAGACACCCGATATAATATCTATTCGAAATATTTTAGTGCGAATCAACCTGGACAGCCAAAGGTCAAAGAAACTAAGATCAAACCTTTTAAAAATTTGCTTACCGATCTGGTTCCCCAAGAACAACGGGCACAGATCACCATGAATGCATTAAACCAATTGAATTATTTAAAGGAAGATCTGAATGGACGTACACTTGAGTTTAAAGATTACAAATCGAAAGATATACGCTATCGGATTGAATGGCATCGCAAGTTTACCCTAGCTGTCTCCTGTCTTTTACTATTTGCAATCGGAGCTCCACTAGGAGCCATTATCAGAAAAGGTGGACTTGGTCTTCCGGTCGTGATGGCCATCATTTTCTTTCTGATCTATCACATTATCTCCACAGTAGCAGAAAAAACAGCGAAAGATGGTGCCATATCATCAGCCGTAGGCATGTGGATGGCCATTATTGTCTTAACACCATTAGCCGCTTTTCTAACGTACAAGTCGACAACTGATTCTGCCTTATTTGATATTGATCAATATAAATTAAAAGTAGAAGCCGCTTGGAAGTGGATTAAGGAAAAGCTTGCAAAAAAGAATAAATTAAAAGAATCACATTAGATTGTGACAACGCTATTATAAATAAATTTAGATTCTACACTAACTTTGTACCAATTACAATATATCAATAAATGGATTTCAAATTAAACACGATCGAAGAAGCGATCGCTGATATACAGGCAGGAAAAGTAGTAATCGTCGTGGATGACGAAGATCGCGAAAATGAAGGAGACTTTGTCACTGCTGCCCGCAATGCAACTCCCGAAATCATCAACTTTATGGCGACTCACGGTCGTGGACTAGTATGTGCCCCAATTACTAAAGAAAGAGCAGATGCATTACACCTTGACTTAATGGTGGGACAGAATACAGCGGTATATGAAACGAACTTTACAGTTTCCATTGACTTACAGGGATATGGTTGTACAACCGGTATTTCTGCATCGGACCGTTCGAAAACAATTAAAGCAATGATCGATCCTAATATCCATTATGAAGAATTAGGTAGACCAGGACATATTTTCCCGCTCATAGCGAAAGATGGTGGTGTATTACGTCGTACAGGACACACTGAAGCTACAGTTGACCTCGCTCGATTAGCAGGATTTGAACCAGCAGGTGTATTGGTTGAGATTTTAAAAGAAGATGGTGAAATGGCCAGACTTCCGGAACTAATGGAAGTTGCTAAAAAATTTGATTTAAAGATCATTAGTATTGAAGATCTAATTGAATACCGTCTTAAGCACGACTCTTTAATCAATGAAGAAGTCACTGTTAATATGCCAACGCAATATGGTGATTTTAAAATGAAAGCCTTTACACAAAAAGACACTGGCGAACAACATTTAGCGCTTTACAAAGGCGAGTGGAATGAAGATGAACCTATTTTAGTACGGGTGCACAGCTCTTGTGTTACGGGTGATATTTTTGGTTCTTGCCGTTGTGACTGTGGCCCTCAATTGCACAAAGCAATGGAAATGATCCAGCAAGAGGGTAAAGGTGTTATTGTCTATATGAATCAAGAAGGTCGCGGTATTGGACTGATCAATAAGCTACATGCTTACAAATTACAAGAAAATGGTTTGGATACGGTAGACGCCAATGTACAGTTAGGGTTCAAGGCAGATTTAAGAGACTACGGTGTAGGAGCCCAGATTCTTAGAAACCTTGGTGTCACAAAAATGCGTCTTATGTCAAATAATCCGACAAAACGTGCTGGCCTAGTAGGTTATGGTCTTGAAATCATAGAAAATGTACCTATTGAAATAACGGCAAATCCCTTTAATGAAGAGTACTTAAAAACTAAAAGAGATCGTATGGGACATACAATCATGAAAAATCTATAAAAAGGAAGTAAAAAAGGCGGTGTTTCTATTGGAAACACCGCCTTTTTTAACATAGAGAATTAAACCCCAATGATGATAAAATCGCTTCCATTTATGATCTTGTTATGGCAGTACTTTCAATAAATAGAAGTAACTTTATAATATGGAACAACAAGGGAGATATATCATCTTTTTCGATGGTGATTGCTTGATCTGTAATCACTTTGTTCAACTATTATTAAGGATCGATCGCAGAAAGAAATTCTTATTTAGTTCCTTGCAGTCTGAATTTGCCCGGACGGCGCTAACAAATATTCCCAAAAATACTGATTCCATCGTTTTCCTATCTCCAGCTGGTACCTATCTCAAAAGTGAAGCTATTTTAAAGATTTGTAAGCAATTGGGCTTCCCTTACATTACATGTTATTTACTAAAGATTTTACCACTTTCGTGGAGAGATGCGCTTTATGATTATTTTGCTAAAAACCGCTATCGATGGTTTGGAAAGAATGAATTTTGTACGATACCTTCAAAATCTGAGCGAGAAAGATTCATTTGAACAAACAGTAATCTTATTGAAGTGAAGTTTAGTTCAGAAATCTTCTAATTATACTTGTGACAATTAAATTTACATCGATGAAAAATACACTTTTAATTGACAGTGCCTATATCAATGGGAAATTTATCAAGTCAAAACACACATTTGATGTGGTAAATCCTGCAACAGGAAAAGTTATTGCTTCGTTGCCAGATTTAAAAGTAGTTGACTGTACTAAAGCCATAATTGATGCTGACAAGGCATGGAAAAGCTGGAAAAACACAACGGTACTGGAACGTTGCAACATTGTCCGCAAATGGTACGATCTTATTCAACACTATAAAGACGATCTTGCGGAAATCATGACCCTAGAAAGCGGCAAACCGCTAAGCGAATCGAGGGTAGAGGTTGACTACGGTAGTTCTTTCGTAGAATGGTTTTCAGAAGAAGGAAAAAGAGCCTATGGTGAAACCATACCTACCCATAAAAAAGGAAGTAGAATGATAACGATTAGGCAAGGTGTAGGTGTCGTAGCCGCAATTACACCCTGGAATTTTCCTTTAGCGATGATCACCCGAAAGGTTGCTCCAGCTTTGGTGGCTGGTTGTACCGTTGTGCTAAAACCGGCCTCCCAAACCCCATTTTCTGCTATAGCATTGGCTAAACTGGCTGAAGATGCAGGGATTCCGAAGGGTGTTTTTAACGTAATTACAGGAAAAGATAGTGTTGGTATCGGCAAAGAACTAGCTACAAACGACCTGATAAGAAAACTATCTTTCACAGGCTCTACCGAAGTCGGAAAAACACTCATAGAACAATCAGCCTCTAACATTAAAAAAGTATCTATGGAGCTCGGTGGTAATGCTCCCTTTTTGGTTTTTAACGATGCGGATATTGATGCTGCTGTCGAAGGAGCGCTTGCCGGAAAATTTAGAAACTCAGGGCAAACTTGCGTTTCCATCAATAGATTTCTAATACAAGAAGATGTCTATGATGAGTTTTCATTGAAACTTAGCCATGCTGTCAGCAAATTGAAAGTTGGTAATGGACTTGACAAAGGCGTCCAGGTAGGTCCTTTAATCAATGCAAAAGGGCTAGAAAAAGTACAGCATCATGTACAAGACGCATTAAATCATGGTGCCGAATTGGCTACTGGAGGAAAGGTCATCAAAGATCTATTTTTCCAGCCAACTGTGCTGACCAACGTCCCGAAAGAAGCGCTTATATTCCGCGAGGAGACTTTTGGTCCAATTTGCGCCCTTTTCAGTTTCAAGACAGAAGAAGAAGGAATAGCAATGGCCAATACGACTGAATTTGGGCTAGCCTCCTATTTTTATAGTACAAATATAAATCGCTGTTTTCGTGTTGCTGAACAGCTAGAAGCTGGCATGGTAGGTATCAATACAGGCCTTATTTCAAATGCAGCAGCTCCTTTTGGTGGAGTAAAACAATCTGGTGTAGGTCGTGAAGGATCTAAATACGGTTTGGATGAATATATGGAATTAAAATATATCTGCTTTGGCGGTGAATAAAAAAGGAGCAAAATGCTCCTTTTATTTTTTCAAAAAATCCACTAGCTTTTCCCTTGTTGAACTGAACGATAAGGCGTCCCCTACTTTCTCATAATTCTGTTTATCCACACAGGTTGGATAAGCATATTTGGCAAAGGCCAGTTTATTATCATCTCGTATAAAAAGTTCCATTAAATCAACAATTTCACTAACACTTAGATGCATACTTTTTAATTCCTGAGCAGCTACAGCAAGTCTATCCTGATCGTTTTCCTTCTGATTTAATAGATCGTTCAATCGATTGGAATTCGTCTTATTCATTACTCCGGCATCAGACAGATCATTATCTTCATTTTCAGCATATCCTCCTTGATTCGCTACACCGTTACGATAAACCTTAGCGTCTTCTGACTGCCTATATTGATCATTATTATATCCCCCACGATTATTGTTTGGCAAATCATCACGATCTTCCGATTGTCTGTATCGCTCATTACCTTGTTCATTACTATATCCATCCCGGTTATTATACGGTAAATCCTCACGATAATTACCGTTGTTATACCGATCTACAGGATTCATGGATTCCAGGATAATCCCCCTATTTCCGCCTCTGCTACTGACAGAAAATACCACATTCATATACTGTCCATTTCTATTGACAAGTTGCACACCACTGCCATTCAATGTGCGTTGCTGTCTGTCAGCAAATACAATACGCAAATCATAACGACGACTCGTCAAATTGGATACCCTAATATCCGTGGAAGCCCTATTATTATACAAAACGTTGTTGATATAAAGAAAAAATGGGACATCTGTAGAATAGATGTTTAATGCCCCTCCAAAAGGTCTGTATCGCTGCGCAAACCCAGCCGTTGCGACAATAAGCAACGAGACCATAACCAAAATTTTCCTGTACATAATCCGATTCAATTTATAATCCTTCGACTACACAGAATAAAAAAGGATTAAGAAACCAAAGAATTTAACATTTTGTTATGCTTTCTTGTTCCGGTACTTCTTATAAAGTTTTACGGCCATCATTAAAGCAATGGATAAAATTAAGAGTCCCAAAACGCCAAATATCCAGTTCAGTGCCGATTTTAAGACAACAGTAAAAACAATAGCGAATAATAAAACTGTTGCGACTTCATTAAACAAACGGAGATTTGTTGAAGTTAATTTGGATTCTTGACGACTCAATTTGAACATAATCTTCTGGCAGGTAAAATGATAGATAATCATTCCCAGAACGAATGTCAGTTTTACATGCATCCACCCCATGGATAATAAACCAGGAGAATAGCATAACATAACTAGTGCAGAAAAGACAGTGATGTACATCGCAGGAGTAGTAATAACCCACCACAGTAATTTTTCCATCTTACTGAATTCTTTATGCAAAACATCAAACGCTTCTTGACTCTTGTCCTTAGCTTCTGTATGATATATAAAGAGTCGAGGCATATAAAACAGACCTGACATCCAACAAATCACAAAGATAATATGAACTGCTTTTGCATATAAATAGACCATAGTTACAAAAATAAGAAAAGTTAATAGCATTCAATACGTCCAAACATCAATTGCGCAAATCTTACATCCAATATACAAAAGTGCTATATCAACCGAAATAGATTAAATATAGGGCAAACAAAAACGACCTGCGAAAGGCAAGTCGTTTTTGTTTTTGAAGTAGATAGCAAACTAATAGCTAAATTCCTTTACAACCTCAATGGCATATTTTACATTATCAAAAGGAATATCTGGCATGATACCATGTCCCAAGTTAAAGATAAAACCATTTTCACCTCTCATGCGCTCAAATAATTCGATAATCTTCTTCTTGATAACAGGTTTATCTGCATACAAAACAAATGGATCCAAATTTCCTTGAACAGCAATACCCTGTGGCAGAGATTGTTTAATATTTTTTAAATCTGCATTCCAATCGATAGAAACAACATCAGGTTGCGCTTCGACCATCATTGGTGCAAAAACAGAAGATCCTTTACAAAAGGAAATGACAGGAATATCCTTACGGTTCAACTTAGCGATAATCTGCTTATTATAATAATGCGAAAAATCACGGTAATCATTCCAGGATAAAGCCAGGGCCCAGCTATCAAATAATTGAATTGCATTTACTCCAGCTGCGATCTGCATGTTAAGATATTCAACCGTTACATCTGCGATCTTTTGAAGGATCATATGTGCCAACTCAGGCTGATTATTCAACATCAACTTCGTTAACTTAAAATCTTTTGAAGATCCACCTTCAACCAAATAACTTAAAATTGTAAATGGTGCTCCCGCGAAACCAATCAAAGGGATACGGCTGTCAAGACGTTGTTGAATGACCTTGATTGCATCAGCAACATACTGTAATTTATCCAAACAGTTGGTAGACAAATCTTCAGCATCCTTTACAGAACGAACAGGATTAGAAAAACGAGGCCCTACACCTTGTTCAAAGGACAAATCCCCTCCCATGGCTTCAGCTGTAACTAAAATATCAGAAAATAAAATAGCTGCATCAATGCCTAACAAATCTACCGGAAGCATAGTGACATCCGCAGCAATTTCTGGTGTTTTGCACATCTCCAAAAAGGAATATTTATTCTTGATATCCCAATATTCCTTCATAAAGCGTCCAGCTTGACGCATCATCCACACAGGAGGTCTTTCCGTTTGCTGCGAAAATGCAGCTTTAATCAATAAGTCGTTTTGTAAAGTAGTACTCACTATAAATGTTTTGAAATTTCGTTTTCTATTTTTGTAATAATGCTGTTCTGTCTAGCCGTCAGATGTAACTTATTGGCAACATCTGTATAAGCTCTCGCTCTTTCATAATCCAACTTTCGCAGCGCTATATTTGCCAGATTAATCATCACCATACCCTTTTCATTATCTTTTTTCCAAGGCAGACGTGAAGCTAGCTGAAAATGATATTCGGCCTCATCGACACGTTCCTCTTTAAGCGCAATATTTCCCATCATAAATTCATAGAAATTACGTCTGCCTTTACGAAGTGCGTCCGGATTCTTTATCTCAGCTAGCAAATTTTTTGTCTTTTCATAATCTTGCCTATGAAAAGCCTGCGTTGCCAAAAAAACGGACCCTTCTCTAAAATGACTCCAAATCAAGTAGCCTATTCCGCCTGCTATCAGTACAGCAGTTTGATAATGCCCTTGGTATAAGCCATAGCCCAAAAATAATGCAGCAATAAAAATAACGGCTATTCTAGCCCTGATTGTCATCATCTCTTTCTACCTATGCGTTATTGTCGGTAAACTTATAACCAACACCTCTGATAGAATGGAAATAAATCGGATGCTTTTGATCTGGTTCGAAATATTTCCGGAAGGTTAAGATAAAATTGTCGATGGTACGTGTAGATGGGTAAACATCGTAATTCCATACGGTCTCCAATATTTGTTCCCGGGATACGGCCTCATTCCGTCGTTCAATCAACAGTTTCAACAGCATGGTTTCCTTCTTTGTCAACGAAGTGATCGTGCCATCTGCATGATGTAGCTCATACGAATTAAAATAGATCGTTTTATCACCAATTTGATAAGAATTTAGTTCTTTCAAATCGTCTGGTTTCATGCCACGACGCACCAAATTTCCAACACGAAGAATCAATTCTTCTAAGTTGAAAGGTTTTATCAGATAATCATCCGCCCCTTTCTTAAGACCCGTAATTCGATCCTCACTGCTATTTTTCGCAGTTAAAAACATGATAGGAACCTCAGTGTTTTGCAGTCGAATAGTTTCAGCCACTTGGAATCCATCAATTTCGGGAATCATCACATCCAAAACCACCAAGTTGAAACGTTCCTCCTTGAAGACTTTTAGTGCTTTTTTTCCATCAGTAGCCGTAGTAACACGGTAGCCTTCCATTTCGAGATTCAACTTGATAGCTTCTAACAAGTGTTCTTCATCTTCGACAAGTAATATTCTTTGTTTACTTTGCATTTCTTTCAAATGTTACTTCAAAAATACTCCCTTTAGGAGTGTTATCTTTAACTTTTATGGTCGCGTCGTGCTTCTGCAATACGGTTTTCACGATATATAACCCCAAACCTGTGCCTTTGGTTTTTCGTGTTGCCTCACTTCCCACGCGATAAAACTTATTAAAGATAAGTTTTTTCTCTTCATCACTGATACCGATACCATGGTCAGCAACAGAAAAAATTATTTTATTATTCTCCGTATATAATTTCACATCCACCATAGCACATGCCGGTGAATACTTAATGGCATTTTCTATCAGATTAGTAACCACATTACTAATCGCAAACTTATCTGCATGAATAATGATATCCGCTTCCAAATAAGGTTTCAAAACTTGTGAACTACAGGAATTCTTCTGAAGCCTATCTACAACCTGTTCTACCAAAGCAGTAAAATTAAAATCCTCCTTCGGCATACTGTAATTTCGGCTGTCCAACTTGGTTGTCATCAATACATTTTCCACCAGATCATCCAAACGCTCGATATCCTTCAGCGAGTTTCTCAAGAACGTTTGTTGTTGCTCTTTGTCAAGATCACGCCTCAAAATAGTTTGAATATACAATTTGACGGAAGCCAATGGCGATTTAAGTTCATGCGTAATAGCCAAAAGAAAGTTCTGCTGTTGTTGAAGCAGTTTCTGCTCCCTCTCAACCAGCCGCTTCAACCGCCATGCACCCCACAAGAAAATAATCAAGAAGAATATTCCCTCTCCTATGATCATGTTCTTTTTACTCGGATCAAAACGGATAAACATCACCCCCCACCATATCAGTTGCATAACCGCATAGAACAATAGAAAATAAAAGAGTAACAGCGCTTTCTTCATGTGACAAAAATAGGTATTCACCCATGTATTCGGAAATATCCGAAGGATTATGACACAAAGAAGAAAATTAACCGATTCGCAATAAGACTAAAATCACCAAACAGTCATATAAACCATCGGAGACCCGATATCGATAAAAGTGACTTTTAATTTCATCACTAGATAACCTAACTGACTTGGAATTTCAGGTTAATTTGTTTTAATTTTGCATATGTTTAATCACGAGAAAAAAGACATTTTCTTCGACCTAGATCATACCATATGGGATTTTGATAAAAATGCCGAAGAAAGTCTGCACGAGCTATATTTTAAATACAAGTTTGATCACTTGTTTAATCAAGAGTCATCCACTCGTTTTATAGAAACTTATACAGTTAACAATCATCGACTTTGGGGACTCTATCATCACGGAAAGATTTCAAAACCAGAACTCAGGAAAGCTCGCTTTGCAGATACCTTTACCGAGCTCGGTGTGGATCCAGAGTTGTTTCCTGAAGAATTCGAACTGGAGTATCTCGCTATCTGTCCAAAAAAAACAAACCTGTTTCCCCATGCACATGAAACCTTGGCTTATTTGGGTGACAGATACAATCTTCACCTGATATCTAATGGTTTTAAAGAGGCCTGTGAGACCAAACTGGAAAAGAGCAACCTAAACAAATACTTCAAACATATTTTTATTTCAGAAGTCATCGGTGTGAATAAACCGGATCCCCGAATATTTGAGTTTGCTATGACGACTGCTCAAGCGCAAGCCCAGCAATCACTGATGATCGGAGATAACCTTGACGCCGACATCCGTGGAGCCGTAAATGTAGGCATGGACGCCATTTTCTTTAACCCAAATGTTATTGAAAAACCAGACGATGTATCACATATGATTATCGACTTGAAAGAATTACAATCGATACTATAGAAAATAGAAAAAGCAGCTTAAAGCTACTTTTTCTATTTTAGAACCTTAACGGTAATATTCTTAAACCAGACGTCATTTCCATGATCCTGAAGACCGATAAGCCCCGATTTGCTATCGCCACCAACATGGCTCAACAATTCAAAAGCCAAAGGCCATTTTTCCTCACTGAATTTACTTTTTTGCAATAAATCAATCCAGGACTTATCCCATAATGTATATTCAACAACCTTTACACCATTTTGAAAATGCTCTACCTTGCCATTGTTTACTCTGATCTTAACTTTATTCCACTCGCCATACGGTTTACCATTCTGAGGCTTAGCAGGGATCATATCGTACAATGATGTCGATTTACGGTTTCCATCTACACCCATTTTAGCATCAGGATGGTTCTCATTGTCCAAAACCTGACATTCTGGAGACGAGATATAAATCGGTTGTCCTTCCACTTCCTTCGCTAAAAAGAAGATACCTGAATTTGCTCCTTTAGCAACTTTCCATTCCATCTCCAATTCGAAATTCTTGAAATCATGAGCAAAGACCAAGTCACCACCTTCTTCTTTACCAACATTGGCTTGACTATCAAATTTGATCGCTCCCTCATTAATTACCCATCTTTTTGGCACTACTGTCTTATCATATCCTCTCCAGCCTTCCATGGAAGTACCATCAAAAATAACATAGGCCCCAGCTTTATTCTTTTTAAATTTCTTGATATCTACACGGGGTAAATCTAAGATTTTGTAAGCAGGAACCTCTTTTTTTGCTTGCGCTACGGCAGTATTAAGATGTGCTGAAAAAGCAATCACCGATACCGCAAGAACTGTTTTTAATAACTTCATTCTTTTTAGTTTTAGGTTTGTTTTAAAATTAAATTTAAGCATTTGAGTGTATAAAGAGGAATATTTTTTAATATTCCTCTCCGCCACCCATTTCATTTGTATTCGACACTTTTTTCTTTGATTTGTTTAAATCTTGGCTACCAAACCGATAGGAAAGTGATAAGGTTACCATCCTCTTCATCCAACGGTGCTCAAAATCTGATATAAGTTGAGCAGTCTCCGTCACACCATTCATTTTTCGCGAATTAAATACATCTCTCACATTCAACATAATTGAAGCTTTCTTCTTGAACACATCTTTTTTTAAGGCTAGATCCATACCTTTCATGGCATTCATCTGCCCCTGAGCCATTACACGCGAAGAATTATACTCGCCTCTCATTTGAGCAGAAAACGTTGGTGTAAAACGATAATTAGCGGTCAGATTAGCATTATAAGCGAAATCCTTTCGTTCTTTAATATCGTAGTCCGGGTTTGCATTATACTGAATGTGGATCAAATTGAGATTAAATGTAAAGTCAAAATCCTTCGTTGCGTTGACTTTTGAAATAAACTCAAAACCCGAAAGATTACGACTGGTCATATTCTCCCATCTACTGTATGTTCTTCCATCCTCTATCTTGTAAACAAATGGCTGAATAACCTCACTTGCGTGATTGAAATAGGCAGAAGATATGAGGTTTACTTTACCAAAGGTTTTGGCAAAGCTCATTTCCAAACTGTGTACATCTTCCGGTTTCAGATTCGGATTTCCCTGACGATAATTCAAATCATCGGATACGTTTAAAAATGGGTTAACTTGCCAACCACGAGCCCGTTGAACACGGCGCGAGTAGCTAAATTGAACTTTATCCCCATTTTCACCAACATCGTAGGTTAAAAACAGTGTTGGATATAACCTGAAAAATTTCTGTTTAGCATTGGATTCCGTTTCCACTGCAGCTGGATCCTTGGAGAAATAGGTGGACTTGAGTTCAAATTGCTCTCCCCGGAGTCCAATTTGATAGCCAATTTTATCTGTTAATTTATTTTGATAATTCGCATAAATCGCATGGACAGTACTCGTAAAATCAAAATCGTTGCTGATTCTATAATCCGGCACATAATTACCTAAAGAATCGAGTGATCTGGAAAATTGTGTATCAAATGACTTTCTGATTTGAGACCTGTAGCCTGCCTCGAATTTGCTTACCTCGGAGAAAGGTAAAACATAATCCAATTGAAGATTGATATTCTTACCATCCTCAGACGTAACATTCTTCCGTGAGGTGGCCTTCCGCCCATCGGTGTAATTTTGAGAAAAATCATTTGTACCATCTTCCTTATCTCTCCCATAACTTGCATTCCCCGTCAACTCCTCTCCTTCTCGCTTAAATTGATGTCTAAAATCGGCGTTTAATTCATAACCAAGATCATCTTCAAATTGTGTTGAATTTCGAACACTCGTTCCTGTCATCTGCGATTGCTTAAAGAACTCGTAATTCAAGTCTTCTATTCGCTTGTTATCACGTATACTTAAATTACCCGAAAAACTCAATGAAGTACGGTCTGTCATATTATAATCAAACCCAGCTTTTACCGTATGGCTATTGCCCTTTCTTGACGATTCGGATTCGCTATAATTACGCGTGCTATCCCCAAAAAACCTGTTGTCCGTTTTCCCACTTCCCAACATGTTTCGTTTATTGAAGTTATAGGATCCGAAGTAATTGAATTTCCGATCACGATAATTCAATGTTATACCAGCCATATAATTATCATAAGAACCAGCGGATGTATTTATCGATCCGTTCAGCCCTGTTCGAATATTTTTCTTTAAAACGATATTGATAATCCCAGTTTGGCCCTCTGCATCATATTTAGAGGATGGATTTGTGATGACTTCAACTTTTTCAATTGAATTGGCAGGTAGACTCTGAAGCAAAGAAGTTACATCATTTCCTGCTAAGGCAGACTCCCGTCCGTCGATTAAAATCTTCACACTACTTGATCCACGCAAACTGACCGATCCATCCTGATCAACTTGCAAAGTGGGGACATTCGCAAGCACATCGGTCGCTGTTCCACCCGCGCTGACCAAACTCTCGCCAACATTGAAGGTTTTACGGTCTATACCAATTTGCATGGCAGGAGCTCTTCCTTCAATAACAACTTCGTTCAACATATTACCTGTAGATTTCAAAGCAATTCGACCTAAGTCCTTGCTTTTACTTCCTAAGACCTCTATACTATCAATGGTTTGTGTCTCGTAGCCAACATAAGTAATACGGACATTATATTTACCAGGTTTAATATCAGACAACAAAAGGAATCCTTGGGATACAGACTGTCCCCCCTTAACAAAGACGTTACTATAGGCGTCCAAGAGCGCGACACTAGCCGATGAAATAGGTTTAGAAGTTTCGCTATCGACTAAAATAGCTTTGATTTGACCTGTTTGAGCAAAAAGAACAACAGGTAAAAAGAATACAAATAAGAAAGATTTAAACGATTTAGCGTAAAAAAACATGCTTCAGCTTAGTTTATAAGTTATAGTGCAAAGAAAACTAAAACTTACAGACAAAATTGAAGCGTAACCATATTATTACGGTAACAAAAGAATAGCAAATTACTCCACAGAAACAGTCAATCCCTCGGCTTTCAGAATTTTACGATAGATCTCCATCTCCGTATAAGTACCCTCCAGTACAGCACATTTCCCCTCAGTATGTACTTTCCAGGCAATCTTCTCAGCTTGCTTCTCGGTATATTGTAAATGATAGATGAGACAATGAATCACATGTTCAAACGTATTGGTTTCATCATTCCACAAAATGAGGCGATTAGACTCTTTCACAGAGGCTAATATCTCTTCTAACGTAAAGGTTTCTTCAGCAGTTTGGGTACCCATGCTGCAAAAATAGAATATTTTTTTCTAAATTAACGATAATATAAAAGGGAAGAATACAATCAATTAGAGGAATTTATTATGTTACAGTCAAAAATTGCAGGAATTGGCTATTACGTCCCAAAAAACGTATATACCAATAATGACCTAACACGCTTTATGGATACCAGTGACGAATGGATTCAAGAACGAACTGGCATTAAAGAACGTAGATATGCAGACCGAATAGGCGAAACCACCACCACTATGGGGGTCGAAGCAGCTAAAATTGCCATCGAACGAGCCCATATTACACCTGAAGATGTCGACTTCATCATCTTTGCCACCTTATCGCCAGATTATTATTTCCCGGGCTGCGCCGTTCTACTGCAACGGGAAATGAAGATGAAGGAGATCGGGGCACTGGATATTAGAAACCAATGTTCTGGTTTTATATATGCGCTTTCTATTGCCGATCAATTTGTCAAAACAGGGATGTACAAAAATGTGCTAGTGGTTGGTTCGGAGAAACACTCTTTTGCGCTTGACTTTTCTACGAGAGGACGAGCCGTTTCCGTGATTTTCGGAGATGGTGCCGGAGCAGTAGTTGTGCAGCCTACAACCGAAAATGGCAAAGGAATCCTGAGCACGCACTTACATTCAGATGGAGCCGAAGCCGAAAAGCTAGCGATGTATTACCCCGGAGCTTCCAGTGGAATTTGGTTAGATAAAATGCCCAATTGGCCGGATCAGGAATTGGGCGGATTATTAATGACCAAAGAGATGCTCGAAGATGGAACTGCGTTTCCAAATATGGATGGCCAGGCCGTCTTCAAAAAAGCTGTTGTCAAATTTCCTGAGGTCATTCATGAAGCGCTGGCAAAAAATAATTTAAAAACCAGTGATATCGATTTATTGATTCCACACCAGGCCAATCTTCGCATTTCGCAATTTGTACAGAAAACTCTTGGATTAAGGGAAGATCAGGTATTCAACAATATTCAGAAATATGGGAATACCACTGCGGCTTCTGTACCGATAGCACTATGCGAGGCTTGGGAAGAAGGAAAGATTAAAGACGGTGATCTCGTATGTTTGGCAGCTTTTGGAGCAGGATTTACCTGGGGTTCAGCCTTAATTCGATGGTAGATAATAGCGTATATAGAAAAAGGGCTGATCATGTGTGATTAGCCCTTTTTCTATATATTTCGGAATAAAAAAATTATCCGTTTGATAATGCTGCTGCACCAGATACGATCTCCGTCAATTCTGTTGTAATTGCAGCTTGACGTGCCTGGTTGTAAGATAGCTTAAGTGATTTGATTAAGTCACCAGCATTCTCTGTAGCTTTATCCATTGCCGTCATACGTGCTCCATGTTCAGAGGCATTCGAATCTAAAACAGCTTTGTATAATTGAATCTTGATTGCTTTAGGAATCAACTCCTCGATAATCTTCTCTTTGGAAGGCTCGATGATATAATCCACCTCAGCTTCTATTTTTGCTTTATGCGTATGTTGCTTGTTTTCCTCCGCAGGTAATAATGGTAAAATCTGCTCTGCAGTCAACTCTTGAACTGCTGCATTTTTGAACTGATTATAGACCACTTCAACACGATCAAAATTACCTTCTTTGAATTGTTCCATGATAAATTCAGTCACCACAGATACAGAACCAAAATTTAAATCAGAAAACAAATCAGAGTGATTAGCTACCATATTGAAGTTACGTTTCGAGTAGAAGTCATAACCCTTTTTACCAATACCAATGATACTCAAATTACCCTTTGCATGTTGCTCGGCATATTTGTTAAAGATCAAGTTATTAGTCGCTTTGATAACATTTGCGTTGAATGCTCCAGCCAAACCTCTATTAGAAGAAACAACAACGATCAACACCTTATTTGGCTCGCGGTCTACTGTAAAAGGAGAGTTACTTCCCTCAACACTCGCAGAAACATCCGCCAAAATATCTCTTAGTTTATTCGCATATGGGCGCAATTGTAAGATAGCGTTAGTAGCGCGCTTCAATTTAGCAGCCGAAACCATTTTCATAGCTTTCGTGATCTGCTGTGTTGATGATACCGAGGTAATCCGGTTTCTTACTTCTTTTAAATTTGCCATATTTGTTTTAAGTATTAAGTACCTAGTATTGAGTATCGAGCCTTGTCGATAGACTCAATACCAAATACTCATTACTATTAATATTTTGATGCTAAATCCTTAGCTACTGTTTCTAATACTGCAGTTAATTCATCGGAGAACTTATTCGCTTTAAAAGCTGACAATACTTCTGGATGACGTTGTTCCAATTGAGTCAAGAATTCTTCTTCAAATTCTCTCACTTTATTTACAGGAACATTACGCAATAAACCTTTAGTTCCGATATAAATGATCGCCACTTGCTTCTCAACAGAAACCGGAGAGTATTGACCTTGTTTCAAGATCTCAACGTTACGAACACCTTTATCCAAGACAGATTTAGTAGCAGCATCTAGATCAGAACCGAATTTCGCAAAAGCTTCCAATTCACGGTACTGAGCTTGATCCAACTTTAATGTACCGGATACCTTTTTCATCGGTTTGATCTGCGCATTACCACCTACACGAGATACAGAGATACCTACGTTGATCGCTGGACGGATACCTGCGTTAAACAAGTTAGACTCCAAGAAGATCTGACCATCTGTAATTGAAATTACGTTGGTTGGGATATACGCTGAAACGTCACCAGCTTGGGTTTCAATGATCGGAAGCGCAGTTAATGAACCACCACCTTTCACCAAGTGTTTGATCGATTCAGGTAGATCATTCATATTGCGTGCGATATCATCTGAAGAGTTGATTTTCGCTGCACGCTCCAACAAACGGCTGTGTAGATAAAATACGTCACCTGGGTATGCTTCGCGGCCCGGTGGACGACGTAACAATAACGAAACCTCACGGTAAGCTACCGCTTGTTTAGACAAATCATCATAAACGATCAATGCTGGACGGCCTGTATCACGGAAAAACTCTCCGATAGCAGCACCTGCCATTGGCGCATAGAACTGAAGTGGAGCAGGATCAGCAGCAGATGCAGCAACAACTACTGTATAAGCCATAGCACCTCTTTCCTCCAATGTACGCACGATATTCGCAACTGTAGAATTTTTTTGACCTACGGCAACGTAGATACAAAATACAGGTTCTCCTGCATCATAGAATTCTTTTTGGTTCAAGATTGTATCGATACAAACAGCTGTTTTACCTGTTTGACGGTCACCAATAACCAACTCACGTTGACCACGACCAACTGGAATCATCGCATCGATCGCTTTGATACCTGTTTGTAATGGCTCAGTTACCGGTTGACGGTAGATAACACCTGGAGCTTTACGCTCGATAGGCATTTCATACAAATCTCCTTGAATAGGTCCTTTACCATCGATTGGTTGACCTAAAGTATTTACAACACGTCCCAACAAGCCTTCACCAACTTTGATGGATGCAATACGGTTGGTACGTTTAATAGTATCTCCTTCTTTGATCTCATCAGAAGGACCTAAAAGTACAACACCAACGTTGTCTTCTTCTAAGTTTAATACAATACCTTGTAATCCGTTATCAAATTCAACCAACTCACCGGACTGAACTTTAGTTAAGCCGTAAATACGAGCAATACCGTCACCCACAGCAAGTACGGTACCCACTTCCTCTAGTTCGGCTTCTGATTTAAAGCCCGACAATTGCTCTCTTAGAATTGCCGAAACTTCATCTGGTCTTACCTCTATCATTTTAATTATTATAAGGGGTTTTTTGATTTATTTTACTTCAAGTATCAGAACAAATTAATTATTCTGATTCAAATATCTTTCCAATTTATTCAACTTACCAGCAATACTTGCATCAATTTGGCGATCGCCGATATTGACTACAAATCCACCGATCAAACTATGATCAACTTTATTGATCAATATCACTTGAGCGTTGGTTTCTTTCGCAAGTACATCTTTCATCGCTGCCAAATTAGCTTCAGAAAGCGGCGCTGCAGATGTAACTGTAGCTTTCACAATTCCTTTTACCTCGTTGTACTCACGAATAAATTCTTGAGCAGTGGCATAAACAATCTCGCCACGACCTTTATTGATCATGATCTTAAAGAATGCCAAGATATTTGGATTGATCTTATCTTTAAATAGCGCATCCAATATGTTTTTCTTCTTGTCCAAAGGAACAATAGGATTGGCAAAAACAGCTTGCAATTCTGTACTGGATTTTAAAACAGCAATGAATGAATCCATATCCGCCTTGATTGTTTCCAGTGAGCCTTGCTCGCTAGCCAAGTCGATTAATGACTTAGCGTATCTTGATGCTACTTTAAATACTGACATAATTCTATTTCGTAATTTGAGTGACCGGATTAGTTCAATTTAACGTCATTAAGCAAATCTGCTACTAAAGCTTCTTGCTTTCCTTGGTCCTCAAATTCTTTGTTTAACACTTTACGAGCAATATCCAAAGACAAAGAAGAAACCTGAGACTTAACCTCTGCCAAAGCTTTGTTCTTTTGTTCGTTGATCTCGATTTTTGCTTGTGCAATCAATTTTGCACCTTCAGCCTGTGCCTGAGTTTTTGCCTCGGCTACAATCTTATCTTTAAGTTCTTTTGCTTCCTTAAGGATAACATCGCGTTCTGCGCGAGCTTCTTTTAGTAATTGTTCGTTCTCATTTGTCAAACGAGCCATCTCTAATTTAGCCTTTTCAGCAGCCTCCAAAGCACTTGCAATACCTTTTTCACGTTCGTCTAGGGCATCAACAATTGGTTTCCATGCGAATTTACCTAATAAAAAGATAATAACCACAAGGACGATGACCATCCAAAAAAACAAACCGTACGAAAACGAATGTATTAATTTATCCATTGTTATACTATATAATGATAATTCTTATTTTTTAAGATTCAGGAATAATACAACCTGCAACCAACCGTTGCAGGTTATACCATAAAACCGTTGTGACTATTTACCTAATAATAAAGCACCGAATGCTAAACCTTCAAGTAAGGCACCAATGATAATCATTGCAGTTTGGATTTTAGATGCTGCTTCTGGTTGACGAGCGATAGCTTCCATTGCAGAACCACCAATTTTACCTAAACCTAAACCTGCACCGATAACGATTAAACCGGCTCCAATTAAATTGTACATAATGTATGATTTGAATAATTAAAAAATTTACTAATTAATGATCGTGATGTTCTTCAACAGCCATACCGATAAATAAGGATGACAACATCGTAAAAATAAATGCTTGTAAGAATGCTACCAATAATTCGATAACCATCAAGAAGATTGTCAAGAACATGGAAACACCGATACTACCTACTACTGTCAATTGATGCTGCAATAAATAAACAATTGCAATCAGTCCCATTACGACCGTGTGACCAGCTGTAATATTTGCAAACAAACGTACCATCAAAGAGAATGGTTTTGTAAACAATCCCAATACCTCAATTGGCGCTAAAACAAATTTAAATGGAACCGGAACTCCTGGCATCCAAAAAATATGCTTCCAGTAGTTTGCGTTTGCTTTGATATTCACAATTAAGAATGTAAAAAGAGCCAAACATAAAGTTACTGTAATGTTTCCTGTAACGTTAAACCCTAGTGGTGTCAAACCAACCAAGTTTAAAATCCAGATCAAAAAGAATACAGACAATAAATAAGGCATGAATTCCTTGTAACGATGACCAATGTTTGGAATAGCCATCTCATCACGTACATAGATAACCAAAGGCTCCAATACACGTCCAACACCTTTAGGTAAATTGTTAGCACCTTTTTTATATGTTTTAGCCAAACTAATAAATGCCCAAAACATTAAAAATGCAGCCAAAAACAAACCAACAACACTTTTAGTGATCGAAAAATCTAAAGGCATCGCTACAGATGGATGAAAATCGACAGCATCATGAATTTCATGAGAACCAATCACATAGGAAGTTTCAAATTCCTTTTTCTCTTCTTTTCCATCTTCATTTATAGTCATAACATAGCTACCATCAGCATTTTTACGATACTCATGACCAGTCAAATTACCAGTAGCATCAGTCTTATAAATTTTCCCGTGATACAATGCATAATATTGACCGCCAACCTCAGCAACTTTATTACCGTGATCGAATGCCGAAGCCATAAAAACTTTCAAGCCATTATCGATCAAAATTACCGGCAATGAAAAACCATAATGTTTACCTGTCTCTTCATCCGAAAAGAAGCTAAAATAATAATCATCTTGTAAGTGATGCTCAATATGGCTATTGATTTCCTCAGCCTGCGATTTTTCTCCGTGTGCATCCTCATTCGCCTTTGTTAAAAATGGCGCAACTGCAAACAGAATAACTGCTAAAAATTGAAGTGTTCTTTTAAGACTCACGATACTACTATTATGTTATTTAAAATTTTTTGCGAAAATACTATATATAAAGCACAAAAGCTACTTTAATATTACATTTTTTTGAAAAAACTATCGTTTTCTCCCTTAGGATTTGTTTAAAGCCTTGTAAGCAAATATAACATCGTAAAAAAGGAATAAAACGACAACGATCAAATAGTTATATTTTAAAATATCAGCCTGCGGTTTTGCCAACCCATTATGGATATAAACATAATTTAGGACAAACTTTAAAGTCAATAATCCCAAGAAAACAAAACCAACATATTGCGGAAATTTCTGCGAACAGTAACTTATCCCCACCATGATGATCACGGATAATATCAGTTGAAAAATATAAATTTCATACAATGGAAAATGTAGATCTTCCAGGGAATGTATACCATCAAAAGACTTTAACAAAAAGAAATGAACGGCAAAAATTAATACCGCAACAAAAAATAAAATAAGGGCCTGCTTTATATATACTATCATCTATCGTTTAATCGATTCACTTGTCTAATGACTTGATATAGAGAAATTCCAATCCCTCCAAGAGTACAGATCTTCATCCATAGTTGGTTCTCAGCATGAAACTTACCGTCCAGCCAATCCCCTAATAAATAAAATGCGTAAATGGTAAAAACCATCTGGGTTGAAATAGTCGTCAGCACCAGCCACTTGTTAGGATCTTTCTTGTTTTCCATAAGCAATCTTAAGGTTATCAATGGGCTTTCAACAAACTATATCACACAATTTGTTACAAATATACGCTATAAATTTTTATTGCCTACAATCCCAAAACTTTTTGTCCAATTTTAATATCCGGATAATCAATATCTGCCCCCAAAAGCATTTTAAGTTCCGAAGAAGACTTATCCGGATTTGCACGAATAACACCAAGAATACGATCCAACTTATCCTGCTCGATCAACTCTGTTGCTTCCACTTCCGTACCAACAAAGTTAATTAAATGTCCATATATCGTACCAGCGACCATCCCGCGCTTAACAGCTATATCAGCAATACTCATCCCATCCTTAAACATTTCTAAGGAAATCTCCTTTGTATCCAACTTCTTAGGTCCTTCTTCATCTGCACTTTGTGCAGCCAATTCGTCTTTTTCTTTGGTCTTCACACTGGCAGCAACATCGAGCATCGCTGTTTGAAAATCTTCCCGTTTTGAAAGCGTTTCAGCAATAAGCAGACAATGCTGCAACTGCTCGCGTTTTCGCTTGTAATCAAGCAATAGTGCTTTTAACTCATCAATATATTTCTTCGTACGTTTTCGTATCTGATACTCTTCAATATGTTTGGTTAAGGCCTCAATCAGATCTACATCCATTTTCGGTAAAAACCAATTGACCGCAGCAGTAGAACGTTCACAAATGACATCATAGTCGATCGCGTTTTTATCCCGCAACAAATCATACAATACAACAATAAACTTATGTGCAACTTTCTCCTGGGTCTGAAGGTGCTTGACCAATTGTTGAAAGAATAGTACTGCTTGTTCCTTTCCATCAATATTACGCTCTTCAAGTGATTTCAGCAGCTCCGAAGTCTCGGCCAATAGACCGTCCCAACGGAAACCATGCATTAAAATCTGGCCAAGATAATTCCGCTGGCATTGCTCCAAAATCTCATTTACATCAACCTGTCCCTGAGCACGCTGCGCAAATTCGACAACTTGGTAATCTGTACGGATAGCATAAGAAGGGATGATCGATTTTAATACAAGCCCATCTAAACTCGTTAAACGGCTCAATGCAACGTACACCTGTCCCGCGGCAAAAGAGGTCCCTGCGTCGATGATTGCTTTTTGAAAAGTTAAGCCCTGGCTTTTATGAATGGTGATAGCCCAGGCCAGTCGAAGTGGAAATTGCGAAAATGTACCCAATATCTCCTCCTTAATCTGATCTTGCCCCTTGTCGTAATTATACCGAATATTCTCCCAGGTCTCCCTTTTTACTGTTACAGATTCCGACCCATCAGGAAATGTAACTGTTACTGTGCCCTGTACCGTATCGATGTCCTTTACCGTACCGATCTTTCCATTGTAATATTTACGTTCATCTCCCGAATCGTTTCGAATAAACATCACCTGCGCCCCTATTTTTAAAGACAACGTTTCTTCAGCAGGGTAGGACCCCTGCGCAAAATCATCTTTGACAACAGCCTTAAGATTTAACATTTTACCTGATAATGAGGCCAACTTGGCTCCGTTTATTTCATCAGCATTTCGATTATGGGAGGTCAATGTAATATACTGCTCCTCTTCATTTGGAACAAAGTCCTGCTGATAGTAACCATTTAAGGTCGTGAGCATGTCACTGGTACATTGATTGTTTCGTATGGCATTTAATATGGAAATAAAACCCTCATCTTGCTGACGATAGATTTTATTAAGCTCTAACATCACCAACGGATTATCCCTTAAAATTTTAGCGTTAAAGAAGAAAACAGAAGAATAATGATCCCGTAAAACATTCCATTCGGCGTCTTTCACTACTGGTGGCAACTGATACAAATCTCCGATAAACAATACTTGTAAACCACCAAAAGGCCGCATATCGCGACGAACAGATTGCAGGATCACATTAATCGCATCCAATGTATCTGCCCGGACCATTGAAACCTCATCAATCACCAAAAGCTCAAGTTCCTGCAAGATAGCCCTGCGCTGCTTGGTCAATTTAATCGTACTGAATAAACGTGATTTATTGTAAATATGACTATCCTGCTCGTCCCAACGTAATTCATAATCTTCTATAAAGGTTCCAAATGGAAGCCAAAATAAAGAATGTAAAGTGGTTCCGCCCGCATTCATCGCTGCGACGCCCGTGGGTGCCGTAATAGCCATCTTCTTGTAGCTATGCTCACGAATATACTTCAAGAACGTCGTTTTTCCTGTACCAGCCTTTCCTGTTATAAATATGTTTTGGTTCGTTTGGTTAACAAAAGCAACAGCCTGCATAAATGCAGTATTTTCCCGATCGACTTGAAAGTTTGACATATCCTGAAATTAGATTGATCACAAAATTAGCAATTTCATTTTTAACTTCACGCGACATATTATAGCTAGGGATATCCAAAACAGCTCCATTATAACGTATTTAGATAAAGCTAAAACGGTTAACTTAAAATATTAATGGATTTTTTTTATATTTAGCAACTGAATTAACGAATAACAAATTTTTAGAATTTTTAATATGGCTATAGATAAAATCGCATTGTTTGAAAAAGTACAGGAAATGCTGACATCCAAAGGTTTTCGTATTGATAAATCAGATGCTGCACGCCCTTGGGGAGGATTTTTCGTTATCGACGAATCCCAAGCACAAGAATTTGCCGATGAGTACTTCGGCGGAATGGATGTACAAGAATTAAGAATCTCAGGGAAATTAAGTCCAAAAATTTTAATTGTTGCACCAGAGAAAAGACTTTCATGGCAATATCACCACCGTCGTGCCGAAATCTGGCGTGTTATCCAAGGTAACGTAGGCGTTATGGTTTCTGACACAGATGAAGAATCGGTTGTTTCAACATTGAAAGAAGGCGAAACGATTAGATTGCGTCAAGGGCAACGTCACCGTTTAATTGGATTGGATGGCTTCGGTATTTTAGCCGAGATCTGGCAGCACACAGATGCCAACAATCCTTCTGATGAAGACGATATTGTTCGCGTACAAGATGATTTTGGCAGATAATAGTCCCACAAGACCGTTACCGCCCAAACAAAGATTCCCAATCAACAATTGGGAATCTTTGTTTTTACCCCAAACATAAAGCGCCATAGCAGCCGATTCACTCTCCCTAATTTGCATTTCATCGCTTTTATCCAAGCTCCTCCACCCCATGTCCATTTCAGGTGTTCCATAACGCAATTCATTAGAAGAGAATATTAATTTTTATTATTTTAGTAGAGATATAATCAACTATGACATGATGAGCAACGACGATACTAAAAGAGGATCCAGTATATTAAACAGTCTGAAGAAATTAATTTTTGAGGACGATCAGCCGCAGCAAACTCCGCCGGCACAAGCCCCACCGGCTCCGACCACTAATGCCGCTCCTGAAAGACCGCAGGTACCACCGGCATATTCATCGCCGACGGTCCAGGCTCCAACTGGAAAAACACCGCCCCCAATCCCTATAACAGCCAATGACGGAACAACCGACCTCAAAGAAATGAAATTAAAGGTCTATGCCATTCTTGAAAAACTCAACGAACAGGGTGTAGATTTTTTCGAAGTATGGAATGCTGCTGCCGCAATGGGAAAAGTAGAGGAAAACACATTAAAAGCAGCCTATACTTCACTGAAATTTGTAGACAGGTCGTTAACCAAGGATAAACTGGTAGCAACTGGCACAAATTATGCTAATAAACTGAAAGAAACCATTGCCAAAGAATCGGAACAAAAACAGGCTGAAAAGAAAAAGACTGAACAAGACCGAACCATGGAGATTGCAAATCTGAACACTGAAATCAAAACAATAACGGATAATATCGCCAAATTGCAAGATGACCTACAGAAAAAACAACTCGCTTTGGGTCAAATTAATGAAAAGTACGAACCAAGAATTAAAGATATCGAACAAAAAATAAACATCGGCAACGCGGCCGTTGATGAAGTGGTCACCGAAATCAACACTGCATTGCATATGATTAATCAATCAATAACATAAAAATAAATCAATGGAAAGAAAAGATCAGTATGTTAATATTCCCGCTGAGATAAAAACGCAACTTCCGATATTTCAAGTACTGGGCGATCATCTGCCTGCACAATTAAAATCACCAGAAGCGAAGAAGACAGCTTCGTCGATCTTCTTTTGGGCACTTTTACTTGGTGGAGCCTTTGCTTTTTTCAAGTACTTACCGATTATGCTGGAATATGCCGGAAAAAGTATACTTTTTGTGATATTCAGTATAATCCTGATTACCTTATTATTGCTAGCCCCAAAGATCATTGCACTATTGCACCGATTGGGAACCGTCCTACTTTTTAAAGGTGAAAAATCCATCATTAGAAATAACCCTATCGAAACCTTACAACTGTTATCAAGAGATGCAAAAGACACCCTGAAACGCGTGAAGGAAAAAATCAGCAATGTAGACGGTGTCCGCATCGACATGATTCAAAGCGGTGAAACTGCTCAAAAAACAGCCGAAGAGAAGTACACCTATGCGAAACGTTTCACCGCTGAAGCGGCTAATCTCGACGAGAAATCAAAGGAGGAAACGAGCAAAAATAATGCAGAGAAGGCAAATGCTTATGCAAGAGATGCCAAAGAAACACGTACCAAAGCATTTCTATTGGGAAAAGAAGGTGAATCTGAAGAGCAAAATGCGCGCAGTTATGTCCAATATGCCAATCAATTTGCAAAAGTATTGGAAGTCCTAAAAGATAATGAAAGCGCAGCGCGTATCTATGTCAGCACCTTGGATAGCAGCATTTCCATTATTTCCAAGAAGCTAGAAGCCACTCAAAAGATGAAAAATGCCACCGATGGCCTAGCCGATGTGTTCAATATCAAAGATGGTTGGGCATTTCAAGAGGCCATGAATGCAGCAACAGGTGCCATCAGTCAAAATATTGCCTCTATCCGATCGAATCTTGATTTCTTGGATCAAAACAACAACATCACCGTGGGTGGCACGCCTACTCAAGGTGAACTGGAAGAGTTTATCCGCAAAGTTGACGAACGTAATCTAAATGTATTAAACGTAACGCAAATGGCCGATGCCAGCTATGAACTCAAACCCGAAGAAAAAGTAGATAAAGGATTTACATTACTCGATTAATATTAACTAAAATCAAACTTATTATACGAACATTATGGAAGAAAAATCAACATGGGCAAGATTAAGATGGCCAATCAAAGCAATTATCATCGCCTTACCTATTCTCGCAATCGGTTATTGGGCCATTCAATCGGGCAAATTTGATGCTAATTCGACAGTCCAAACAACAGATTCAACAAGCAATAATGGTCATGCGGCCGCACCTTCATCAGGCTCAGAAACGACTCGTTCATTCAACTATCAACCCGAAAAACCAGTCGACGGCGAATACAAGGGTGTCGTTGAAGTGGGCGCTTCGGGTTTCAATTCCTTTGTCGTCAATATGGACAAAGAAAATCGCTGGGAGATCATTTCCAAAGACTTTGGAAAGTCATTTGCCTACGAAGGATTGGCAAATACGGAAGACATCCGTAAAGGATTAAAAGATTATATAGGCATGATGCTCGACAAAGGCGTCAAATCCAAAAACATACATTTCGTCATTAGCTCCGGAGCTCAAAAAGAACCTAAAACTTCAGTTATCAGTGCTGAACTAAGAAAAATGGGCTTTGTGGTCAACTTGGTTACAGCGGAGCAAGAAGGAAAATTAGCGTTAAAATCTGTCCTACCGAAAGCTTACGAAGATAATTCATTTGTTGTTGACATTGGCTCCGGTAACACCAAAATTTCCTGGATTGACGGTGACACAAAATCGGTAGAAGCACCCGGTGCAAAATATTATGAAAAAGACCTTAAAGATGACGCTGTCTATACAGAAGTAAAAAAATTAGGCGAGAAAATTCCTTCAAATAAAAGAGAGGTTTGTTTTATTATAGGCGGGGTTCCTTTTGAACTAGCATCACAGACACGCCAAGGTGAAGAGCGTTTTACGGTTTTGAACGATCCAGCATCTTACAAAACAGATAAAGTAAAAACAAAGAGCGGTGTCAACATCTATAAAGCAATTAAAGATGCAACCAATTGCGACACCTTCGTATTTGATTGGGATGCCAATTTCACGATCGGATTCCTACTTTCACTAAACAAATAGTCAAGACGATTAGCATAAAAAAAGCGCTTTTCTCAATAAAAGAGAACAGCGCTTTTTTTTTGCAACCTTTTTTGTTATCCCATAAAACTCAAGAGATATAAAACAATAATGATCGCCAATACTAAAAAAGCGATTTTCCAAAAGCTATAAGGTCGTTGTCCATAAACTTTACCGTTAAATGCATTGACCATGATCTGATAACTCTTTCCTTTATACTGATATGCAGATAACCATACAGGTAAAAGAATATACTTCAATTTAATGGATTTAAAATCGCTATCAATAGAATCAATATCCTGTGTATCACCACCGATGTCATCCTCAACCTGACGTTCGATTTCCCGATCCATAATAGCCCGGGCAGTTTCCGCCGCTTTTACATGATCCACACTAAAAGTTTCAGCGATAAAGCCACTTAAATATTGCTCATTGAAAGGTTTTAGATAGCCCAAATTCCAAGGTCCGATTTTATCAGAGAACTTTTCGGGAAGAGATGTTGATCCCGAAATGACAATATCCTTAAATTGACTATAGATACTACCTGAAGCTGGATACCAATTTGTTCGTCTTTCTTCGTATTCTTCCGTCTCACCATCCGAATTGCGTCTTGTACGCGTCAAATAATAATACTCTCCACGTGACCCGACGTAATCAGAATGTACATCTGCATCATAGGACCAAAATGGTATATACACTCCTTTTAAACGATCATTTCTTGAATTAAAAATTCGCTTAAAGTCATTCGGAGCGAACCATATCTTACCGGCCCATTGTGTCAATAGCCCAAAAGCATTTTTGTAATCAACGGAAAAGGGAACAAGACCATGTGGCTTCACAATACGCTTTTGCTGATGGTCAATTACCAAAGGTGAAGCACAAAAAGCACATAAATCTGCCGTAACATGAGGATTCAAACGCGAGTTTGCGCCACAGTTACTACAATGCACAACTTCAGCCAAATAGCTATAGCGCTCATCAGCGACCCCTTCCATTGCTTGTCCAAAGACTTTATAATCTGTTGATTCAATATGGCCATTTTCCGCTATCGGGTCCGCTATTTCATTTCTAGTTCCACAATAAGAACATTCTAAATAGGAAGTACCAGGCTGATAAGTCAAGATAGCACCACAGCCCTGGCATTTTAACCCCTGCTCTATTTCGGAGGTTTTTTCTTCAAAACTCATAAAACTCGGTCGTGCGTTTTATCCTAAATTCCTGGTATAGGTGGCGGATTCTGCGAGAACAAGTCCTTTAATTCGCCTACCTTTTCAGCCTCAATCCAGTTTTCAAGGCCCTCTTTCCAAACCAAGGTGGCAAGTGTCATCGTCCCGTCTTTTATCAGACCGCGCAGCTGTTCCGGATCAAATGGCCCTTCCTGTTTACCTTTAATGGCCAGGTAATAAGCTACCGTTTTGGGCAATGGAGGCGGTCCTACAGGCCCTGAAGATGCAGCAGCAGATCCCGTACCAGTAGGATTATTCCCATCAAAGCTGTTTTGCTGAAATACATTGCCCATTTGACCAACCATTCCTGCTCCCAGTCCGGCACCAAATCCAGCACCTACGATCCCCCCACTATTGGGATTCTCAGCAGCTTTCTCCATGGAATTAGCGGCTTGAAACTGGGCATATGCCCCTAGATTACCAACGACTCCCATACTGCTTCGCTTATCAAGGGCTTTTTCCACCTCTTCTGGGAATGAAATATTTTCGATTAAGAATTTCGTTAAGCTCAAACCCAACTCATCAAAATCAACCCCAATTTTTTGTTGTATCAAAGCCGAAACTTCATCATAATTGGATGCGAGGTCTAAGGCTGGTATCTTCGACTCAGCAATAGCATCCATCCCACGCGATACCGCAATATTTCGAAGCTGCTCTGTGATATCTTCAACAGTAAAAACAGGCGTCGTCGCAACCAGCTGTTTCATAAAAACAGTAACGTCCTTCACCTGAAAAGAGAAATTACCGAAAGCCCGAAGTCGAATTGGTCCAAATTCAGGATCCCGCAGCATAATAGGATTTTTGGTTCCCCATTTCTGATTGACAAATTGTCGAAGGTTGACAAAATAGACATCGGCTTTGAATGGGCTATTGAACCCATATTTCCAGCCTCTGATGGTTGTCATGATCGGCATATTCTGTGTTGTCAATTCATAGCGACCAGGCTGAAAGACATCCGCAACCACGCCTTCATTCAAAAATACCGCAGCCTGTCCTTCCCGCACAGTCAACTGCGCACCCATTTTTATTTCATTCTGATACCGTGGAAACTTCCACACAATCGTATCTGTGCTATTATCGACCCATTCGATAATATCGACAAACTCATTCCTGATTTTATCAAATAATCCCATAAATTATTCTCGTTACAATTACTTACACTAAATGTAAACATTTCCCATCAAACCAGCAATTTTCTCCGGCGGCACGCAAACTATCGATATCTAAAAAATTTAGCCTTTTAAACTACTTATCGTAGTTTATTTTTTTTACTTTTGTTAGCTAAGTTCTACATTAATTTATGAGTACATATAACGAAGACAGCATTAGGTCCCTGGATTGGAAAGAGCATATTCGCCTTCGTCCGGGAATGTACATTGGAAAATTAGGGGACGGTTCGGCCTATGATGATGGTATCTATGTTTTATTGAAAGAGGTCGTTGACAACTCGATTGATGAGTTTGTTATGGGCGCTGGTAAAATTATTGATATCACGGTAAACGAAAATAAAGTTTCCGTACGCGATTATGGACGTGGTATTCCAATTGGTTCTGTGGTTGATGTTGTTTCTAAAATCAATACAGGTGGTAAATATGATAGTAAGGCTTTCCAAAAGTCAGTTGGTTTAAATGGTGTCGGTACAAAAGCCGTAAATGCTTTGTCCAGTCAGTTTACCGTACAGTCTTATCGTCAAAATATAACACGCATCGCCCAATTCTCCAAAGGGGAATTAGTCAACGATGAACAAAAAGATACCACGCAACGAAATGGTACAGCCGTAACATTTTACCCCGACGATTCTATTTTCCGGAATTATAAATATAGGCCTGAATTTGTTGAAAACATGATCTGGAACTATGTTTTTCTAAACTCAGGTCTTACGATCAACTTTAATGGGCAAAAGTTTATTTCTGAGCACGGACTAAAAGATCTATTGGAACGGAATATTGATGCTGAATCCATGCGCTATCCGATTATTCACTTACGGGGGGATGATATTGAAATCGCGATGACTCACGGCCAGCAGTACGGAGAAGAATATTATTCTTTTGTCAACGGTCAGCATACCACGCAAGGTGGAACACACCAGGCTGCCTTCCGTGAAGCGCTTGTCAAAACAATCCGAGAGTTCTACAAAAAAGAATTTGACGCATCGGATATTCGTTCATCAATCATCGGCGCCATCGCGATCAAAGTCCAGGAACCTGTTTTTGAATCACAGACGAAAACAAAGCTAGGATCTCAAAGTGTAGGCCCGGAAGGTCCTACTGTAAGAGGATTTATCAATGACTTTGTCAAAAAAGCATTGGATGATTACCTACATAAAAATCCGGCTACGGCAGATGCTCTTCAAAAACGTATTCTACAGTCTGAACGTGAACGTAAGGATATCGCCGGGATCAAAAAACTCGCCAACGAAAGAGCGAAGAAAGCCTCTTTGCACAATCGTAAACTACGTGACTGTAAAGTGCACTTCAGCGATAAAAATGAACGTAACCAAGAAACAACTTTGTTTATCACTGAAGGAGATTCGGCATCTGGTTCAATTACCAAATCGCGCGATGTGCAGACTCAAGCAGTTTTCAGTCTAAAAGGAAAACCGTTAAATTCCTACGGTATGTCCAAAAAGATTGTTTATGAAAACGAGGAATTTAACCTCTTACAACATGCACTTAATATTGAAGACGGTCTCGACGGGTTACGCTACAACAATATCGTAATCGCTACCGATGCCGACGTCGATGGAATGCACATCCGTCTGTTATTATTGACATTTTTCTTGCAGTTTTTTCCAGACCTTGTCAAGGCTGGCCACGTTTCCATCTTACAGACACCACTTTTCCGTGTCCGCAACAAGAAGGAAACGATCTATTGCTATTCCGATGAAGAACGACAAAAAGCAATCGCAAAATTAGGCGCTAAACCTGAAATTACCCGATTCAAAGGTTTAGGTGAGATATCACCTTCCGAATTTGGATTATTTATCGGAAAAGATATCCGACTTGACCCGGTTATCTTGTCCAAAGACAATAAAATTCAACAGTTATTAGAATATTACATGGGCAAAAACACACCAGACCGACAAAAGCATATTGTCGAAAATCTACGTGTTGAAGTTGACCTTGAAGAAGAACTAACAAAAAAAGCGGGTTAAAATAACCCGCTTTTTTAGCAACCTACAACCACCTTTCATGCACAACCAAACTTTAATTCTGATCCAATGTCAAGATGCCGTTGGATTAGTCGCCAACATTTCAAATACGCTAGCAAAATATCAACTCAATATTGTCACCATGCGTGAATATGTGGATGAAGAAGCCAACAAATTTTTCGTGCGTGTCGTGTGTAACGGTATCGTACCTGAGCAGAAACAGCTTTCCGACTCTCTTGCCGAAGTACTTCCCCCATCCGCTCAGATACAGATAAACCCCAATAACCGCAAAAAAATCGTCGTCCTCGTGACCAAGGAGCATCACTGCCTCGCCGATATCTTGGTACGACAACACTTCGAAACATGGGGAGCGGAGGTGCAGGCAGTAATTGGCAACTATGAATCACTACGCTCCTTTACGGAAAAGTTCGATATTCCATTTCATTGTATCTCACATGAAAACCTGACAAAGGAAACATTCGAAAAACAACTGATCGCACAAATCCAAAACTATAATTTCGATTATATTATTTTAGCGAAGTTCATGCGGATCTTGTCCCCTCAGTTTGTCAATACCTTTGAAAATAAACTGGTCAACATACACCATTCATTTCTCCCCGCTTTTATTGGTGCCAACCCGTACAAGCAGGCTCATGCAAGAGGAGTTAAGATCATCGGCGCCACAGCGCATTTCGTTACCGACCAACTCGATGAGGGCCCCATCATCGTACAGGATATACGACATGTCAACCACACCTATACTGTAAAAGATATGGTAACTGCCGGAAAAGAAATAGAAAAGGCTGTTTTGAGCCGAGCAATTCGTCTCCTTAGCGAAGATCGTGTGATGCGCAACGACTACAAGACAATTGTATTTGAATAGTGATTACAATCATTTCCCGATAAAACAATCGTTACTTTTTTTCAGCGTTATTCTCCATTATTTCGTAAAAGAAATATTTAAGAATGACGCATACTTTTCATATCCCCGTATTAGGCTTAGCTTTCTCCATCGACTCCGCACTTAAGGTCGCACAATACGGCATCTCCTCCGTAATGTCTATTGTTGACGATGAACTAATTGAGCGCATGCGCCGCTATTACTGCGGACAATATCAAATCTCCTATCATCCGATCGCTAAAACAGAAGAAGATTACCGAGCAAAAAGAATTACGGCCTATCTCAATCTTGTACAGTTTGTGGTCAATAGGCAAATCGAGGCCTTAAAGCGTCAACCTTTTACCGAAAATTCCGAACTTACCAAATATTTTCAGCTTCTACCCGATTCACACCCTTCAAAACCAATTTATCATGCGATGGAAATTGAAAGCAATCGCGCGATTAAAACCGAGCTGCAAGATCTATTGATCAATTACCTCAAAGCGGGAGACATCGATGTTAATATTATGTCCAAAGTCGATAAAATGAATTACCAGGATGGTAACCTATTGAATCAACGTTATTCGGATGCTTCAGCAGCCTTACGTGGTTTTGCAAATTCCACACTGCATTCCTCTCTTATTCTTTCCGCAGGGATGAATCCACACCTATACGCTTACCTCGCTAAATTACCGGCTTTCTTCCCAAATAGTGAAGGTCTATTTGACAAAAAAGTCGTTTTGAAAGTAAGTGACTTTCGATCGGCGCTCATCCAGGCAAAATATCTCGCTAAGCGTGGTGTATGGGTATCTGAATTCAGAATAGAATCCGGTTTGAACTGCGGTGGTCATGCCTTCGCAACCGATGGTTTTCTTCTGGGGCCAATCCTTCAAGAGTTTAAAGAGAAAAAAGAAAGTCTGAAAACCGAACTTTTCGAGATATACCACGAATATTGGACTTCCCAAAAGCGCTCATTAACAACTCCCCCCATCATCAAATATACAGTTCAAGGAGGTGTGGGAACTGCTTCAGAACATCAGTTCTTGTTAAATTATTATGAATTCGATGCCGTAGGATGGGGATCCCCATTTCTGATGGTTCCCGAAGCAACCACGGTAGATCAAGAAACCTTAAAAGCATTGGAAACGGCCAAGCAAGAAGACTTCTACTGTAGTGGGGCATCTCCCTTGGGAATTCCCTTTAACAATTTCAGAAAAAGTGGCGCGGAGTACCTACGATTGGAACGTATAAAAAAAGGGCGCCCCGGTAGCCCTTGTAAAAAAGAATACCTTATTTCGAACACAGAGTTTAGTGATAAACCGATCTGCACCGCATCACGCGTCTATCAACATCAAAAGATCCAGGAACTCCAAAAACAAAACCTGTCCGCTGCAGAATACGATAAAGCCTTCGACGCCATTACAGAGAAAACCTGTCTTTGTGAAGGGCTCGCAGCACCCGCCTATCTCAAGTACAATATCCAGAAGAGCAAAGAACAGACCGCTGTATCCATCTGCCCAGGCCCAAATCTTGTCTGGTTCAAAAAACAATATTCTTTGCGGGAAATGATCGACCACATCTATGGCCGTATTTCGGTTTTTGAAAATGACAACAGACCTTTTATTTTAATTAACGAACTCAATCTTTATATCGATCATATTCAAAAATATGTCGCAGACAATAAAAATATCATGAACGATAAAAAGATAAAATATGTAGCCAAATTCAAAGCACAATTACAAGCTGGAATAACCTATTACAACGAACTTACCCAACACTTATCGCTCATTCCACAAAACATCAGCGCAGCGATCCCAAGACAGCTTGAACTTGCATCACTACGTTTAAAAGACATACATATTTAACTCCCTGATATAGCTTAAAAACAAACACGGGGCGCTTAAATAAGCACCCCGTGTTGTTATCAAAGAATCTTTTGACAAGTCTTACTCCGCTATTTTGCGAAATTTACCAAATACGCCAAGTGGAAGTTTTGGTCCTGCAGTTGCTTGTAAAAACAACTCCCCTATTTCTAAGTTTTCCACTTTTGGAAAAGCCGTCTTAATTAAATTTTCAACAATAACAGAAGAAAAGCCTAATGAATACGTATTTAAAATCAAGAAATGTTCTTTAGGATCCAATAGTTGAACGACCTCAGTCATCATTTCCATAATGTGATCTTCCAATTTCCATTTCTCTCCCTTCGGCCCATGTCCGTATGCCGGTGGGTCCAAAATAATCCCATTATACGTATTACCTCTTTTCAGCTCACGTTTTACAAACTTCAAAGCATCTTCAACCACCCAACGAATGTTATCCAAATTGGAAATTTCCATATTTTCATTAGCCCAGGTAACAACCTGTTTAATCGAATCTACGTGCGTTGTATCCGCGCCGGCAGCCTTTGCTATTAAAGAAGCTCCACCAGTGTATGCAAAAAGATTTAGAACCTTCGGTTTCTCCGTCTTAAATGAACGAACAGATTCCGAAATATAATCCCAATTTACAGCCTGCTCCGGAAATATCCCGACGTGTTTAAAAGATGTCAAGCCCAATCTAAATTTGATTGCCACGTCGTTATTTTTATATTCGATGTGCCAACGGTCCTGAACCTTCGGATTTTTCTTCAACCATTCTCCAGAAGTAGCCGAACGACCTTTGAATTTGATATGGTAACGCTTGTTCCACTCCGCATCACTTAATGCCTTAGGCCATACAGCCTGAGGTTCTGGTCTGATTAAAATTAAATCACCGAAACGTTCCAGTTTTTCAAAATCACCACAGTCAATGAGTTCATAGTCCTTCCAATGCTGTGGGGTCAATAGTTGTATATTTGTTGCTGCCAAAATCAAAATTTTCCGACAAAACTAAGCTAAATTTCAATATAAAAGAAATCTGCACGATGCTAACGCAGATCAAACACCTAAAATTAAGCGCAATAAAACCCTCTTCTCACATGTTATTGCCCCATTGAAGCTTTAGCACTTTTCATTAATGGACTTGCAAAAACAAAGTTGTTCAATTCTTCCACATCCGATCGCATCATATCCTTATTGGAACCTTCCCAGAATTTTTGTCCCTTATAGAGAAACAAAATATACTCACCGATTCCCATCACAGAATTCATATCATGTGTAACAACGACTGTCGTACATTTCAATTCTTGCGTAATTTTTAGCACCAATTCGTCAATAACAATCGAAGTCTCCGGATCTAATCCCGAATTGGGTTCATCACAAAAAAGGTATTTGGGGTTCATACTAATTGCGCGTGCAATTCCAACCCGCTTTTTCATCCCCCCCGATAGTTCCGCAGGAAACAATTTATTTCTTCCCTCCAGATTAACCTGTTCCAGACAATGATTTGCCCGATCTAATTTCTCCGCTTTAGACATATCCGTAAACATGTCCAGCGAAAACATGATATTTTGTTCTACCGTCATCGAATCAAACAGCGCTGAATTTTGAAAAAGCATGCCTATTTCTTTTCGAATAGGAACGCGCTCTTCAAAATTCATCCGAGTAAAATCCTTGCCATCAAAAATCACCTTTCCTTTTTCCGGTTGATGCAGGCCCACAATACATTTCAATAAAGTACTCTTTCCGGAACCCGACCCCCCGATAATCAAACTCACTTTTCCAGGTTCGAAATTTGCACTGATACCCTTCAGAACGTGATTGTCTCCAAATGACTTGTTAATATCTTCGATTTGAATCATAAAATCTTTTTAAAGCATTAATGCGGTTATCACATAATCTGCAGCAAGAATAGTTATGCAGCCAACTACAACTGCTTCTGTGCTAGCTTGCCCAACTTCCAAAGCTCCCCCCTTCACATTATACCCTTTATAAGCTGATATCGAAGTAATAATAAACCCAAATACAACAGCTTTAACAAGGGCAACTGTCACCGTAAAACCATTGAAACCATCTTGAATTCCTAAAATATAATCCGCCTGTGTCACAGCACCCGAAAGTGACCCGCCCAACAGACCGCCAACTAAAGCGCATACGATGGAAATAATAACCAACATCGGAATCATGGTGATACCTGCCAATATTTTGGGTAATATCAAATAACCAGGGGCATTGATCCCCATAATTTCCAAGGCATCAATTTGCTCTGTCACACGCATGGATCCGATCTGCGAAGATATAGACGACCCAATTTTTCCCATTAAAACTAACCCCGAAATCGTTGGTCCCAATTCCAAAATATTTGAATCCCGGTTGATCGAACCAATAATAGAATTTGGGATCAAGTCCGAAACCATCTGAAAGGCAATTTGCATGGTCATAACAGCTCCAATGAAGGTAGAAATAATGACAATAAGTCCCAAAGATCCTATACCAATATCGGTCATTGCCAGTACGGTTTCCTTCCAATAAATTCGACCTTTCTCCGGTCTTTTAAAAACTGATTTCAGGAGGATGAGATATGCACCAATGTGATGAAAGATCATATTATCTATTTAATTTCAATGTATTACGCCAATTTTACGACTATACTAAACCAAGTAATCCATTAAAGGTAATTAATTCCAGCAAATATATAAACAAGCGAAAACCCAAAAAGTATACGAAAAACGAAATTACTTACCGATCAATTAGTCACATTTACCGATTTTTTATGTATAATAGCCTAAACATTCATACGGTATCTCTCAAAGCGACTTACTTTTGAGACATATTAACAAACGGAATTAGTTATGAATACACGAAGAATAACAACTGGTATCACCATTCTCTTTATAGGAGTTGTCTTATTATTATCACAGCTCAACACGATTTCTTTCAACTGGGTAGGTATTTTTAGATACTGGCCGCTGTTTATTGTCCTTGCTGGAATTCGTATGCTGGTACCCAAAGACCAACAGATTGGACAGTTTGTTGCCATTGGTTCTACCGTAGTGATTTTAGGTTTTTTGACTTACATAGGATTGTCGACACCAAAGGAATCGCTCGTTAATCAACTCTTAAAAAGTAAGACCCTTGGCGTTAGAGATAAAGATGATCCCAATGACAAAACAAACTATTCAACAGAAAAACTCAATGTACCGTTGGACGATAAAATTCATAGCGCTACCTTAAACCTCGATTTGGGGGCCACTTCATTAAGAAATGATAGTAGCACTACGACAGAAATCTTCTCGGCATTTAACACATCAAAAGAATATTTACTGGGCGTAACTGTACATGGAGAGTCCGCAGACAAATTAGATATCAACTTAAAGGGAAAATTCAAAAACAAGGATTTTAACAGCAAAAACAACAATACGTTCATCGCTTTAAACCCCAACATCCTATGGAATCTGAATTTTGATGTCGGTGCAATTGATGCCAAGTTGGATCTTTCACCCTACAAGATAGAAACATTGGATATCGATGCTGGAGCTACTAGCTTGAAGTTAAAATTAGGACAACCCCTAGCAACAACTAAAATTTCGATGGATGCTGGAGCCTCCTCTATTGAAATCGCCATCCCAAAAAATGCTGCCTGCCGCATTACAAGCGACAATGCATTATCCTCGACAGATTATGAAGGCGATTTCCTAAAAAGTGAAGGCGAGGTAAAATCGACGAATTACGATTCGGCCGCTCAAAAATTCGATTTCGACATCAACGGTGGCATCGCGTCAATAAAAATTAGAAGATATTAATTGACAGCCAATTTTTAGTCAAGAAAAGCTAACTTTGTGTTAGATATGGACACAAGTAATATGTTGACATTACCTGGAATCTATTGCAATTCCAAGGTAGATTATTCGAGATGGAAAACGAGGGAAATTCAGATCGGTGATATTCCCATGGGTGGCGGTAATCCCATTCGTATTCAAAGTATGACTACAGTAGATACAATGGATACGATGGGTTCGGTTGAGCAGACCATCCGAATGGTTGAGGCGGGCTGCGAATACGTTCGAATTACCGCTCCTAGTATTAAAGAAGCACAAAATTTAGCTAACATAAAAAATGAACTTCGCAGAAGAGGCTATAAGGTCCCTTTAGTTGCTGATATTCATTTTACACCAAATGCTGCCGAGGTTGCCGCTCGTATCGTCGAGAAAGTAAGAGTCAATCCTGGTAACTATGCAGACAAGAAAAAGTTTGATCAGCTATCTTATACCGATGCAGAATACAAGCGTGAGTTAGAGCGCATCTATCAAAAATTCACTCCGCTCGTAAATATCTGCAAAGAAAATGGTACCGCCATGCGTATAGGTACCAACCACGGCTCACTGTCTGACAGGATCATGAGTCATTACGGCGACACCCCCGAAGGGATGGTCGAATCTGCCATGGAATTTATCCGGATGTGTGAAGATCTGAGTTTCTACAATCTCTGTATCTCAATGAAATCATCCAACCCACAGGTCATGGTCAAAGCCTACCGATTGCTGGTCGAAAAAATGGTTTCCGAAAACATGAACTACCCCCTACATCTCGGTGTAACCGAAGCTGGAGACGGTGAAGATGGTCGTGTAAAATCTGCCGTTGGTATCGGAACACTTTTGGAAGATGGACTGGGTGATACTGTACGTGTATCGTTAACCGAAGAGCCTGAGCGGGAAGCCCCAGTCGCCATAGCACTTGTCAATAGATACAGTAAAAGAAAGGCAAACATCGAGAGTCAGCCCAAACAAGAGATTGTTCAGCTCTCTCCAGAGACACCAAATGTTCCTTATGCCAGCCAGGAAGTAAATACCTTTATCGGAGGCTCTTTGGTACCAAGGATTGTGGTCGACATTTCTAAAGAAAATCTGAAAGACGCTCAGATCCTTTCCAAAGTTGGCTATCGCTATGATATCCTATTAGATAAATACCACATGGGTGAGCAGTCTGTAGACTTTGTCTATCTCGCAGACAATTTGCCATCCTTTACGATGCCGGCAAATCTGAAGCAAGTATATAACTATAACACCTGGTCAAAACTTACCGATCAAACTAATATTCATCCCCTCTTTACCTTAGACGAATTCGTAAAGTCGGACAACAAGGATAAAGTCCTGAATATGGTCAAAATCTGTAATTCAGATTTGTTAACCCCACTGTTTGAATCTTTACAGCTTGACAAAACTGTCGTATTTATAGTAGAAACCGATTATTTTCACGGTATGGCAGATCAAAGACAGTTCTTTCGAAACCTACAGGAAATCGGTATCGATAATCCTGTCATTATCAAACGTTCTTATTTGGAAGAAGATTTCTCAGGACCCATTGGTGATTTTATGAATCCCGAAGAACCTATTTCAAAAATACAGCTGTACGCCTCTACTGATCTAGGAGCATTATTAATCGATGGTTTGGGTTCAGGAATTTGGATTGACTCTCCGGCAACAGCATTGGAAAACATCGCTTCGCTTTCTTTCGGAATTCTACAAGCAACACGATCCAGAATATCCAAGACAGAATATATTTCCTGCCCAAGTTGTGGCAGAACTTTATTTGATCTCCAAGAAACCACGCAGATGATCCGAAGCCGTACCAATCACTTAAAAGGCTTAAAAATTGGTATCATGGGCTGTATCGTTAATGGCCCTGGAGAGATGGCCGATGCTGACTATGGTTATGTTGGGGCGGGGCCTGATAAAGTGACGCTATATAGAGGTCAGCAGATCGTTAAGAAAAATGTGAGTTCTGCACATGCCTTAGACGAATTGATCAAGATCATTCAAGATGATGGACTGTGGATCGAAGAAATACAACAAGACTAAAATTAACAAATCAAGTTTAACATAAAACAGCAAAGGGAATCATTTGATTCCCTTTGCTGTTTTATGTTAACGCGTAAACTTATATTACAAGCTACCTTTTTATCGAAATATGTTACCTTCTTATCGAACAGAAAATCTTTTCACCACAGTTTCTGAACCAGCGACTACCCGTACAAAGTAAAACCCTGTCGTTAATTTTCCGCCATGCTCAAAGGAAAGATTTTGAATTCCTGAATCTAAGTTGCCATTCATTAATTGGAGAATCTCATTGCCCAATGCATCCATTACTTTAATAGAGACACTCGACGATTTTGCCAATTTAAAAGAAAGATTTATTTGCTCCGCAATCGGATTATAGAAAACCTTCACATTATTGATAAGTTTCTCTGTGTCCTTGATGTTGTTGTCTTCCCCAAATGCCTCAGTACCGTCCCAAATATGTTGCGAAATAGTATGGTCATAAGGAGACTTTGCATACACCCGAGTCATCCCGCTGCACAATGTCAGTGCGGATAAAAGTGTTAAACAAGCTGCTTTAAGTAGATTTCTCCCCATAGTGTTAAATTAGACTTCAAATACTGGTTACGGTTTAATCAAATATAACGCTAACTATTTGAATTATCAACAACAAAGTTAGTATTTTGTTTAAAAGTTTTTCAGCAAATAGATTCATTCTAAGTTTCTTTTAACAAATTTTAACAGCTCTTGCGCATGTCAAAGTAAATGCTAAAATTTGGCGCAGGAAATGTACCTACTTAAAGTACAGGCAAAAAGTATATTTTTGCAGTATATTTTGAAATAAAATAATTGATAAATGGCAGACAACAGTCATCACAACAGTATCAATAAGGTGAGTTTCGCCGGATTATTGATCAGTTTAGGAATCGTTTTTGGAGATATCGGAACTTCTCCATTGTATGTTTTCAAAGCAATCATGGGACAAGGAGCCATTCAAAAAGACTTAGTCTTGGGCGGGCTATCCTGTGTTTTTTGGACACTGACCCTCCAGACAACAGTAAAGTATGTTTGGATCACTCTCCGGGCGGACAATAAAGGTGAAGGTGGTATCCTATCCCTTTATTCATTGGTACGCAAGCGTGCCCCTTGGTTAATTTTTCCAGCGATGATCGGTGCGGCGACCTTATTAGCCGACGGAATGATCACCCCTGCCATCACAATATCCTCGGCTATTGAAGGTTTGGATCTCAAATTCCCAGGATTACCTACAGTACCTATTGTAGTTACAATTATCTCCTTATTGTTTATTATTCAACGATTTGGAACATCCGTTGTAGGAAAGGTTTTCGGTCCATTAATGACCATCTGGTTTTCCATCATCGGTGTAATTGGTTTATCTCATCTTCACCTCGCACCGGAAGTGATGAAAGCAATCAACCCTTACTATGCCTTCCATATTTTAATTACTTACCCCCATTCACTATTATTGATCGGTGCAGTATTTTTATGTACTACAGGCGCCGAAGCATTGTATTCGGATATGGGACACTGTGGTAAAAACAATATCCGTATCAGCTGGATCTACGTAAAAATCACACTTATACTAAATTATTTCGGGCAAGGAGCCTGGTTATTAACACAGGAAGGACGTGTTCTAGGGGGTGAAAATCCGTTCTATTCAATCATGCCCGATTGGTTTATCGGTTACGGTATCGCTATCGCAACGATCGCAGCGGTCATCGCCAGTCAAGCCATGATATCTGGCTCTTATACCCTAATTTCGGAAGCAGTACGTTTGAATATATGGCCTAAGGTGGCTATCCGCTACCCCAGCGAACATAAAGGACAATTGTATGTACCATCCATCAATTTAATTTTATGGGTCGGCTGTATGATCGTCATCTGGGTATTTGAAGAATCAAGCCGAATGGATGCAGCCTATGGGCTTGCGATCAATTTAACGGTATTGATGACCACAATCTTAATGGGATACTTCCTCGCTATGAAAAAGGTCAATCGCGTGCTTATTGCGGTATTTTTGGTTGCTTATTTTGTTATTGAATTAACGTTCTTAATAGGAAATGGTGTCAAAATAGCGCATGGTGGTTGGTTAACCTTGATGCTTGCCACTGCGTTATTTGGAACAATGTATTGCTGGTACACGGCGCGAAAAATTAAAAATCGTTTCGTTAACTTCATTAACATCAACAAATACTACCCAATTATCTCCGAATTGAGCGAGGATAAATCGGTTCCTCCATATGCATCACATTTGGTGTATCTGACAAGTGCAAATTTCAAATCCGAGATAGAGGCTAAAATTATTTATTCAATTATTAATAAAAAACCAAAACGTGCGGATGTATATTGGCTCGTCCACGTTGATGTGATGGATCATCCACATACAAAAGAGTATTCGATCGATCAGCTTATCCCGGGTAAGTTAATACGCGTTGATTTTAAACTTGGCTTTAGAGAAGAACAGCGCATCAGCTTGCTGTTCAGAAAAGTAGTTGAGGAAATGGTAAAAAAAGGTGAAATTGATATTACCAGTCAATACGACACTTTACGTAAACACAATATTCCAGGTGACTTTAAGTTTGTTGTTTTGGAAAAAGTACTCTCCAAAACCAACCAAATGACATGGATAGAGAAGGTAATTATGGACATCTATGGTTACCTCAAAAAAATGAGTTTGTCCGAAGAAAAAGGTTTCGGTTTAGATTCCAGCTTCGTTACAATTGAGCGGGTTCCACTCAATTTTCCTCAGACTTCAGAGGTCCATCTCATACGGAAAGATTAATACTCCTCAAGGTGATGCCCAAGCATCACCTTTTTTATTCAATAGAATTGCATTACTTTTGTTGCAAATAATACATCATGGCAGACGCTAATCCAAAAAAGAAATTACACCCTAGAAATAGACATCTCGATAACTATAATTTTGAAGAATTGAGCAAAGTCGAACCTTCGCTCAAAGATTTTGTTATAGAAAATGCTTATAACGTAAAATCCATCGATTTTAACAATCCCGATGCTGTTAAAACGTTAAACAAGGCGCTTCTAAAAAAATATTACCACATTCAACACTGGGATATTCCCAAAGAGAATCTTTGCCCCCCTATCCCGGGCCGAGCAGATTATATTCATTACATCGCAGACGTGCTTGCAAGGGATAATAATGGTGAGATTCCAAAAGGTGGAAATATCCATATACTCGATATCGGTGTTGGTGCAAATTGTATCTACCCCATCATCGGGCATCAGGAGTATGGATGGAGCTTTGTAGGATCTGAAATTATCAAGAGCGCATACAAAAATGCAATCGAGATAACACGGACAAATATGAGCTTAAAAAAGAGTATACAAATCCGTCTACAAAATAACCCGAAAGCCATATTCAAAGATATTATCCTTCCAGGTGAGAAATATGATGTGGTAATCTGTAATCCCCCATTTTTTAGCTCTCAAACCGAGGCTTTACAGCAGTCAATCCGTAAGACTACAGGCATTAAAGAAGCTAAAATAGACGAAAAACCTGTCACACAAGCATTTTCTGGACAAGGAAGCGAGTTGTGGTGTGATGGTGGTGAAAAAGCTTTCTTGTCACGCATGATCTTTGAAAGTCAATTTCACAAAGATCAAGTAAAATGGTTCACAACATTAGTTGCTCACCGCGAAGACATTCGCTTTCTACAACACAAACTAAAGAAAATAAGTGTAAAAGAGACCGAGGTGATCCGCATGGAACAAGGCAATAAGGTAAGCCGAATCCTTTTGTGGAGATTCTAATACGTCCACGATATTCAAAGAAAAGGAGCTATCTTTTATGCAGATAGCTCCTTTTCTTTGAACCATTATTGTACGACGCTTCTCATATACTATACTTGCGCCTGTTTATTTAACTTTGAATGTTTATAGCCATACATAAAATATACAGCCAATCCGATTACGAGCCAGATCACAAATATTATCCAGTTACTTGCCCCCAATTCCGTCATCAAATACAAATTGATCAGGATACCAACGACAGGCAATAGCGAAAAGTTCATTTTAAAGCTATAAATACTCAGGCCAAGCCAGGTTAACCAAAATATAATGACCAACATTTTATGTTCTATAATTTCCAGGATGGAAAGCGATTTCCACTCCTGAATCGTCTCTTGCGCATAGATAAAAATAAGCACAATAGCGATCAGTAGCCCTGCACCAACTAAATATTTACCATTGATGTAAGGAACTTTAAATTTGGATTTTGCAGATAAGCCCGAATAATCCATATACAATACACCTGCACAAACAAGGATAAAGGCAAAAAAGGTGCCCACGCTCGTTAGATCCACAAAGAAGTCCATTTTAAAAAATAACGAAGGGATAGCAACCACCAAACCCGTTACAATAGTCGCAAAAGAAGGTGTTTTATATTTTGGGTGGATCGTCGCGAATTTCTTCCACAACAAACCGTCCCGACTCATAGTCATCCAAATTCTTGGTTGAGCCAATTGATACACCAGCAAGGCACTGGTAATGGCAATCACAGAGGTCACCGATATAATTCCGGCCATATGGTCAAAGCCGACATATTTAAATACGAAAGCAAGTGGATCCTTCACATTTAATTCGGTATAGTTAACCATCCCCGTCAAGACCAGGGTAATGGCAACATACAATACAGTACAAATCAATAGACAATAGATCATTGCCTTAGGCAGATCGCGCTGTGGGTTTTTACACTCTTCGGCAGTTGTGGAGATCGAATCGAATCCGATAAAGGCAAAGAAAACCGCGGCCACACTTCCGAGTACACCTTTGAGACCATTCGGTGCAAAAGGTGTCCAATTTTCAGGTTTAATGAAAAATATACCCCCAAAAATGACAGCCAGGATAATTGCCACCTTTATCATAACCATGACCATACTTGCTTTCTGGGACTCTTTGATTCCGATATAAACCAACCAAGTGACCAAAAATGTAATGACACCTGCCGGTAAATCGAAAATAATAGGCAATCCCCCAATTCGTGGCGCACTATTAAAAGCATCCAGACCATGTTGGTCGATTGCGGTCAGGGCCGCCGCGCCATGTTGGTTCATCTTGTCTACAGCATCATAAGCATAGCCTGGTGCCATGGATAACCAAGCCGGTATGTGAAGACCAAAGCCCTCTAGCATGGAGACAAAATATTGCGACCAGGAAATGGCAATAACCGTATTGGAAACAGCATATTCTAAGACCAATGCCCAACCTATAATCCATGCAAACAACTCACCAAAAGCTACATAAGCATACGTATATGCTGATCCTGAAACAGGAACTGTACTGGCAAATTGCGCATAGGCCAATGCCGTAAAAACACAGGCAAAAGCTGTAAAAACGAAGAGCAGTGATACTGCCGGCCCACCTTCATAACTCGCTAACCCAATTGTGCTAAAGATTCCAGCCCCTACAATAGCGGCGATACCCAACGAAACCAGATCTGTTACCCCCAATACCTTTGCAAGGCCTGTCCCCCCCTCTTTTTGAGTGTCATGCAGAATCTGATCAACACTTTTCTTCCGAAAAAGTCTATGTGACATGTAAATTTAGTTTTTGATACTTAAAATTATGCGAAAATAAATATTTTCAAGGTCTTATACTATTGGTATTTTCCGATAGACTAATTAAAGTCCACCAGCTCATATTGAATATACTGGTAAATTTCCTGATAATCGGTCATCTGCGTATGTAAATAGGAAATCAACTGTTCTGTCAGAAGCTGTCTTTGCTCCACGGAAACTTCAAATTGCCACAATCGTTTACAAATATTGAAAAGTGCACCTGCAATTTTTTCTACCTCAGCATAGTCATAAATATACTTCCACTCAATAAACTGATGATAGAACTTTTCAAACTTAGGAATATCATTCAGTTGATTAATTTTCAAAAACTTCCGAACAGCGTCTTCATTGACATGCATTAGCGCAGCGTAGAATTTATCGATGGAGACCGCTTTATTTTGTGTTAGGATATGATCCAGCAATAGCTCCAACGCGATATGCGCCATAAAGGACGGCCGGATAGGCAGCCCCGCTAAACTAGACTGGATTTTTAGTTTCAGTTGATGTGTATGATGAAAAAAATAAGGTGAATTGTGAAACAGGCGATCGACCTCGATATGACGGTTCCAACCTATATACAATTGCTCCAGTAAAGGATTGTCCAAAAGCTCATCTTCATACTGACGTGGTTTTAGCATAAAGGATTTATCAGCATTTTTTAATAAATCGGGTAGCAATCCACCTACAATACGTTCGGCATTGGTTGCAAACCGCTCAAAATAGAAATGTGACAAAAAATTCATACCAGCTTATTAGCGTGTGCTTTTATATGGAATTATTCGCTCAATATACGCTTAATCTCCTATCTTTGCATCTTGTAAATTAAAAAATTAAATCCATTTAACAATGAGCTTTGTAGAAGAATTACGTTGGAGAGGCATGTTGCAAGATATTATGCCAGGCACTGAAGACTTACTGAATAAAGAAAAAGTCGCTGGTTATATCGGCTTTGATCCCACAGGCGACTCTCTACACGTAGGACACTTGACGCAGATCATGACTTTGATCCACTTCCAAAATGCAGGCCACAAACCTGTTGCCCTGGTTGGAGGAGCGACAGGAATGATCGGAGACCCTTCTTTCAAATCTGCAGAGCGTAACTTGTTGGACGAAGCTACCTTACAGCATAATGTAGCTTGTCTGAAAAAACAGTTAGGCAAATTTCTTGAATTTGGAGAAGGTGAAAATGACGCCCAAATGGTTAATAATTACGACTGGTTCAAAGATTTTAAATTTTTGGATTTTATTCGTGATATCGGTAAAATGATTACCGTTAACTATATGATGTCTAAAGATTCGGTAAAAAAACGTCTGGAAGGCGACAATGGTCTTTCATTTACAGAGTTTACCTACCAATTGATTCAAGGATATGACTTCTACTACCTTTGGAAGCATCATAACTGTAAAGTTCAAATGGGTGGGTCCGACCAATGGGGTAACATTGTAACAGGAAGTGAAATGATTCGTCGCCAAGATCAGGGAACAGCTTATGCAATCACCACACAATTAATCAAAAAAGCCGATGGTCAGAAATTTGGAAAAACCGAATCTGGTGCCGTATGGTTAGATCCAAAGAAAACCTCTCCGTATAAGTATTACCAATTTTGGTTGAATACGTCAGATGATGATGCTAAAAACTGGATCAAAATTTTCACACTCAAACCTCAGGACGAAATAGCGTCTATTATTGCAGAACATGATGCAGCGCCACACTTACGTTTAGTTCAAAAAGCACTGGCAAAAGATATCACCATTCGTACCCACTCCGAAGAAGCATACGAAACTGCGATCAAAACTTCTGAATTTCTTTTTGGTAATGGTTCTTTAGAATTTTTGAACAACTTAGATCACGAGGCTGTTTTAGAGGTATTTGAAGGCATTCCTCAATTTCAGGTCGCTAAAGCGGACCTTGCAGCAGGCATCAATATTCTTGATTTACTGGCTGTTCAGACACAAGTATTCCCTTCCAAAGGTGAAGCCCGCAAAATGCTTCAGGGCGGCGGAGTTTCTATCAACCGAGAAAAAGCAACTGATATAGAAGAGTCAGTTACGGAAAATCACCTTGTAAACAATAAATATATTGTTGCACAACGCGGTAAAAAGAATTATTATCTGATTATCGCAGATTAGTGATCAGCAATATCCTGATTTAATAATCCATAAGCATAAAGAAGTCCCTTTTGAACAAATCAAAAGGGACTTCTTTATGCAATCCAAAGCTGTTCTTCTTCCGCTAAAAAATCGGTCCGGTTAATTTAATAGTTTTTCAAATGCCTTACGCGACGCTCCTCTAAAATGTACCTCCCCACAATATTGATACCCCAGCTTTTCGAACACATGCAACATTCCTCCATTGTCAAAATTAGTATCCACCTTGATACTATAAACCCCATGATCAACCGCGATCTTCTCCACCCCAGACATGATTCCCGTTCCCACACCTTTCATATGCGGATCCTGCGCCGAGGCCAATCGGTGTATACCGACATAAGGTCCATCACTTAACCATTTTCCGTCAATATCATTATAAGCAGGTTCGACATCAAAAATAACAGCTACATAACCTACAATCCTATGCTCCACTTCAACGACATGCCCGTAGCCCTTATCAATATCCGACTGCACCACATCTTCATTCGGATAACCATCTTGCCATTGTCGGCTGCCTTGTTCTTTCCTGAGGGCAATTGCTTGTTGTATAATTTCCCAAATCCGTCCTTTATCAGCCAATGTCGCTTTTCGTATTTCAAACTTGTTCATCCTATCTCTTATTTTTATTCGTAAAACTACATATTTTACAGCAACTCCAAAGAATACACCAAAACAGCAATCTGTATAGATATGCACATTCTTTGATCAAACCTATTTGCAGGGCATAGTATTTGCTAGTCATTATAGCTATCTAGCTTTTTAGCTACATCTAAATTTATTCATTCATAAAAAACGACAAACTTAAAATAATAGGCCATCAGCATCTTTAAAATACTATCAAAATAACTAAGTTTGTAAGCAGTATAATTGTGAGCTTTTCAATGTCAAACAAAGGAAATACATTTAGGCAGACAGGAAATTCAGTTTCCGGCAAACGTGCCCCTCAAAAGGAATCAACAACATTTAAAAAAGAAAAAAGTCAAAAAAATAGTGTACCAAGAGATTATTCTGATGCACAGCAAAAGGCTGTCAAGATATTAGGGATTTTATTGATCTTGCTTTCATTGGCATTTGCTACAGCTTTCGTCTCCTACTTATTCACTTGGGAAGACGATCAAAGTTATATCGCAAAAACCAATGGCGGATGGTCGACATTATTCAGATCTACAGAAGAAATTCATGATGAAGCTGTTGATCTACCTGTTGTCGATAATAAACTAGGGAAATTTGGCGCATTGCTTGCCAACCAATTCATGTACGAATGGTTTGGCGTCGCATCTTTTCTCTTTATCCCGGTATTATTCATTTTAGGATATCGCCTGTTGTTCAAGAAATCATTACTTCCATTGTACCGTACTGTGGTCTATTCTTTTGTTGCAATCGTTTTTATCTCGGTAACATTAGGCTTCCTACATGGATTTATGGCAGATACACCGCATATGCTCGAGGGGAAATTTGGTTTTTGGACCAATAAATTACTGGAAGCACAAGTAGGTATTGTCGGCGTTGGCTGTATATTGGCTTTTGCCTACCTGACGACATTAATCTTACTTTACAACCTCGATTTTAAATTTGTCCTATTCAGTAACAGGAAATCCAAGTCATTCTCCGAAGATATGGACGATGAGGATGAAGATGAATACGCTCCACAAAATCTAAGAAACAAAATTCATATTGAAGATGATTCCATCCAATCTGTACGGGAATCTTTTCAACGGCCAACATCAATCAATGAGCGATTTCAATCTGCTCGTGAAAAAGATATACAGGAAGAACTTCAACGCCCTGCCTTTACACATCACCCCGTACCTGAAGTACAAATTGATCCGAAAGACAAAGTGGTACTCTCGTTCGACGACAGTCCGCTGGAACGAACAGAGAATACACCTTCAATCAGTTTTACAATTGATCAGCCGAATGAAGAATTTGAAGCGGAAGACTTACCACTAATCCGGGAATATCAAGCACCGAAAATTGAAGCAGAACCTCAACAAGAGCCAGAAGCTGCCATCGAACCCGATGCAGTACCAGGTCTGGTGGTCGAGGATATCAAAGAGGAAAAAGAGATTACTGCCAGTGACCTTGTGGCCCAATTCGGACAATATGATCCAAAATTGGATCTTTCTGGTTACCAACATCCGGCATTGGATTTATTGAAGGACTATGGTGGTGGTAAAATTACCATCAATCAACAGGAACTCGAAGCGAACAAAAACAGGATTGTTGATACACTGAGAAACTACAGTATCGAGATCGAAAGTATCAAAGCAACTATAGGTCCAACGGTAACTTTGTATGAAATTATACCAAAACCAGGTGTACGGATTTCAAAAATCAAAAATCTGGAAGATGACATTGCCTTAAGTCTTGCGGCATTAGGTATACGGATTATTGCACCTATGCCTGGAAAAGGAACAATCGGTATTGAGGTACCAAATTCCAGTCCGGAAATGGTATCCATGCGATCAGTACTTGCTACGGAGAAGTTTCAGAAAACAGACATGGATCTCCCGATTGCTTTAGGTAAAACGATTTCCAATGAAGTCTATATTGCCGATTTAGCTAAAATGCCCCACCTTCTAGTTGCGGGAGCGACCGGACAAGGTAAATCAGTAGGTATCAACGCCATTCTGACCTCCTTGCTGTATAAAAAGCATCCGGCCGAACTAAAATTTGTCCTTGTTGACCCTAAAAAAGTGGAACTTTCTCTATTCAAAAAAGTAGAGCGCCACTTCCTTGCAAAATTGCCTGACGACGGAGATGCAATTATCACCGATACGAAGAAGGTAATCAACACCTTAAATTCTCTGTGTATAGAAATGGATCAACGTTATGATTTGTTAAAAAATGCACAGGTACGGAATTTAAAGGAATATAATGCAAAATTTATCAATCGCAGATTAAACCCTGAGGAGGGTCATCGATTCTTACCATATATCGTTCTTATTGTTGATGAGTTTGCCGACTTGATGATGACAGCAGGAAAAGAGGTCGAAACACCGATTGCACGATTGGCACAATTGGCCCGTGCGGTAGGGATTCACTTGGTTATTGCAACCCAACGTCCTTCTGTCAATATCATTACCGGTACAATCAAGGCCAACTTCCCTGCACGTCTTGCATTCCGTGTATTATCGAAAGTCGATTCACGGACCATTCTAGATACAGGCGGTGCAGATCAGTTGATCGGTCGAGGTGACATGCTTCTAGCGACTGGAAGTGATTTGATACGTATTCAGTGTGCTTTTGTTGATACGCCAGAGGTTGAACAAATTTCCGACTACATCGGTGCACAACGAGGCTACCCTTCGGCATTTATGCTTCCGGAATATGTAGACGAAAACGGAGATGGTTCTGGTAGTGTGGATTTTGATCCCAAAGACCGCGATCAGTTGTTCGAAGAAGCTGCCCGATTGATTGTCATGCATCAGCAAGGCTCAACTTCATTAATCCAACGTAAATTAAAATTGGGTTATAACAGAGCAGGACGAATCATCGATCAATTGGAAGCTGCTGGAATTGTAGGTCCATTTGAAGGAAGTAAGGCCCGCGAGGTACTTTATCCAGATGAGTATTCATTAGAACAATTTTTGGAGACGTTAAGAAAGGACAACTAAGATGAAAAAACAATTGTGGTTTATGGTAGGTTTGCTAATTATTGCATACAGCCAAAACAGTTATGCACAAAATGATACCGCTGCTAAAGCATTACTGACGAAAGTAAGCCAAAAGTACAATGCATACAAAACAATACAGGCCAACTTCTCATTAGCTATTAAACAAGCTAATGGTGGCTCACATACTGACGCTGGAACAATATACCTGGACAAGAGTAACAACAAGTACCAGGTCAGTACCAAAAATCAAGTATTGATATCGGATTCCAAGACACAGTGGAATATCATGAAAGCCGAAAAGGAAGTGGAAATCTCAGAAGCAAGCAATTCGACCAACGAGATCAATCCAACAAACATATTCAGCTTCTACACCAGCGGTTTTAAATATACCTTGACCAATACTGAAAAGGTAAAGGGACTTACGCTAAGTGTCGTTGAATTAAGTCCGCTCGATAGCAAAAAAAACTATTCAAAGATAAAGCTGCGTATCAATAAGGCAAGTAACCTGATCTATGATACGACCGTTTTTGATAAAAGTGGTAATCGCTATACCTATACATTAGCTTCGCAAGAAGGCAATAAAGCGCTTTCAGGTAGTCTATTTGCATTCAACAAAAATGATTACAAAGGTTTTGAAATCGTCGATTTAAGATAAAAATCTATCGTCGCTATAACACTGATTAAAGTACCATAAAAAAGGCTTTCCAGTATTGGAAAGCCTTTTTTATGGTACTTTAATCGTTATATTTTACTTTACGCAATTTTATAGCATATTGGGTTCCTTATCCAAGGTCTCGCTTTCTTTGTTTGCATAACGCGAATAACCATGCTTTTGCGGATGTTCGATAATTTCCTTCATAGAAACCAGTTTGTAAACATACGAACCCGTTTCATTATTCAATTTCAATGCAAAATAGTCGTCCTTTTTTTGTCTTCTTATAGAACCTCTTAAACTACCATCACCGACATTATATGCTGCAGCTACCAAGGTCCAGTTTCCAAATTGGGCATACAGGTATTTCAGGTATCTGGCAGCAGCATGTGTAGATTTGACAAGATCTTTCCGGTCATCTACTCTACCATTGACTTTCAATCCATACAATCGCGCTGTTGCCGGCATAAACTGCCAATAACCACCAGCTCCCTTAGATGAAACAACAGCTTTACTAAGCCCGCTTTCCACTAAGGGGATATACTTAAAATCCTCCGGAATACCATGTGATTTAAGGATCTTTGCGATCATAGGCAAATAGGTCTCTGCCTTTTTGTGCATATCGTATGATCCTGTTTTTTTAAACGAGAATCGATTGAAAAATTTGCGCAATTTACTTTCCACAAGCGGACGATCCATCGGTAATGAATCTTCAGCAAATGTCAATGAATTCATATAAGATTCAAACGAATTGCTTTTTTCTTTTTTTTCTTCTTCGTCCCCATGATGAGCGGGAACTACTACGAGCTTCGGTTCAACGATCTTATCGCCGTTTGAAGCGTTGTTGTGTGGGGTTGAGTATAATTTTGACAGCAATAAAGCAAACAAAATCAAACTACTACATAAAACTTTCTTTCTTATCATTCACTCCCTTAATGCTATCCTATCCACGACTCCAATCGATCAAAAAATAGCTTGGTTCAAATTCAAGGGTACAAAGGTAAACACTATTTATTTAAAAAACAAATAGTTACATTACAGACCACTTAAAGTGGCTTTTTTAGCGTAAAAACGCAGCAAATCCAAGAAAAGACAAAAAGATAAGGATTTTTTCGCAAAACCCAAAATTATACCTAACTTTGTGGTTCACATTTTAGCAAAACACAATGCCATTCAGCAATAAAAGGAACAGTCGTGATGACAACTCCAGAAAGTCACGAGGCAACTCAGATAGCTTCAAATCTAGAGGCGATAAGAACAATAGTTTCGGAAAAAAATCATATGGGTCGAATGACCAATCTGAAAGAGGTTCTTTCAGAAAAGATGATAATCGTGAGAACAGATCATTCGGATCTAAAAAATTCTCAGACAAACCTCCTTTCCGAGGAGAGAACAATTCCTTCCGTTCAAAAGATAATTCAGAAAAATCCTTTGGTAGAGGAGGCCGCTCATTTGATAAAAATGATTCTTCAAGATCTTTTGACAAAAAAGATTCCTTCAATAAATTTGATAGATCAGAACGTTCTTTTGACAAAAAAGATAACTTCAAACGTTCCGATAGAAATGACTCTTCAAGATCTTTTGACCGTTCAGAACGTTCTTTTGATAAAAGAGATAGTTTCAAACGTACAGATAGAAATGATTCCTCAAGATCTTTTGACCGTTCAGAGCGTTCTTTTGATAAGAGAGATAGTTTCAAACGTACAGACAGAAATGATTCCTCAAGATCTTTTGATAGATCAGAACGTTCTTTTGACAAAAGAGATAGTTTCAAACGTTCAGACAGAAATGACACTCCAAGATCTTTTGACCGTTCAGAGCGTTCTTTCGATAAAAAAGATAACTTCAAACGTTCAGACAGAAATGACAGCCCAAGATCATTCGATAGATCGGAGCGTTCTTTTGATAAAAGAGATAATTTCAAACGTTCAGACAGAAATGACTCTTCAAGACCTTCTAACAGAAAGTTTGATGGCGAAAGAAGTAGAAATTTTGATGACAACAAAAACTTTGGTGATAAACAATATATTAAACGTCCAAAGAAAAAAGCAGAGGATGCAGAGGATGATGGCTTAGTTCGTTTAAACCGTTACATCGCCAATGCTGGTATTTGTTCAAGACGTAAAGCTGATGAGCTTATCATTGCTGGTGTCATTTGGGTAAATGGAGAACCTGTTACTGAATTGGGTACCAAGGTAGATCCTGCAACAGATGAAATCCGTTACAACAACGAACGTTTAAAACGTGAAAAAAATGTTTATGTTCTGTTGAACAAACCAAAAGATTATATCACGACTACAGATGATCCTCAGGAGCGTCATACCGTAATGGAACTTGTTTCTAAAGCGACAAAAGAAAGAATCTATCCTGTTGGTCGTCTTGACAGAAACACAACGGGGCTACTTTTAATGACAAATGATGGTAGTCTTGCTGAAAAACTTTCACACCCGCGTAACAGCATCAGCAAAATCTATAATGTCGAGTTAAACAAAAGCCTTACACAAGGTGATTTTAACAAAATCAGCTTTGGTATCGAATTAGAAGATGGTGTAATCAAACCCGATGACTTGAGCTATGTCCAAGGTGGATCAAAACGTGAAGTTGGCATCCAAATCCACTCAGGAAAAAATCGTATCGTACGTCGTATTTTTGAGTCATTAGGATATGAAGTCGTTAAATTGGACCGTGTGGTTTATGCAAACTTAACGAAAAAAGATCTTCCACGTGGCCGCTGGAGATATTTAGAGGAGCGTGAAATCGTGCAATTAAAGCACCTGATTTAATCGCTTAAGAAGATAAATAAAAATAAAGGACGGTCATTCAGTTAACCGTCCTTTATTTTTTATATTTGCTCTTTCAAATAAAACAACAAAGAATATGACTGATCCGAAAACACTTTCATCCGTTGCGGAATTCCATAAAACATTCCAACATCCAATCCTAGACACCCCTACGATTCCATCTGAACAAAGATGTGCCTTACGGGTATCGTTGATCGCTGAGGAATTAAAAGAATTAGAAGAAGCCATCCAGGATAAGGATTTGGTAGAGATTGCAGACGCACTATGTGACATTCAATATGTACTTGCTGGAGCGGTATTAGAATTTGGTTTAAAAGATAAATTCTCAGCTCTTTTTGATGAAGTTCAACGTTCCAATATGAGCAAGGCATGTAAAGACGAAGCAGAAGCCATCGCTACACAGGAGCACTATAAATTAAAAGGCGTAGAATCCTATTATAAAGAAGTTGATGGCAAATTCCTGGTATTCAGAACAGCCGACAATAAAACGTTAAAATCTATCAATTACTCTCCAGCCGATCTAAAAACGATTGTTGAGGGCTAAATAAAAGATGGTGATCGTACCCTATTTTTTGTAGGTAAACAGCAAAGGCTTCTTTAGAGAAGCCTTTGCTGTTTTTTATAGCGTGGAATATATTCATTAAACACGATAGCATACAATTATCTATCAAAAGAGTAGAAATTATTGGAGGCGACTAAAAAAGACTTCCTTGCACGACCTGACGTGCTTCCAATCCCTTATCGATGTATGTTTGAATACCTGATTTCGGTAAGCCCCAATTCGGGGCAATTAACAATTCTTTATCTGCAATCCCGAAAATACGTTGAATGATCAGATCAGGACGCAATCGAGGAATAAACTTCGCTAAGAACTCGGTGTAACCTTCCATCGAAAAAAGTTCAAAGGGCTCACGTTTGAACTTAACCCCCATAATAGATCCCTCTACAATATGTAGGTGATGTAGCTTCACAAATTTAATCTGTGGAAAGCGGTTGATTTCATCTGCATATTTCAACATCATTTCTTCAGATTCCCATGGGAAGCCAAAGATTGTATGTACACAAAGTTCCAAAGGGGTATCTTTCAGCATATCCATGACCTGAACAAATTCGTCGTGAGAACAGCCTCTATTGATCTGCTCCAATGTATCGTTGTAGATCGACTCCATACCCATTTCCAAATCCACATCGTAACGATCTGTATAAGACTCCAACAATGCAATCTTTTCAAAATCCAAACAATCAGGACGTGTGCCAACAGAAAGCCCCAAAGTATTTTCAGGATCAATACTTAAGGCCTCATCATACATCATTTTCAGTAGATGAGTCGGCGCATATGTATTTGTATTTGGTTGGAAATAAATAATAAACTTCTCGGCGCCATAGCTATTGCGTGCTCTTTCAATACCCGATTCTACCTGCTCCCGTATCGAAGGAATTTTCCGGGCAGTATCCGGTGTAAAAGAATCTACATTACAGTAAGTACAACCACCATAGCCCTTACTACCATCACGATTGGGACAAGTAAAATTACCATCCACAATCACTTTAAACACTTTCTGTCCGTTATACTTTTGCTTTAAATAAGCCCCGTAATGATTATACGGTTTAATTCCGTTGTCCAATAATGTACCCATTGCGCTGCAAAGTTACTCAATAAAAATCATATGTGACCATTACTTTCTCAGGATCAAATGTTAAACTGATACGGCCATCACGAAAATCCTCCCAAGATAATTTATACGAACTATCCTTAACTGTTTTCTCCAAATCGAAGTAACTTCCTTTTATGGCTAAATTGGGAGAATTGTCGTAATAAGTAGGTAAACCGTAATAGAAAACGAAAAATTGTTCAAATTCCTTAAATGACAAATATCTTCTTATACTATCTTTATTTCTTGAGATCAATATCTCAATTTTCTTTAGTCTGCCATTTCTATAAAAATAATCAAGTGTTCGATAATACAGTGCATTCAACCATTTACCACCAATAAATTGGATATGACCTGGATCGATCACTACCATTGTATCCTTACTATGTGTATATGTTCCAAATTCCCCTATATAAGATCTCTCCCCGAGATGAATAATATATTCGCGAGCTATATTGGCAGATCTACCATCTTTATTTGCCGGTATCCACTTTGATATGGAAGAAAATTTATGATTCATTTCCTCAGTTTTATCCACATACCCAATATTGCTGGAAACAACTTTGACAGTGCTATCCTTATAAACCTCGAATCCAACATGAGCTTCATAATTGAGATTAGGCCAATTCCCTTTCCACTTTTCATTTAACTGCCTATAAAAATCAATAATACCTATCTTGGGGGTTGGAAGATAGTTTTCATAAGAAACAAAAATGTAATTCTGCCCATCTTGGCAAATACCTAATCTCAAATTAAACAAGAGAAGGCAGACGATGATCAAACAATTTCTCATATGGCCAGTAAGTAATATTTACAGCAATATACAAAAAACCTAGATACGGGAGTTCTAGAAAAGGCGAGATGCTTCACAAGGAAAGTACTTAAACGAAAGAAGCCCTTGACTGTTTCCAGCAAGGGCTTCCGTGTAAAAAAAGGCACCGACCTACTCTCCCACCTGTTACGGCAATAC
>NZ_JBNPWQ010000038.1:0-55257 GCF_050433745.1 Sphingobacterium sp. HSC-15S19
TGCCAGCCTTACGGCTGACCAAACTCGAAGAGGAAAATCGCAAAACCCAATGCGCAAGGGGACTGTATTATAGTTAATTTATAGAGGAAAGATACAGAAAAATATTCTAATTCCTACCGTTATCCCGGTAAATCCTAGTATTAATAGTTAATAATAATTGATGAGACCACATATATGGAACACGTAAACTTCAAACTTTTCAAGATTCCAAAGTGGTATAATGGCTATTCGATTTAAGGATTTAAAATTCAAACAAATTCAGTTGGCAAGGTATAAAAAAGACAACCATTAAAAGGCCGCTATTTTTATAGCTTAATCCCACATCACGCTGAAAATTAAATCATGGAATTACATTAAAACTCACTTTTATTTTTCAGAAGAGCAGCAATTATCGCCAAGCTGAATCGGCGGACATTTTACGGTACCATAACTGCAAAATACGCAACAATCTCCGTTTAGAGGTTTTAGCCGAGTGTGGCATTCTTCACACTCATAAAAATACTGGCAAGCATCAGTCGGCATTATTTCCTCCTTTTGATGATTACATACTGGGCAGGTAAGGGTCGATTCTAGTATTATTTTGTTAGTTGACATCTGAAGTTATTTTTTTACTTTATACCCGGTTTTATTTTCAATGATCATTGCTAGTTGTTGTCTTGAAGTTTTTGTGCGGTCAAATTTTATAGTTGATCGTCCTTCATCATAAGAGGTTGAAATTTCCTGGACACCTTCTTCATTTTTTACTGCTTCGTTAACGTGGCCTTCACAGGCAGCACAAGACATACCATCAATCACTAAGATAACTTGCTCCAGATTCGTGTTTTTAACTGAAGAAGCCGCCGTCGTATGATTCCGAAAATACGGTTCATAATAAGGGAAGGAAAATAGTCCAATAGAAATGACTGTCACTATCCATAGAAAAGCCTTCGATTGCATTGGCCTTTTTTTTGTATCGCAACCACAATCGTCTTTTTTTACCGGTTTATAGACACGATAAAAAGCTAAGCCTAACACTAATGCTGTAACAAGCATTAAATACGGCCTTAAGGGTTCGATCCAACTAAACATGGAGAGTGCGCCACCTGCGGCACCAAATAGTGCCAACAATGGGCCGATACAACAGAGTGATGAAGCCAAAGCAAGTATTATACCTGATCCTAAAAGTTTTGTATTATTTATTGGTTTGCTCATGTTATCCGGTTTAAAACTCCTTGTTTATTATACTAAAAAACGGTTGGAGCAACTTTAAATGTACTTTATTTAACGAGTAGTAAATAGTTTGGCCTTCCTTTCGAAAATCAACTATGGTGCCATCTTTAAGCTTGCGCAAATGCTGAGAAACCGCCGGAATACTGATTTCAAGTATATCACTGAGATCACAGGGACATAACTGCTTTTCCCGATCGAGCAAGTAAAGCAATTTTAAACGAACATCACTTCCCGCCAAGGACAGAATTGCGGATAATTGGGAAAATGGAACTTCCTTATCCTTCAATTTTTCCTTACACGCTTTGATTTGAACCGGGTCTGCCTTTTCCCGGATACATTGGTTTGCTGTACTCATATTTTAACGATTGCACAAAATTAAAATATCTTAAGCATTTAAGCAAATACTTAAATACTTAAGATCTCCAGATTTCGCTAACCCTGAAATGAATATTTAGCACCATTAATAAGCCAGCCTAAGCATATCGGCTAGGGAAGAAGGCAACAAGCTTTGTTCCAAGGTAATAGCAGCTTTTTCAATATCATAGTCAAAGCGCCTGAATTCTATCTGGATGCTTTCGCTGTTCAAGGCTGAGCTTTCTTCACTAAGCGTGACCAGAACATAACAACCTCTTGGGTCGCCATCTTTGGGTTTGCCTACAGAACCGGTATTGATGACATGTTTGAACTTATTATCGGCGGCCTGGATAACCCTATGATAAGGCTTATGGGAATGTCCTACAAATAACAAGTCGGCGTCAGCTTCCAGCATCATGTCTAAAACATAAGCTTCATCTGTATCAGCCAATACATACTCATCAACCTTTCGTGTACTACCATGCGCCAATACCAGGTTTAACTTATCACTGTTTTGCTGGTATTCTAATTTAATGTGTGCCGGCAGGCTTTTTAAATAAGATCTGTTACCGTCATTGATAATATGGTAAGCATATTTCTTGCCGCCTTCTTTGAGGTCCTGCTCTGTTGTCTCCAGGCCATGAACTTTTAGGTCGTGGTTACCGGCAATGGTCGCAATATTACGCCTGCGAATTTCAGCGATTACTTCATTCGGCCAGATGTGATAACCTATGAGGTCACCCAGGCAATATACGGAATCAGGCTTTTGCTGGTCCATATCCTGAAGCATAGCTTCAAACGCCGGAAGGTTGGCATGTATATCGGAAAAGAATGCGATTTTCATATTAAGCGTTACGAAGCATATCAGCGTATTCATTGGGCAACGGGCTGTCTTCAACAGCTTTAGCAGCCTTTTCTATTTCATAATCAAAGCGGATGAATTCAACCTGGATGCTATCCTTATCTTTTACAGAGCTGTTTTCATTTATCGTAAGTAAAACGTATCCACCGCGCGGATCTGCGTCTTTGGGTTTACCAACCGAACCGATATTGATTGCATGCCTGTAATGAACATCCTCTGTAATTTCAGTAGGAAGAACTCTATGGTAAGGTTTATGTGTATGGCCGAAACACATTACGTCAGCATCTGCTTGTTCCATAATACGCAGCATACTTTTTTCGTCCCGGTCTTCAAATAAATATTCATTTACCTTTCTCGGACTGCCGTGCACGAGCAAAACATTTAGCTTGTCATTATTCAACTGGAACTCCAATCGGATGTGGGCCGGCAAGGTTCTCAGGTAAGCACGCTGCTGGTCCTTTACAATTTCATTTGTGTAAGCGATGGAGATCTTACCCATTGCTTTTTCTTCGTCAGTCTTGTAGGCGCAGCCACAATCATCACTAGAGCGACCTATGCCAAAATCGTAATTACCCGCTATGGTAGGTATTCCTCTTTTCCGGATCTCGTCAATTACCTCGTTAGGCCAGATATTGTATCCTACCAAATCACCCAGGCAATAGATAGCATCGGTATTGCGGGGTTCAACATCTTTAAAAAAGGCTTCCAATGCTGGCAGGTTTGCATGGATGTCTGAGAAAAGGGCAATTTTCATGTTTTTGGTTTTAAGTTTTCTGTTATTTCATTTATTGTACTTCTTGCAGAACGGCCCACGCCTATAAGTGTTGCAGATGCAAATCCGGTCCAATTTCCATAGCCTACAAAGTATAAACCATCTATAGCTATTGATTTTGTTTCTGCTCTAAACTTATCATCCAAAATACCCAAAGGTTCCAGGTACTGGGTTGCATAACGAAAGCCCGTGCACCAGATAATGACTTCAAAATCTTCCTTTGTTCCATCAGGCCATATTACACCAGTTGGTGTAAGCGCAGTAAATGTTGACCGGTATTGCAGTACACCGAGGTCTCGCGCTTCCAGAACAGAAGGCACCATCACAATATTACCCAGATTGTACTGCTTCGGGTCAAATTCCTTGCCGGATTGTAAAGCATGGTATTTGGCGGATGCGAGTTCAAAAAGTACCCTTCCATCCACTTCATCTGGTAAATATTCCGGCTCTTGCTGCACAGCCCAGGTGGTGTCTGCAACTTTTGATACCTCTGCAAGGATCTGGGCTCCAGAGTTGCCATTACCCACAATAAGTACTTTTTTTTAGCTAATTCCGCTGCATTTCTATAATGTGCGGAATGGATTTGAATACCCTGATATGATTCTATTCCTGGTACAGGGGGGAATAAATGGATTTTGCCAGGAGCCGGTAGCAGATATTACGACCGTGCTTTTGAACTGCCCTGCCGAAGTCTCTACTTCAAAACCAGTTTCTGTCTTGTGAACCGCCCAAACTTTTACCGGCCTTTGCACCTGTATTTTATAGCGTTCTTCGTATGCATGAAGGTATTCGATCACTTCCTGCCGCGAAGGGAATTTACCACTGGATTTCGGCATCATCCAGCCTGGCAGGGAGCTATATTCAGCAGGAGAGAAGAGTGTAAGAGAATCCCAACCATGCTGCCATGCGCCGTCACTACTGGGCTGGTCATCTAAAATCAGATAACTTAATGCGGTGCGTCGTAAGAAATAGGCACAGGCCAGGGCACTTTGCCCTCCCCCGATGATCAGTACGTCATATTCATTCATCGTTTTTGATTCTTGCTATTTAAATTATTCAACGGTCACCTGGCTTTTATAATATTTCTTTCTCAGCCAGAAAGCTACATTTACCAGCGCAATTAATGCGGGTACTTCCACCAATGGACCGATAACGCCGGCAAATGCCTGTCCACTATTGATGCCAAAGACACCGATAGCCACGGCAATAGCCAACTCAAAATTATTACCGGAAGCTGTAAAGGAGATCGCTGCATTTTTAGAATAATCCGCTCCCATACGTTTGCCTACAAAAAAGCTTACCAGGAACATAATGGCAAAATAGATAACCAAAGGAATCGCAATTCTTACAACGTCCATAGGAATCTGTACGATCAGCTCACCTTTCAGGCTGAACATAACTACGATTGTAAATAGCAATGCGATTAAGGTAATTGGAGAGATCATAGGCACAAATTTGTTCTGGAACCATTCTTCTCCTTTTAATTTGATCAGGCTATAACGGCTGATTATTCCCATTGCAAAGGGTATCCCTAAATAAATGCCTACGCTTTCAGCAATCTGACCGATCGAAATATTAACATCAAGCCCTTTCATCCCAAACACAGGAGGCAGAACGGTGATAAATATATAAGCGTACACGCTGTACAATAAAACCTGGAAAATGCTATTGAGAGCGATAAGGCCTGCAGCATACTCCCTGTTTCCCTCTGCCAGCTCATTCCATACAACGACCATTGCAATACAACGGGCCAGCCCGATAAGAATAAGGCCGATCATATACTCAGGATAACCGTGAAGAAATACTATAGCGAGGATAAACATCAAAATTGGCCCGATACTCCAGTTCAGGAGCAAGGAAGCACCCAGGATCTTCGTATCCTTAAAGACTTTGCCCATATTTTCATATTTCACTTTAGCAAGTGGTGGGTACATCATCAGGATCAGGCCTATGGCAAGTGGAATATTGGTAGTTCCACTTGAAAAAGAATTGATAAAATCAGATGAAGAGGGGAAGAGGAACCCAATAGATACTCCGATAGCCATAGCCAGGAAAATCCATAGGGTAAGGTATCGGTCAAGGAAACTCAATTTTTTCCTCTCATGTGCTGGGGCGCAGTTGTTGGCTGACATATTTTTTGTGTGTTAGTGGATATGTTTATTTATCGAGATTTTCATTTACAAATTCTGCGCTGTACGTTTTGATGAGATCACGTACCCTTCTGAATTCATTTATAACTTCTTCATCCGTTCCGGTCGCTTTTGCCGGGTCGGGAAAATTGTAGTGTAGCTTTTTAGCTTTCGACGGAAAATACGGACAGCTCTCTTTGGCATTATCACAAACCGTAATTACATGATCAAAGTCTATATCCGCATACTCATTCACATTATTGGAGGTATGGGCAGAGATATCAATGCCGGCTTCAGCCATAACCTGGATGGCTTTAGGGTTAACCCCATGAGTTTCTATGCCGGCGCTATAAACCTCGGCACGGCTACCTGCGAAATGCCTTAAAAATCCTTCTGCAATCTGGCTGCGGCAACTGTTGCCGGTACAGAGTACCAATATTTTTTCCATTATTTGATGTTTTGATTTCTTCTTTCCAATAAAATAGTATCCCGCCAGATACCGTTTATCTTACCGATTTTTTCCCGGTAGCCCACTTGCCGGAATCCGGCTTTCTCATGCATTTTGAAACTACCAGTGTTTTCTCTAAAGACACCGGATTGTAGCGTCCATAATCCATACTTTTCACTTTCTGCAATCAGTGCCTGAAGTAGAATTGAGCCATAACCTTTCCCGGATAAAACCGGATTGATATAAACACTCACTTCAGCAACACCTGCATAAACGCAACGGGAGGATACCGGTGATAGCGCCGCCCAGCCCAGGATATTTTCTACTTCGTCCAGCACGAAACGACAAGTGCTTAAATGCGATATGTCCCAGTCTTCCCATGAAGGAGCAGCGGTTTGAAAAGTGGCATTGCCGGTAGCAATGCCTTTTTCATATATTTCCTTTACGGCAGGCCAATCACTGGCGACCAAGGTTCTTACTTTCATATGGAATGATTAGCAGCAGCCGCTTCCTGGTGTACAAGCCGGACCTTCTGCAGCGAGATTTACCATTTCTAACTTTACTAGTTCTGCTTTTGCAGCTGGTGTACAGCATTCTTCGCCTTCTGAAGTAGTGCCACAGCTTCCGCCTCGGTTAATGGCTTTGCACTGGGTAAAGTCGGGAGTAAGGTTAACGATCAAATCTTCTCCGGATACGGTAAAATTACCCGGGTACATTTGGCGGGTGTCGAACTGTGAATTGCCAAATTCAATTTTTACAATCGCATTGGGATTTAACGGTAACTTCTTTTCCACGATGTCCACAATAGACATAGCTTTACTTGCCTGCATCGCACGGCCTTCTTCCGTTTCCCTTGGTTCCCATAATTGGACAATGATCTCTGTCCAGGAGTTCATTACGCCACCACAATCGACAGATACGATCGGGGCTTGTTTGATTTCTGTGATATGGTAGGAGGGATCTACCCATTTGCCTTCTGCATATTCAAATTGTAAAATTTGATTCGGATTTTGCTGGAGTTGCGTTTTAAACGTTTCCCAGTTGATAAATTCTGAGTTGTTCATGTCATATTGCAATTTAACGATTAATTGGTATAAATTTTTTAGCAACAGCTTGCGTTCTCGTTATAAGAAGCAAAGAAAGCTGCCAGATTTGTTTTTAATAATTTCCAGGCTTTCGGTTCAATGCAATAGCATACCCGTACACCCTCAATAGTGCCCTGGATAATACCCGCATTCTTCAATTCTTTAAGGTGCTGGGAAATAGTTGGCTGTGCCAATCCTAATTCCTCGACCAGATCACCGCAGATGCAAGAATTTGTACGGATGATAGATTGAAGGATCGCAATACGGGCAGGATGGCCCAATGCTTTGAGCATTGTGGCGAGCTGGTTCTGCTCCTCTGTGAATATTTCTGTCTTAGTAAGTCCCATAATGATATTGCAATATTACGATTAATATTTTGAATTGCAAAATTGAATTTAAAAAAATAACGCTGGTCCCTTACCGAAATTAATTTCGGTAAGGGACCAGCGGAACAATATCTTCTCATAAATCGAGTTCTGCATCAATAAATTCTTTTGCGCCTTTTGGACCCTGTAATAGTCAGCCAGCAAAAAGAATCAGTGTTACTCGTTTTAATCGTAAAATCAAAGAAATCACAACACTGTCTTTCTGTTTTTACAAATTCATTCAATTCGTCCAAAATGGAGTCACTTCCCTTGAATTTGTTGGAATAGCCGTTGATTACCTGTTTTTTTTCAACAACTTGTTTCTTCAGGCTTGAAATGACCGTAGCTTTCCTTTCCTGCAGATCAGGGCTTGTTAACTTACAGGCTAAAATCTTCTTACCATAATTATCAGTGCAACTTGCATCACAGCTAAATTGTTTTTTTGAGTTAGTTTTTACCTGGCTATATCCGATTATGGAAATTGCAATAAGAGGGAACATTAAAATGTATTTCATTTTTTATTGGATTTGACGTGGTGCGTAAAATATAATGCATACCCCAACCAATGCAATCAGGGCGCCGATAATATCATAACGATCTGGTTTAAATCCGTCCACTTTCCAGGCCCAGAATAAGGATAAGACAATAAAAATACCACCATAGGTAGCATAGACTCTTCCAAAATTCGCGGATTGTCAGGTTGCCACTACCGCATAGAATGCCAGGATAATTGCCCCTATTATGCCATACCAAAAGGACTTGTCTTCCTTAAGCCAGTGCCAAACCAGGTAACCACCTCCGATTTCACAGATGCCGGCTAAAAAGAATACAAGAAGAGATTTAACTACTGCCATATGTTTAAGATTAAAAGTATATTTACAAATATAAACCATGGAGTATAGTCTATGGTCAAGTAAAAACTGAATATTTTATGTTAATAGGTGAACTGTCTTCTAAATCTGGACTTTCGCGTGATACTATCCGTTTCTATGAGAAGCAGCAGCTTATTGCTGTAACAAGGAAAGAAAGAAGGGGTAATAATTACAAAGAGTATTCCGAGGAGGTGCTTGCAAGGCTTTTGGCAATAAAACGATTGAAGAACTTCGGATTTACGTTAAATGAAATTGCTGATTTACTGGAAATGATTGAGCAGAAGGAAGCAACCTGCAATAACGTAAGTGAGTTCATTGAACAGAAAGTTACATTGGTAGAGGCAAAGATCCTTGATCTGATAAACCTGCGTAATCAATTAGTAAGTGGTGTCAACAAATGTAAGGACTGCTGTAATCCGGAGCAACCGGAAGAGAATTGTCCCATTCTGGTTACTGACAATTTCCTTGAAAGTTAGCTGTGAAAATTATCAACGATTTCAGCCAATTTAGTAGGTGATATAAAGAAAGAATTACTAATATTGCATTTGTGGAATACATTGCTCTGCTTCTGTCTATTATAGTGATTACGCTTTCGGCTGTACCGTGTTGTGGAGGAGAACATGAAGCAATGGAACTTTCTACATTGAAGCAGCAGAATACTTCCCATCATTCTACTCGGGATGAAGACGATTGCTGTAAAAATTGCTCCCCTTTTTATTCCTGTGGGACATGCGTAGGGTTTGTAAGGTCTAGCATTTTTGTTTTGAACACAACCATTTTTCCAAATAATTACCAAGTTCATTTCCCGGCCTATCTTCAGGCCAGTCAACAAGTATTTACGACACAAATCTGGCAGCCCCCCAAACTAAGTTAAAACGAACGCCACTATCGGCAAATGATCTATTGTTTTAACTTAATCACTTTTTAAAAATGAAAAGAATTGCTGTGCTGTTGGCAATGCTGTTTTCTGCAGTGTTGGCCAATGCCCAATATATTTATAAAGCCGTCGTGAAAGACGCAAACACAAATGAGACATTAGCTGGAGCTACCATTAAAGTTTTAGGAACTGCACTGGGAACAAGTACAGACAAATCCGGGGCGGCAGTTATTAGCGGTATTCCACAAGGAACACAAATTATCCAGTTTAGTTATGTTGGGTTTGAAACAAGAACAGATACCATGGTTTTTCCGCTTACTTTGGATACACCGGCTGTTATATTGCTGCAGGCTGCTGAGGAAGAAAGCGAGTTGGAAGAGGTGCAAGTATCGGCAACTAGGAGTACTAGGACCATTGCGAATATTCCGACCCGAATAGAAGTTATTGCAGGAGAGGAGCTGGATGAAAAGGGAAATATGAAGCCTGGCGATATCAGGATGCTACTGGCCGAAAGTACCGGTATCCAGACCCAGCAGACTTCGGCTACCAGTGGAAATTCCAGTATCCGTATTCAAGGTCTGGATGGCAAATACACGCAAATTATTCGTGATGGTTTTCCACTCTATTCCGGATTTTCCGGCGGTTTGGGATTATTGCAAATTGCACCGCTCGATCTGCAACAAGTAGAAGTAATTAAAGGCTCTTCATCGACCCTATATGGAGGAGGAGCTATTGCCGGTTTGGTAAATCTGGTGTCCAAAAAGCCAACAGAAGAACGCCAACTTAATTTTTTATTGAATGGTACTTCTGCTCTGGGGCTTGATGCCAGTGGTTTTTACGCTCAAAAATTAAAAAAAACAGGATTTACTGTATATGCAGCATACAATCACGGAACAGCTTATGACCCTTCAGATATTGGCTTGACCGCAATTCCAAAATTTAACCGGTTTACCCTAAATCCTAAACTCTTTGTTTATTTCAATGAGAAAACTACCCTTTCTGTGGGACTGAATACAATGACTGAAAAGCGAATAGGTGGGAACCTGGAGTATATCAAAGGTAAAGGAGATGCTGTGCACAGTTATTTTGAAGAGAATCAAACAGGGCGTTACAGCTCACAGACGGAACTAGATTATAGATTAAATGATAATGAAAAATTTGTTTTCAGAAATAGTGTAAGTTATTACGATCGGAGTATAAACCTGCCCGGTTACCGGTTTTCAGGTTTACAGATTTCTACTTACTCGGAAGCTAATTATTCCCGAACCGGAGAGAGGGCCGAATGGGTAGCCGGCGTAAATTTTTTGACTGATAATTTTTCCGAAGATAAGAACAGTACCTTCCCGTTAAGGAATTACAACTATAATACTTTAGGTGCATTTGTTCAAAATACATTTAATGCCTCTGAAAAGATAACGCTTGAATCCGGAATAAGGGGCGACTATCACAACGATTATGGTTTCTTCTTTTTGCCCAGAATTTCTGCTTTATGGAAAATCAATAGCCATTTTTCAACCAGGCTTGGTGGTGGGCTTGGCTATAAAGCACCTTCGGTCTTTACAGAAGATGCGGAAAGAATCCAATTTCGTAATGTCATGCCTATCAATGTCAACGATACGAAAGCGGAACGATCGTATGGAGCCAATTATGATATCAACTATAAAACAGCATTGTTTTCCGACGAGGTTAGCTTTAGTATTAACCAGATGTTCTTTTACACACGCATCAATAACCCTATTATGCTGACTGATTTACCGGGAGGAAATTTGCAGTACGTTCAACCTCGAGGAAATTTAGACACAAAAGGCATGGAGACTAATGTGAAACTTACCTATGGAGACTTTAAATTGTTTGTAGGATATACTTATGCCGACGTCAACCAGCATACGGAAGGAAATACAACTACATACCCATTGGTATCCAAACATCGGTTAAATAATGTATTGATGTATGAAATTGAGGATAAATTAAAGATTGGTTTGGAAGCTTATTATTTCAGTCCTCAGCAATTAAACGATGGGGGTAGAGGGAAGAGCTATTGGACTGCAGGTCTGATGACTGAGAAGATCTGGGAGAAGTTTTCCATTTTTGTCAATTTGGAAAATCTGACTGATACAAGACAAACTAAGTTTGATTCTATTTATACAGGAAGTATTACGAACCCTACTTTTCGTGATATCTATGCACCAGTTGATGGATTTATTATTAACGGAGGCATAAAATTGAAATTCTAAATTTACTTAATAAAAGGCTGGTACTACCAGCCTTTTATTTTCACGGTCCCAATCTCCACGCGTAAAGGCCCTGTCTTTACTTGTCCGAATTAACTTATTCTCACCACGCTGACCACAACTTTTCGATACAGTACTTGAATTTTTCCATCACACAGGGTTTATCTTGATTGTAAAAAATCCGCTTTCTTCGACTAGTTTTTCAGAAATTTTTTTGCAAATTATTCAATAAGTTTTGAGATGGAAACTAATAACCGGAGATATCATTCAGAAATAAAGGAAGAATATATGAAGGATAACCTACCCTTTGATATAGTTAAAACTATTCCTCGTTCTATCAGAAAAAGGTGGCGGGAGCAAGCTGAAAAAGATTTTTGGATGCCGGTTCCGGTTGAGGATAATATTTCAGATGAGTTGACCATACGACGTCTGCAAACCGAAAATAAAATACTAAAAACTAAGGTCAGAGCACTTTTTATCTTGTTGTTCTTTACCGGGAGCTTTTTAAATTTATGGCGTTAAGGTCTTATCATGTCTTGAAAGTAAAAAAGAATGTAGGACTGCTTTTACATTTTTGCCTGGAGCATAAACTGGAGAAATTTGTTTGGAAGCTGTTACCCTTCTCTTTCAAGCAATGGCATTCATGGGACGGGCTAAAGTCATGTCAATTTTCGTTGCAAGGTTATTGTCGTAAACAAAATGTAGCACAGTTGTCCCTTAAGGAACAACAGGATAAGGAGCTTGGCTGTGCTGAAAAAAGAGTTAGGATTTGGACGTTGGTAAATGTCTACTATTATTTGCTGCGGCTGAAAAAGGTCTATTTCAGCCTGGGCGCTTTTACAAATATTGCCGACTCTTGAAAATTACAAAAAGAAAACATACAAGACGGAAAAAATATTATCCTATTGCTGCTACAGCCCCCTTTAAAATTCTTCATCAGGATATCACCATCATTAAAACTTTGAATGGCGTTAAGCACTATGTTTATATTATTAAAGACAATTTTAGGAAGGCCGTTTTAGCATGCAAAGTAACAACAGAGTATAGCAGTATTGTTGCAAGAGAATCTTTCGAAGGAGTTCTGAAAAGGTTTGGTCTTCTTCGTAATCAAAGCTTTTTAATAACGGATGGAGGGGTGGAAAATAAGGTGGAACTCGACCTTTACTTGAACAGACCTGGCATGCTTTGGCAGAAGTTAACAGCGCAGCTTAATATCATTCAAAGTAATGGCATGATAGACGCAGCAAACAGGTTAATCAAACAAAGATATTTACTTTCAAAAACAGTCGATAACACTACGAAACTCAAAAGGGAATTGGAGCAGGAGGTAACCAACATGAATTCTATGCCCAATGGTCAATTATTTGGTTATTCTCCCAATGAAGTTCTGAATCGTGCTATTCCTGATCGAATCCGGTTTAAACAACAAATCTTCGAGGCTACAACTAATCGAATGGAAGAGAATCGAAAGTTTAATTGCAAATTATCTTGTCACTTATGTAGCTGAAGACAGAATGAATTTTCTTCCAATATTGTTTCCCAAGGAAAGCTATAGGAAGAACAATGTTGTAACTTAATTTATGAAATTATTTTTATACGAGAAGCTTCTGTAATAAAGCGTACGCAAACGCGTACAGTAACCTATAAAATGCTCATGAACGGTGCTTGTTAATATACGGAGTCCCAACCTCAGTCAGGTATCCCAGTACAGGGTTAATCAGATATTCTAAACAATATACTAGCGACAGGCTATCAGATTCGTCTATGTGTATATTTTGTAAAATGTACAATCGGCTGACGTTTTTTATTTGTTTTTTAAAATTATTTATTACTTTTGAAAAAAAAAAGAGTGAGGATAACAAGTTTGTTTATAGCTTTCCTGGTTTTGGTACTGAGCTGCATTCCATGCAGAGACGTATCAGCTATGGGTAATAACATTCCTGTTACCGCCATTTCCCAAGGCCAGCTAGCCCATCATCCTAACAAGGGGGAGATCGGAGATTTGTGTTCTCCTTTTTGTACTTGCTCATGCTGTAAAGTTATGAGCGAAGTGTCCCTTTTACTACAGCTTGAACTTATCAAACCTGTAGTTTCTGTCGAATATAATATCGCTGTTGCAGGCGAGGTCATCTCTTTGTCGCTTTCTGTCTGGCAACCTCCTAAATTAGGTTAATTCAAATTGTTCAATGTGTATTCTCCCTTACCAATCAGATTGGTATGGCGGTTTCTGCATTGTTTTTTTTGTTTTTAACTTAATTTATAAGAATAATGCTTCAAAAAATTATTCAGTTCTCCATCAAGAACAAGCTCATTATTGCGCTGTTCACTTTGGGACTGATTGCATGGGGAGTCTATTCCCTTAAGAAACTTCCGATTGATGCTGTTCCCGATATTACCAATAATCAGGTGCAAGTCATCACGCTCAGCCCTTCCCTCGCAACACAAGAGGTTGAAAGACTTATTTCCTACCCAGTAGAACAGACCATGTCCACTATTCCTGAAATTGAACAGGTGCGTTCCATTTCGAGGTTTGGTCTTTCCGTGGTAACAATTGTCTTCCACGACGATGTAGATATTTACTGGGCCCGGCAACAGGTCAATGAAAAACTGGCTGAGGCCAAAAACAACATCCCCCAGGGACTTGGTAATCCGGAGATATCCCCGATATCAACAGGCCTGGGAGAGATTTACCAGTATGTCGTGCACGCGAAACCAGGATTTGAAAAGAAATTCGATGCCAGAGAGCTTCGCAGTATACAGGACTGGATAGTAAGAAGACAGCTTCTTGGTACTCCTGGTATCGCAGAGGTGAACAGCTTTGGCGGATTGCTGAAGCAATATGAGATTGCACTTGATCCTAATAAACTAAGGAGCTTGAATTTAAGCATTAGTGATGTATTCAAGGCGCTTGAAGATAACAATGAAAATACTGGTGGTGCCTATATTGACAAAAAGCCCAATGCCTACTTTATCAGGAGCGAAGGGCTGGTTGGCGATATCGAGGACATCAATAAAATCGTTGTCAAGAATAGCGAAAACGGCGTGCCGCTACTGATACGTGATATCGCGACTGTTCAGATTGGTAACTCGATCCGATACGGGGCTTTGACCCGGACTACAAAATCCAGCGATGGTGAGGCTGTTGGTGGGATTGTGATGATGCTCAAGGGAGCGAATGCAAATAACGTTGTTCAGCAGGTAAAGGCTAAGATAGCGAGGATCAATAAGACCCTGCCAGAAGGTGTGATCATCGAGCCTTTTCTGGATAGAAGTGCCCTGGTGGACAGGGCTATTGGCACAGTAGCGAAAAACTTAATTGAGGGTGCGTTGATTGTGATCTTTGTACTGGTGTTGTTCCTGGGCAACTTCCGCGCGGGTTTTATTGTAGCATCAGTTATCCCGCTTGCCATGCTTTTTGCCATTGCAATGATGAATCTGTTCGGAGTCTCTGGTAATCTAATGAGTCTTGGGGCAATTGATTTTGGTTTGATCGTAGACGGAGCAGTGATTATCGTCGAGGCGACGATGCACCACCTAGGGATGAGGTCCGCAGGAAAACTTACACAGCAGGAGATGGATGAAGAGGTTTTTGAATCTGCTGTAAAGATCCGTTCTGCTGCGGCATTTGGTGAAATCATTATCCTGATTGTGTACCTTCCTATTCTAGCACTGGTAGGGATCGAAGGCAAAATGTTTGGCCCAATGGCGCAAACTGTATCTTTTGCCATCCTGGGTGCATTCATACTCTCGATGACCTATGTACCGATGGTGTCGGCCGTATTTTTAAGCAAGAAGATCACCCATAAAAAGAATTTTTCAGACCGTATGGTGGACTTTCTCCACAGGCGCTATCTTCCTTTGATTAAAGGTGCCTTGAAGTGGAAAAAGACAGTAACAATCACCGCGGTTGCGCTTTTGGTGGTAAGCATTTTTATCTTCACCAGGATGGGCGGCGAGTTTATTCCCACTCTTGAAGAAGGGGATTTCGCTGTTGAGACCAGGTTGCTAACCGGAAGTTCACTTTCACAGACTTTGGACAAGGTCGACCAGGCTTCCAGAATACTGGTAAACAAATTCCCTGAAGTAAAGGAGGTGATCGGAAAGGTTGGTGCAGCCGAAATTCCTACAGATCCAATGCCTATGGAAGCCTGTGATCTTACTATCATATTAAAAGATAAGAAGGAATGGACAACTACCCATAGCCGCGAGGAGCTTGCAGAAAAAATGAGCAAGGCCCTTGAAGATATACCAGGTGTTACCTTCGGTTTCTCTCAACCTATCCAATTGCGTTCCAATGAACTGATTTCTGGTGTTAGGCAGGATATAGGGATAAAGATTTTCGGGGATGACTTACAGACTCTAACCGAGCTTTCGCAGAAAATTGGGAAAATAGTCTCTTCTGTCCAAGGTGCAAAGGATCTTTATCTTGAACAGGCAACAGGTCTTCCACAGATCGTGGTCAACCTAAATCGTGACCGTATTGCCCAGTATGGGCTAAGTGTAAAAACTGTAAATCAAGCTATTAATGCAGCTTTCGCGGGACAGGCCGCAGGACAAGTTTATGAGGGCGAGCAGCGCTACGATATAACTGTGAGGTTCTCCCAGCAAAATCGACAGGGTATCGAGGATGTCAAAAATGTGTATGTCACGGCGCCCAATGGCAACCAAGTGCCCCTTGAACAACTGGCAGATATAAGCTTTAAGATTGGTCCAAACCAGATCCAGCGCGAGGATGCCAAGCGGCGTATCATCGTTGGCCTTAATGTTCGTGGAAGAGATATTCAAAGCGTGGTCGAGGAGATCGAGAGCAAGATCAATCAGCAGATAAAAATGCCTGCAGGCTATTACATCACTTACGGAGGCCAGTTTGAAAACCTGAAACAGGCCAGTGATAGACTTTCGATTGCCGTGCCGGTGGCATTGCTTCTGATATTGCTGCTGCTTTATTTTTCTTTTGGTTCATTTAAACATTCCCTGCTAATCTTCTCGGCAATCCCAATGGCTGCTATTGGAGGGATTTTTGCATTACTATTAAGGGGTATGCCCTTTAGTATTTCTGCTGGCGTAGGCTTCATCGCCCTGTTCGGTGTAGCAGTGCTCAATGGCATTGTATTGATTACCGAGTTCAACAGGCTTAAAAAGGAGGGCAGTTACACGATTGATCAGATCGTACTGATGGGTACAGAGATCAGGTTACGTCCTGTACTGATGACAGCAACCGTGGCGTCGCTCGGCTTCCTTCCTATGGCACTCTCTACAGCAGCTGGAGCGGAAGTTCAGAAACCGCTAGCTACGGTTGTAATTGGCGGGCTTGTTACTTCGACCATACTTACCCTAATCGTTTTACCTGTATTGTATACCTATTTTGAAAATATCAAATTAGGAGGTAAAAAAGGTGTGAACAAAGCTGTTGTAACATTACTTGCCATCACTGGACTGAGCATTGCAGGTAGCAGTGTTTTCGCTCAGGCAAAGCCAGATGAGGGTATCGGTCTGCAGCAGGCGATCCAGGTCGCAGTGTCCAACAACCAACAGATCAGGTCCTCGAATCTCAATATAGGCCGACAACAGGCCTTACGTGGTAGCGCATTGGATATCGGAAAGACTAATTTCAATTTGCAGTATGGACAGTTCAATAGCATTAAGCGCGACAACAATTTCTCCGTAACTCAGAGTATTCCTTTCCCTGGCCTTTTTGCCAAACAAAGGAGTCTTTATGATGCGCAAATACAGAGCGCGGAACTTGGCCTGTCAGTGGTGCAGAAAGAAATCAGTTACCGTGTAAAATCTACATACGGGCGTATAGTATACCTCAATGCTCTCAGGGATTTGTATCTGAGTCAGGACAGTGTCTACAGTAATTTTTACAAGGCGGCCGCTGCAAGGTATAATGCGGGAGAGACCAATTTGTTAGAGAAAACTACAGCGGAGACACAGTACAATGAAGTGCGCAACCGCATTGCACAGAATCAAGCCGACATACTGGCAAATGCAGCAGAACTTAAGCGATTGATGAACACTAGGGACAGCGTCCGTTTCCTATTCGTGGAACTAGAACCAGAACAATGGAACATTACCCAGCGTGATACCAATTCGGTAGGTACCAATCCAGTGCTGGCCTTCCAACGACAACAGATTGAAGTTGCCGAAAGGCAGGTCAAGGTTGAGCGAGCCCGGTCTGGGCCTGACTTTAATGTGGGCTATTTCAACCAGTCTATAATTGGATTGCAGAATGTGGATGGCCAGGACCGTTTTTACAGTGGCGGAACGCGTTTCCAGGGGATAACCGCAGGAATTTCGATACCTGTATTTTTTAAACCATATGCTTCCCGTATCAAGGCCGCAAAGATTGATAAACAGGTTGCGCAGAGCGAGGAGGCCCTTTCAAGGGCCAACCTGCTTGGAAGTTTCGAACAGGCCTACCAGGAGCTTAGCAAGAATGCCAAGAGTATCTCCTACTATAAGGCTAGCGCCTTGCCTAATGCAGATCTTATCCTTAAACAGGCTCAAGTAGCCTTCCAGGCCGGGGAGATCGGTTATGTGGAATATCTGCAAGGGATCAGGACTTACTCAGAGATCCGTCTGGGATATCTTGGTGCCATCAATGACTTCAACCAATCAGTTTACACACTTCAGTACCTCACAGGTCAATAATAACTATCAGTAAAGAAATGAAAAAAGCAATCAAGGTTATCAGCCGCTTATCCTATATATCAGTCATTGCTGTTCTCCTGTCAGCATGTGGCGGCAAAGAAAAAACAGACGCAGGGGCCGCAACACCTCCGAAGGAGGCCAAAGAAGAAACCAATGGGGTAGAACTTACCCAATCGCAGTACAATGCTGCAGGTGTGACGATCGGCAGTCCGGAGATGCGGGCGCTCAGTGGCATGCTGAAGGTAAACGGATTTATCGATGTGCCTCCTCAGAACTTGGTGAGTATTACAACACAGATGGGAGGTATTGTAAAATCCACACCATTGTTACAGGGGAGCAAAGTTTCCAAGGGACAGGTTATTGCCGTACTACAGAATCAGGACTACGTTCAGTTACAGCAGGACTACCTGGAAAGTAAGAGCCAACTCGAACTTTCGCAAGCTGAATATAAGCGTCAGCAAACGCTTTCGGAACAAAATGTTAATGCCCAGAAGACCCTTCAGCAGGCAAAGACCACCTACCAGGTAAATCTTGCAAGGGAAAATGCGCTACGGCAGCGGCTTGAACTGATCAATATTGGTGCCTCGAGCCTGACACCAGGTAACATCCGCAGTTCGATCAATATTTATTCACCCATCAGCGGCTACGTTACCAAAGTCAATGTAAATACAGGCAAGTTTGTGGCCCCCAATGACGTGATGTTTGAGATTGTAAATAGCTCAAACCTGCACGTGGAACTCAATGTTTTTGAAAAGGACGCGCAGAAGGTCCGGCCGGGTCAAAGGGTAAACTTTACCATGGCCAATGATTCGGTAAGTCGCTCGGCTATTATTCAATTGGTTGGTGGGGAGATCAAAGCAGACAAAACGGTTACCGTGCATGCGGTTGCTGGTGCAGGAAATAGCTTTATCCCCGGTACCTACCTCAAGGCAGAAATAGAGACTGGTAGCAGTCGTGTGCTTTCTTTGCCACAGGTTGCAGTTGTTGACTTTGAAGGCAAAAAATACATCTTCCTTGAAAATGGTAAAACAATGGTGAAAGCTGAAGGTGATACAACAAACAGTGTTTACCATTTTCAAATGGTAGAAATTACAGTGGGAATTACCGATGGAGAACTTGTAGAGGTTTCGCTGCCTGGAGGATTGGATTATAACGGAAAGGTTGTTTTGAAAGGAGCTTACGACTTGTTATCGAAGATGAAAAATAGCGAAGAGGAATAAAAAAGGTTATGCCAATTTAGGCATAACACCAGGTGGAGCGATGGGTGCCCCAGTCTTGGGGCACCTTATTTCCCCAACGGGGAACGATCTGGGTTACGTTACCTATTGATTACAGATCATTAAATCTTAACCATATATGGAGAACAACAAGAAAAGCCAGCAAAAAAAAGTAGCCGGGGATACCGGTAAGAAACAGGTCCCAGTTAAAACTGGTGAAGCCAATGATAGGAGCAGCAATGCTTCGATGGAAGAAACAGCGGTCGGGGGCAACCAAGTCTCGATAAAAGAGAAAAAACATGACGAATCTGACTACGAACATGGTGGTGTTTTTGGCAAGAATACAGAAATGATATTTTCTTTGATATGCGGCGCTGCTTTGGCCTTAGGCTACGGGCTGACCTACGTGGGAGGAGTGCCTGAATGGGTGAGTTTAAGCTTGTATATAATAGCCTATTTCTTTGGAGGGTTCTTTACGGCCAAGGAAGCTGTTGAAACTATTTCAAAAGGTGGCTTTGAAATAGATTTTTTGATGTTAGTGGCTGCCATCGGTGCTGCGATCCTTGGTTCCTGGGCAGAGGGGGCGCTACTTCTTGCACTGTTCAGTCTTGGGCACGCCCTTGAACATTATGCAATGGGGAGGGCCAGAAAGTCCATAGAAGCCTTGACTGACCTTGCCCCACCGGTTGCACTTGTTGTTAGAGAAGGAAAAGAATCAATCATCCCAATCGAGGACCTGGTTTTAGGTGATATCATCATCATCAAACCAAATTCGAAAATCCCGGCTGATGGTGTTGTAATAAAAGGTGAGGGCGCCGTAAATCAGGCACCCATAACCGGTGAAAGTGTTCCAGTGGACAAATCGCCAATCGATGACCCACAAAAGGATTATTCCCAAGAAAAGACTATCAAATCAGAACACCGTGTGTTTGCCGGTACGATCAATGGTGCCTCAGTTCTGGAAGTGAAAGTTATACGGGAGGCCAGCGATTCAACTATTTCCCGTCTGGTTAAACTGGTTAATGAAGCAGAAAAGCAGAAGTCTCCGACTCAATTGTTTACAGACAGGTTTGAAAAATATTTCGTACCCTCTGTCCTGATCTTGGTGGCCCTGCTGTGTTTTGCCTTTTTGGTCATAGATGAACCTTTTTCAAAAAGCTTCTATCGGGCGATGTCCGTACTTGTTGCGGCTAGTCCATGCGCTCTTGCGATCTCAACTCCCAGTGCAGTGCTGAGCGGCGTAGCTAGGGCAGCTCGAGGCGGAGTGCTGGTTAAGGGTGGGAAACCGTTGGAGGACCTGGGTACGCTCAATGCTATAGCTTTTGACAAGACCGGTACACTAACTGAAGGGAAACCCAAGCTGACCAATATAATTCCGCTTAACGGCATCGATGAATTTGAATTGATGGGTATTGTAGGTGCAGTAGAAAAGCGGAGCGACCATCCACTTGCACAGGCCATTGTGAAAGGAATTCTGGAAAAAGTTAAAGACAAGGATTTTCCGGAGGCTAAAAGTGTAAAGAGCATTACTGGCCGGGGAGTTGAAGCTGAGGTTGCCGGCCAGAAAATTCAGATCGGTAACAAGGCGCTATTCGGTGATAAGGCAATTAACCAAAAGCTTCTTCAGCAAGTCGAAAAGCTCGAAAAAGAAGGGCACACCTCAATGCTTGTAAGACGTGGTGATGAATTTATCGGTCTATTGTCACTTATGGATGTTCCTAGAGCGGAGGCTGCGCATGTGCTTGAAGAACTATTTGCGCTTGGTATCCAGAAAATGATCATGCTTACTGGAGACAACCAACAAGTCGCCGAAGCAGTAGCCAAACAGATAGGCGTGACCGATGTGTGGGGTAATCTAATGCCTGAGGACAAAGTACAGTCTGTACAGAAACTTGCAAAGTCAGAGAAAATGGTTGCTATGGTCGGTGATGGTGTGAACGATGCACCGGCAATGGCTAAGAGTACCGTTGGAATAGCAATGGGTGCTGCTGGCTCGGATGTGGCTCTTGAAACGGCGGATATTGCGCTGATGGGTGACAAACTAGAGAGCCTTCCATTTGCCATCGGTCTAAGCAGGAAATCCAGGGGTATTATCAAGCAAAACCTGTGGATATCACTGGGAGTTGTCGCTGTGCTAATACCGCTTACCATAGCAGGTATCGCCTCAATAGGCCCAGCGGTCATGGCCCATGAAGGGTCAACACTGCTTGTGGTGTTTAATGCACTCAGGCTCCTGGCCTACAACAATAACCAGCCCGATATAGGAAAGGAAAAAAAGTAAAAGGTAATTATGGCTTAACTGACTTGTGTTTCCATCGCACATTGCTGTAAGAGGTGCTTCGAGTATCTCATTAAAAAGCCGCGCTAGAGCGTGGTAGAGATTCTTTTTGCCATAATTATCTATTGATATTTTTTAACTAATTGATTATTAATATTTTAATCCTATTGGTAAATGAAAATAGCCCAAATGGACTCCCATATAAAACTGTATATATCGATGGGGATGGCAGCTGTAACCTTCGGAATATCCTCACTTATAGCCAAAGATATTTCATTACGCTTGATGGCCTCATGGCTTGCATATTCTGGCACCAGTCTTTTTCTTGCCTGGACAACAATACTTTCCTCCCATCCCAAACAAGTTAGGGTAGAAGCGCATGTCCAGGACTCCAACAGAACGCTGGTGTTCCTCTTTATGATGGCGGCATGTTTTGCGAGCCTCTTCGCCATAGTGATCTTATTGCGGAAAAATGCCGGTAAGCCTGATACTGACGGTCTTCTAGATATAACGATTCCACTTTTCTGCGTTGCCGCCGCATGGTGGCTTGTCCACACCGTTTTTACATTGCGATATGCTCATTTTTATTATTGTAATGTAGATCATGAAACAAATACTAAGATTACTGCGCCTGGCGGACTTTCCTTCCCGGGAAAAGCGCAGCCTGGGTATATGGATTTTGTGTATTTCTCCTTTGTTGTAGGTATGACCTTCCAAGTATCGGATGTTGCAATTACCTCTCCTCGAATACGTCAACTGGCCTGGATGCACGGTGTACTCTCTTTTGCTTTTAATACAATTATCGTTGCCCTTACCATTAATATACTTTCGGGCATGGTGAAAAGCTAGGATTATGAAAAATAAAGAAATTGAAAAACCATTCTGGAGATGGATCAGCTCAATAGAAGGTTTTCCAGAAGGCAGTGAAAATTGTGCTTTCCATGACGTCCCGGAACAGAAAATGAGGAGCTAGCTCCGTGTGCGATCATCTAAGTTGAAGAATAATTTCCTAGGCTTAATGGCTAAAACATTGGAGAGTTGGTCGAGACGCATAAGTTAGGATGCTACTAACGGCTGGCAAAAACATAAGATAGACATGGAAAAGAAGAAAGATCCACAAAGGAAAGCTCCACCTATTAAGGGGCGTCGAGTGAGGGTAGTGAAAAAAAAGAAGAAGAGTAAGGAACGCAAACTGCCACTTGGCATTATAATTATCTTCTGGTTCCTATCCATTTTACTTGTGTTGGCTATGTTTCTGAAAGTTAAGCATTTCCTGGATTTTCACTGGAATAGCCCGGAAATCGATATAGAAAAAGAGCAACTTAAATAACCGCGGTAGCGGTAAAAAATATGGTACATAAAATGAAATACGGACATAACTATGAAATTTTGAGGGGGCAAGTCCGCGAATATGTTGAAATGCTTTTTTCCATGTTCTGGACACCAAAGCTAGTCTATCATAACCTTGGACATACTCAAAGGGTAGTTGTTCGCGCCCTTGAGATCTCGGGTGATTTTAACCTGACCGGAGAAGAACTGTTTATACTGGAGACCGCGGCATGGTTCCATGATACTGGCCAACTGATCGCTGATCCGCAAGGACATGAAGAGCGGAGCGCCGATTTTATGGAAGTCTTTTTCAGGGGCAAAGGGCTTCCCACTGAGATAACCGACAAAATTGAGGAATGCATCTTGGCAACCACAATGCCACAGCAACCGACCGGACAGCTCGAGATGATACTTTGCGATGCAGACACCTACAACTTGGGTACCGAAGAATTTCAGCTGACCGACGCGCTGATCAAACGAGAACTTATGGCCCGTGGATCTATGCCGGTGGGTAATTGGGACATGAATACCCTTGCGCTGCTGCTTAATCACCGCTTTTTTACCCCGTACTGTAAGGAGCTACTTAATTATGGTAAGACCACTAATATACGTATGATCAGGGAGCGTATCCGCGCAGGCAATTGACAGAGATTAAGGACCGGTTTGGGCCACACAAAAGATATGAAAACTAAAAAAACATTTTTTTTAAGCTTTTTTATTATTGCTGCTTTTCACGGCAGCATACTAGGGCAAACTGTTGACAAGGATAGTATCCCGAAAGAAACCAGTCCTGGCACTGGCTCCTTTAACATCAGAATGTCAACCTTGGGCATTGTCGCTTCTTTGACATCAATCAGTTACGGATCTCTAAAGCAGGGAAATCACCAACTGAGAGATATAGATCTTGCTGTCAGGCAGGAGTTTGCATTGGAACATCCTCATCCTAAGTTTAGGGCTGATGATTATCTCCAGTTTGCCCCTGCAGGGACAGTTCTGCTATTGGGCGCCACAGGGGTAAAGGGACAGAACAGTTTGCAGGACCAGGCTGGTCTTTATATCCTTTCCAACTTGTTTTTAAATGCCACCTGTCAGTCTATAAAACGAATTGCCAAAGTCACAAGGCCAAATGGAACAAGCAACGCATTTCCATCCGGACACACGGCAGAAGCATTCGCATCGGCAGAGTTTTTGAGTATAGAATACCGAAGACAGTCGATAGCTTTTCCAGTTGCAGGTTATATTTCTGCGTTTGCCGTTGGATATCTCCGAATGTATAACAACAAGCATTCCAGGCCGATGCATCCAGAAACACAGTAAAGAAGTACCTGTCCTCTTCCAAGGATTCTGGCTTTACCTATGATGAGGTCAATACCTTCAATGACAAAGAGTTGGGGGCTTTTTGGTAAATGCAAGGAGCAGGCCTACTCTGATCGTATGCAATCCATGCTACGTTGTTTTCCCAATGTAGATAGAGAACGTAAGCGTACCGGTGTGAGCCGGCATATGTTATGGCTAGAATATCTCAAAGAATTTCCTGATGGTTAGCAATACAGTCAGTTCTGTTTTTACTTCAACCAATGGAAGGCCAGGGTAAACCCTCTAATGCATATGGATCACAAAGCTGGCCAGAAGCTTTTTATGTGGATTTTGCCGGGGAAGTTATTCATCACCGATAGGGATACTGGTGAGATCCTGGCTGAAGGGTCTTCATAGCGATCCTTGACGCTAGCTAGCTTACATATGTAGAAGCGGTAATGAGCCAACAGAAAGAAGACTTTATTTCTGCCTGCGAAAACACAATGCACTACATAGGAGGCGTTCCGGAAGCCATTGTTCCTGACAACCTGAAGGCAGCCGTAACCAAGACCAGCGGCTACGAACCTACCCTGAATGAGACACTACCGTTCTTCCGGCCAAGGCTTTTCACCCGAGCGATAAAGCTTTGGTGGAAGGAGCTGTCAAGATCATGTATACGGGGATTTTAGCGCCTTTGAGGAAGATGGTCTACCACTCTTTGAAGGAGCTTAATGAAGCTATCCATAGAGAGCTGGAAGCTCATAATAACTGCTTATTACAGGGCCGTAACAATAGCAGACGGTAACAGTTTGAAGAAGTAGAACGGGATGCCCTTGCACAACTTGGCTAAATCAGTATAAAAAAAGGTGAACTAGAATACATATTTCCAGCGTCAAGCCATAACTTATTCAATAAAAAAGACAAGAGCCCCTCGATATCGAAGGGCTCTTGTCTTTTTTATGAAAAATCTTGAGTGGTACCGTGCTCGGAACATGGTTTGAGCACCTCGGGCAATTTATTTGATCATTTAGAGTTGATTTCAAAAAATTACTAGCAAGACCGCTTTTATGTATTGTCAAGATGGAATTACAATTTTTCACAACAGCAGTTTAAAAGATAACATGAAAGATAACGACTGGTGGTATGATGTGCAGATAGAAATTGCCTCCAAATATTCTACGCGAAGATGCCAAGGGAAATAATACTTTCGGAAGCGCTAAGTATGCAGGAAGAGACAAGTAAAGTACGGTTCAAATTTGAAGGAAGATAATGATTGGTTAAGAAGGGAAAAATGAAGTTAAAAACCCGGAAGCGTTTTAGCACTTCCGGGTGAAATGGTCCCATTAATAATACTCAACGCACAATTTTCTATTAAAAAAACCAAATCACACAAATTTATGAGATTTTAATTATTTATCAACGGCAGATGTCTGCGGTTTCTGCTCATTGGTAAATATCCGGGCAGCAATACTCATTAAGGCACTTGCTAACATTATTACTCCTTTTTTTCAGCCTGCTTGCATCGATCGGCATTGCGGCCACCAATACGCCATTGGAAAAGATACTCCGTGAAATCCGGGAGTAAAGCGGCTACGGTTTTATTTTCAGTAGCCGACAGGCGGCGAAGTTCAGGGCGGTTACGATCTATATCAAAAGCGCAAGCAGTTTTTAAGGATCAGCCTCTTATCTGTGAGATCGACAATATTTCTTTCCAGATTCAAGTCTAATACTCTTTAAAAAAATGATTACCACGCAAAAATCGTATTGGGAGTAGCCAATAAAAACTACGGAGAGATTATTTTGAACCGCTTTTCTTCTGCTTATTTATATCCTATTGGCCTCACCAAAGGCTAGCCGCCATCTGTCCATCAATATTATTTTAGAGCTGTCGCAGATTTATCGAATTCGTCAATATGCAATCGTTGCATACATCAATTGCGGATTAAAAGGAAAGTGTCATTTTAATTAATGCACCGAACTTTGGGTGTCCAATGAAGAGATTAGATGTGATGTTGGCCAACTTACTTTAATTTCGGTATCGCATTATAACATGATCTGCATCGTTATAGTTAAATGCCTTAGATGTCTGATAACAAAGCAGTAAAGCAAAGCTGCCCTACACTCCCCGATAGGGGATGATATGTAAAAGTAACAGTCCTGTTATTACAGGACTGTTACTTAAAATAAATCGCTACTTCATGCCATGCTTGTGACTGTGTTTCTTGGTTGCCTCTTCAGCATGATCATTGGCCTTCTTACTGCTCTCAGCTGCCGATTTTGCATGCTCTGCAGCTTTCTCATCATTGCCTTCCTGATGCGCTTTGTGTGCATTTTGATGGTGTTTTGATGCTTCATCATGATGCTTTGCCGCATCATGGTGGTGGTTGTGCTTTGTTTCAGACATAATAAAAAGTTTTAGAGTAGATAGTACACAATCGCGTCACAAAAGTTCGTTGTTTTGTGTTATGGGTTTGTGATTAACATTATTCATGTACATTGCGTTATGTGTAGGGAATTTGCTCAACTGTGATCAGCAAGACGTTACTGGAAATAGAAAAATATGATATCTGAACTGGCTGAAAAAATAAAATCTTTTAACATAGCATTGCATTACAGTTGCTTCGTTGGAGCGGAGTTCGGGTAAATTTTTTAAAGATTAACAGACGACACATAAGAAATTGAAGGTGTCTCCGGTATGTGATCTTCAAAAAGTATAGATGTAAAGAAAGAGTACAGATTTGCTTACCTGCGATAGGATCTTTGATGCGGATTATGGCAATAAAGGCTTTCGGCTGCTTGGTATATGTCATAAAGTATCGTACTGAAAGAAATGTGTTGGATTCCTCGAACTTATTATGGAATTTGAGCGTTAATTTGATAAATGATAGATGACAATTAGTTTGTTGCCGTTAACGTAGTTAAACTGGTTAGTCCATACTATAATATACCCTAAAATATTAACGGCGGGAAGAACTGAACAATTTATTGCGGGTGCCAGTGGTTGTACAGGTTGACATTTATCGATATCTTTTACGGAATTTAGAGCCTACTAGAAGGAGCGTTTAATTAAGGCATTCCAAAAGGAAAAGTTTACTGTCACTTATATTGGGGATGGAGTGAATGATGTGTCTACTATCTATACAGCATTTAACGGCATATCTACCCATAAGGCGGTTGGCGCAGCGCGTGAAGCGGCGGACTTTGTATTGTTGCAGAGGACTTGTCTGTATTGTCCGGTGGAGTACACGAAAGCCGCCCCTGACGAGCAGGTGCGGCAAGTGGTTTCTGATATTGGGGCAGCCTTCGTTTCATGTCAACGTATGGCTCCCTGTACCTGCTTCTACTACGGATTTTTTATGGCTGTCGAATCTAGACACACTTCACGAAATGGTTACTGGAGAATCATTCTTTGTTATGCGATTATCCCCAATATTTTAATACTTATATTTTTCAAATATAGGGCAAAGCACATGAAAGGAGTTAACTGGCCTTATAAAGGAATTGCCTAAAAAATTCCATTATGAAATGAAGACGGTCTATTACATCACGATGTCGGTATTGCTGATTTGCATTCTTTCAAATGCCTATTGTCTACTTATCCTGAAGCATACTACAATACCATTAAAGGTAATTGATATTATAACTCCGGCAGTGGTATTGTTTTATTTAGCATTCATTATTCACCGAAGAAGAACCGACCCAAAAAAACGAAATGAAGAAATCGACCGCCATTTCAGTAAAAATTAAAAGGCGCTAAAAGTTCTCGGACTAGCTGTCACCTTACGAAATCATTATTCAAAGCCAGTTTAATCCTATTCAGCCTCCCGCAAATTTCTCTCAATATCAGTGCCGATATACAAGGTATGCGGAGCCGTGGGCGAAATGCTTTTTCCGAAAACACCTGTAAGCATATTCAGCAAAGAATTTTTAGCCATCCTTATATTCATTATTATTCGATTCCCGTATCAAAGGATTGTTGCCATAGTGAAATGGTAATGCTTTTGCCTATTCCTCCATACAGCAGTTCCACTTTTTGTGCAGCAGGATTGAGCAAAAATGGCTTATAATACAATATTCCTACCAGTACCAGCTCTTAAAAAATAAATGTTCTAGCTAACAGACCATATGAAGAGCCCGAACAATCCTTGCCTATTGCGTTTCTAAGCTGTGTCGTTGTGATCATGCGGGATAAAGACAAAATGGTTGGAAAGACTTATACAGATATTCAATTTATCAGAACATGGGAAAAGGAGCGATTTATATTGTTGAGAGACGAAATACCAAGAGCACTTTCGTCTTAGAGCTTGAACAGGAAATAACATGGCTTGGTTTCAAATTTTAACCGATCTTACTATTAAGCGCTTACATGCTTGCTAATAATTCATTGTTATTAACTTGGCGGTCAATATTGGCTGGAATTTTGATGCTTTAGCTCATTATCCGAAAGGTAACAGATCCAATGATTAATTAAATGGAAAAGTACGTAGTCGATTATAGTGAGATAGCTTATTTCAAAGGAATCCGAATTTTATTCGAACATCTAGAGGAGGGCCTTGATCATGCCGAGAAAAATGGCATTAAAGAAGTTTGCGTATGGACGGATGGCGATTGGAGCAAACAAGTGGTCAATTTAGATTTTCTGAAAGGTCGGGGTTTTATTGAAACTTTTCACTGGCTTGTTCCAATGTCCAAAAAGTCAAACATCGACGGGCTGAAATATCTATCCGAGCTTAAAAACCTGCGCTGGACTGCTGCGGGCGATTTTAAACTTGACCTTTCTATCTTCCCAATTTTGGAGGAACTAAACATAGGTTACGGTCCGAAAATAAAGGGATGGGAACAATTGGTTAAATTAAAGCGGCTACAAATTGCAGCTTTAAAAACAGAAGATCTATCCTTGTTACAACAGGCCCATGACCTGGAATACCTCCGTATAATCGGTGGCTCTATTGTTACAATATCAGGAATTGAAAAGTGTCAAAAGCTAAAGACGCTCTTCCTGCAAAAGTGTACGCAGCTGAGAGGTATTAAAACAACGATTTCGGAATTACATGAATTGGAGCAGTTAAATCTTGAAAGCTGTAAAAACATCGACATCACAAAGGAATTAGCCGGGCATATGGTCAAACATGTTTCAATTATTTAAAGATAGCTGTTCCTGCCTACTTCTTTTTTACAGAACTTTTTTGAGGTTTGTTACTTTGCAAAGCGAGCTTTTTGCGCGCGACTTCTAATCTTTTTCTCCATGTTGCAACCGGTGGGTCTTCATATACAGGTAACCCCTGTTCATTAATTAGCCCCATGCTTTTGGCAAGCTTTAAACTAATATCAGCTGAAGTGGTATTGTCCTTTTGCCATTGACGCCGATCTTCTGCCATTTCTTGTTGATAGGATTCGATTGCTTTACTGATAAGTTCAACTTCCTTTTCATATTTCTTTTGTTTGCGGAACAAAATCATTAAGCGGTTATATGCTACAGGGTAAGTTGGTGCTCTTTTAATCGCTGCGGTATATGATTTTACAGCCTCTTTATAATTACCTTCCTGCTCTAAGGAAAGACCTTTTTCTATCAATTCTTTTAAAGATAATCTTGCTGCCATTTCTCTTAAATAATTAATCAATAGGCGTGCTCCAGTTTGATGCATGTTCGCCCGATTATCGCCAACTCCAACGTTTTTTGTTGTTGATAACTCCTACAACAGGAAACAATCGCTCTATCTGTATTTGGATCGTATTACCCGATGAAATTTATTTTCTAAAGTTAAATAAACCTCTGAGTATATCAAGGCTACAAAAATAGAAAGTGAAAATAATTTTGTTAGATTGATCTAACTTTATATTTTTGTCAATGAATTTTATTTATTAGACTAATGAAAAAGACCTACATTGTATTATTGGGAATCATTACACTGCTAATTGGTATCCAATCTTGTGAAAAATTGGAGCCTGGGGCACCACCTGAAGATGAATTATTAGACGGTCCGATAGAAGGGCTGAATTATGAAGAGAGGCAGCGGTTTTTAAATGGCGATGCTACTTTTAATGATGAGGTTTTTACTGTTGAGAAAGGATTAGGGCCGTTATTTGTATCTAATAGTTGTGTTAGCTGCCATTCAGGGGATGGGAAAGGGCATCCTTTTTCAACTCTGACACGCTTTGGTCAAACAGATGAGACAGGAAATAAATTTCTTCATCATGGCGGCCCGCAGTTGCAGAACCGTGCTATTCCTGGGTATCTGCCGGAAACGATACCGGCCGGGGCAACATTTTCAAAATTTACACCACCGGCAGTTACCGGCTTAGGGTTATTGGAATCTGTTCCTGATGACTTACTATTAGCAATGGCTGATCCGGAAGATGCAGATGGTGATGGTATATCAGGACGGGTAAATTGGATCAACCTTCCCTCGTTTGTAACTCCACGCAGCAATGCTGTTTCCCTTGATGGAAAGTATATCGGAAGATTCGGGAAAAAAGGAAGTGTTTATAATCTTTTACAACAGACTGTTGATGCTTTTGCGCAAGACATGGGTATTGCAACAGTATATAATCCTGTTGATGTTTATTCAGGCGACGAAATTGATCCGGAAATTGAAACTCAAAGAGTAAATGATCTTGCATTCTACCTGAAAACTTTAAAAGCACCGATTCAAAGAAATCAAAATGATCCCGATGTTGTTTACGGAAAATCAATTTTTACTTCTTTAAAATGTACCAGTTGTCATAAACCTCAACTGACTACCGGGGATTCACCAATATCGGCTTTAGCATTCAAGGAATTTTCGCCTTATACAGACCTCTTGTTACACGATATGGGACCAGGTTTAGATGATGGCTATACGGAAGGAACAGCAAGAACGTATGAATGGCGGACTCCACCACTTTGGGGACTTGGTCTTTCTGCTCAATCTCAAGGAGGCAAGTTTTACCTGCTGCATGACGGGCGCGCAAAAAGTATTGAAGAGGCGATAGAAATGCATGGAGGAGAAGCTTCACAGGCTCGACAGCGTTATAGAAATCTTTCCCAGAACGACCAGGCAGCTCTCATTAAATTCCTCAAATCGCTTTAAAATGGACAGGAAAGAATTCATTAAACAATGCGGTTATGCCTGCATTAGTTCCAGCCTTGCCATATTGCTCCTGGAAGGCTGTGCTTCTTCAAAGATCGTTAGTGGTGTTATTGTGGACTCAGATATTGTTGTACCTATCGCTGCTTTTTTAAGCGGTAAAGGAGAAGAATACTATAGAAAGTATATCGTTGTCGACCATACGCTATTAAAATATCCTATCTGTGTATTCAGGTATGGGGAAAATGATTATTCAGCTTTGCTTATGCAATGCACGCACCAGGGGGCAGAGCTCCAGGTGTTTGGAGATCGCCTTCAATGTCCTGCTCATGGAAGCGAATTTGATAACAAGGGCAAAGTTAAGAATGGCCCTGCAGATACGCATTTGCGGACTTTTCCTATAACAATATTCAACAATCAAATTAAAATCTCCCTTAGAAATGTATAAAATAAAAATTTTGTTCATCGTGACATTATTCGTCATGACAGGAACTTCCCAATTGTTGTATGCCCAAATAGATACCTCGCTCTTTAAGCGGGTCGTGCCCTTAGATTCTACAAAAAAAAGCATGAATATGGATGCTATTTATAACCGTCCATTACTATCCTTGGGCAGATTGCCAGTTACTGTAGGTGGTTATATGGAAGCCAACTGGCAGCATATGGGTAAAGATGGAGTTAATGAAGGACATCAATTTCAGTTCAGGAGATTTACCGTTTTTCTTGCTTCAACAATTAGTAAAAAAATCAAATTTATATCCGAACTGGAATTTGAGCCCGCTGATCGTGAAATTTCAGTGGAATTTGCTGCACTTGATATTGAGTTTCATCCGTTACTGAATTTGCGTGGTGGGATGATTGTAAATCCCATTGGGGCCTTCAATCAGAATCACGACGGTCCTAAATGGGAGTTTATAGACCGTCCGATTTCAGCGACCCAAATGCTTCTGGCAACCTGGAGTAACGCAGGTTTCGGCTTGTATGGTAAAAAATATAACGGTGATTGGATGTTTGGTTACGAGGCCTATTTATCCAGCGGATTTGATGGGAGCATTATAAACAATAAACAAAATAGGACTTATTTGCCCGCAGCTAAAGATAACCCGGAACGCTTCGAGGAATCTGTTAGTGGAGAACCTTTGTATACCGGTAAAATAGCTGTGCGAAACAATAAAATAGGAGAATTGGGACTTTCTTACATGGAGGGCGCTTATAATAAATATAGAGATGATGGAAACACCATTGATGACAGGAGAACATTAAACATATTTGCTTTAGACTTTAATACTACCGTTCCCCATTTAGAAACTTTTGTTACCGGAGAATGGGCATGGGTACATGTTGATGTTCCTCGTAATTATACCCAGCAATATGGCAATAGACAGTATGGCGGCTTTGTTGATATTGTTCAGCCAGTTTTAAAAAGAAAAATGTTAGGGTGGGAAAATGCGACTATCAATCTCGCTTGCCGCCTGGAATTTGTAGACTGGAATGTCGGAAGATTCAATGAAACCGGTGAAAAAATAGGTGACCAAACCTGGAGCATGATGGGAGCAATCAGTTTCCGACCTAATGCCCAAACGGTATTAAGACTTAATTACAGGCACCAGCAAACAAGAGATTTATTAAATAATGCTCCTACATTGATGGGGGGATTAAGCTTTGGTATTTCCACATATTTTTAATCATCCGCAATGGTAGGTTTCAATTGTTAAGTGAAGCTAAGAAGTAGCAATCACTAAAAATTCACTATAATATCTGGTTAAAATTAGCTTAAGGAATTTCGCGAATCGTTTCCTCGTTTCGACTAAAAAATACCTCATTTTGACTTAAAAGTGTACAGGTCAATATATGACATTTGTATCATTAAAAATAATAATAAATATGCAAACAGAACAGAAGATTGCGCTTGTGACAGGAGCTAACACCGGAGTTGGCTTTCAGATTGCTAAAGCTTTAACAGAAAACAACTATATCGTTTTTATAGGTGCCAGGAGTATTGAAAAGGGCAAACATGCAGCCTTACAAATTGGAGAAAACGCCGTTGCCATTGAATTGGATGTAACTAAACAAGACACCATTGATGCAGCTGCTAGAGAGATACAGCAAAAATTTGGACGGCTTGATTTATTGGTAAATAATGCAGCGATTTCTCATGCTGGCAAACCCGGTAGAACCGTTGAAGAAATTCTGGCGAGTAATCAGGCAACTGCGCTTAGCGAAATACGGACGGTTTGGGAAACCAACGTGTTTGGTGTAGTTGCCGTAACACAAGCTTTTATTCCCCTATTAAAAAATGCCAAAGCTGCACGTATCGTTAACGTTTCAAGCGGAATGGGATCTTTGACATTAAACTCCAACCCGGACTTTATTTTCCGATCAGGTTTTGATGCTGTATATTCTACCTCTAAAACGGCGCTAAATGCCATTACACTTGCTTTTGCTATCGAACTTGAGAAAGCAAATATTAAAGTTAATGCGGTAAGTCCAGGCTATACGGCAACGGCTTTAAATAATTTTCAGGGAACCGATACACTTGAAGAAGGATCTAAGGAACCTATTCGTATTGCGCTGGATGAAAGTGGTGTTACTGGACAGTTTACGGGGCCTAATCAAGAAATTTTTCCCTGGTAATTATCGATTCGGAACAAATAATCTAAGGAGGACTCCGACTTTCTTCGATTATTTTTTTAGTAAATTTAAATATGAAAAAACAATCCAATGTAGGTCGGTTTGTATCTATTAACGAAATTCATAATGTCTGTGGTTTATCTAAGCCAAAGCATCCATTGATCAGTCTCACTCATTTAGAGAAATCCGCAGTGATTGATGATAAAGGGTTGCCTGCTTATGCTGTGCTTGATTTCTACAAAATAACCTTTGTATTGAATAACAAGGGAAGAGTAAAGTACGGCCAAGATTATTATGATTTTGATGAAGGCAGTATGATGTTTTTAGCTCCAAATCAGGTTGTAGGTCCGACGGAGTATGATGGCAAGGCGGAATTATTTGTATTTCTTATCCACCCTGACTATTTTTTAGGCTCCGCATTGGCAAAAAAAATAAAACAATATGGCTTTTTCTCCTATTCAGCAAAAGAAGCATTGCATTTATCGGAGAAAGAAAAAAATATTATTCTTTCGGTTTTTTATATCATAGAGCAAGAATTGAACGAAAGGATAGATGAATTTAGCCAGGAGGTCATACTTTCACAAATCGATTTGCTGTTAAATTATACTAACCTCTTCTATAAGAGGTAGTTTATCACCCGAATAATACCTAATAAAGATATTCTCCAAAAAACCGAAAATATCCTGGAAGATTACTTTAATTCTACCAAGACACTCGATTTTGGCGTTCCTTCCGTGCAATATATTTCCGAACAGCTCAATATTTCTGCGGGTTATCTAAGTGATATGTTACGGTCATTAATTGGCCAGAATGCACAGCAATATATCCACGGAAAACTAATTGAAAAAGCCAAAGAAAAATTGTCAACGACAAATCTATCCGTTTCAGAAATTGCTTACGAATTGGGCTTTGAACACCCACAATCATTTACAAAACTTTTCAAAAGTAAAACAGACATGTCTCCATTGAAATTTCGGAGCCTGTTTAATTGATACCTTTTTATTGAGTCAGTTAATTTTTTTTTTGAGATAAAAGTATTTACATTTGATGTAATATTTAATATGGCTTTATCGGTATTGCAGTATTTTTACCCATACTAGAGTCATGTTGGAAAATCTAGAAACTTCAGATGTGAATATTATGGAGAATTTATCTCAATACTATGAACGTTTACCATTTGCCAATCCAGAACAACTGTCTGAAAATAACGGTGGCCCAGGGCATTTTAATGTCTTCTTACGAGCGGAATCCAGCACTAATGTACCGTTCAATAGGCGTGACTTTTATAAAGTATCGCTGATCTTAAGCACCGGGCAGCTCTATTATGCCAATCGGTCAATCTTAATCGACAGACCGGCGCTCATGCTGTCCAGTCCTTTAATTCCTTATTCCTGGGAACCTGATACGGTACAGCAAGAAGGATGGTTCTGTATTTTTTTCGAAAAGTTTATTCCCCCAATTGATTTCAAGAATTTCATACTGGACTCCCCTTTATTCAGGACAGGGGGAACATCTCTTTTTTGTGGATGTGGATCGTCAAAGCATTATTACCGGTATCTTCAAAAATATGATGACAGAAATTAAGTCTGATTATCCGTTAAAGTATGAGGTTCTTCGAAACTATCTATATATATTGATTCATGAAGCCTTGAAGTTGAGCCCTCCGCAAAATTACACGAAACCGCTCGGCGCTCCCCAAAGAACGACAGCTCTGTTTTTTGAATTGCTGGAAAGGCAATTTCCAGTAAGTAATCATCATATTATTTTAAAATTGAAGACAGCCAGGGATTATGCTGATGCATTGTCGGTAAATCAAGATTACCTAAATCAAATATTAAAAACCAATACCGGAAAGACGACTACACAGCATATTACTTTAAGGATCATTAAAGAAGCATATCGCTTACTTCAAAATCAAGACTGGAGTATTAATGAAATAGCCTTTGCACTAGGTTTTGAAGAGCCTTCTTATTTAAGCAATTTCTTTCGTAAAAATACCAATGTCACGCCTAGTTCTGTTCGTAAATCAGCACTCTGAAAATTATATTTAATAGTCTGAATATTGCAAGCTGTCTGTTTTACAATTATATAATTTTGAATCTGTAAATTCATCTGAACGATTGATTACTTCAAAATTTAAATTGTAACATGAAAAAAGACATTGAAAATCAAACAATTGAACAGCGCTTAAGGAATATTGAAGACCGTCTTGAAATATACAGCTTACTGGCGTGCCATCCCCTGAGTGCTGATACGGGAGCCGATTATTATACTCGGCAGGTATATGTGGAAGATAGCGTTTTTGATCGCGGACCGCTTCCTGGTGCACACGGTCGAGAAGCTATCGCAATGTTCATCCAAAAACCCGAACACCACCAGGCAATCGAAATGGGGCTCGCTCATTTTACTGGTCTTCCTTATGTTGATGTTCGCGGTGATGAAGCCTTTGTCACTTCTTATCTTCAGATACTAACCCGAGATGTTCACGGAGAAGAAAGAGAATTACCGAATCATGGATTTTCAAAAGGGTATAGAATCCATCGTGTCCTGGCTAACCGTTGGTCACTCATTCGTACGCAGGATGGTTGGAAAATCAAATCACGAAAGTTAATACCACTTGAAGGTTCTTCAGATGCAACAGATATCTTGGCACAGGGACTCGAAGCATTTTCCGAAAAAAAGTCCTAGATATTAAATGTAGATTTTAAAAAGTAAAGATAAAAGATGGAAAGTAAAACTTTGGATCTTGCTCCTAATGGCGGCCGGTTACCTCTTCTGTATCCTAATGAATTGTCATCGCTGCAGAAGGAATTACATCAGCATTTTCAAGATCATCTGATAAGCTGGTCTAAGAAAGTAGGTTTCAAACTAGCATTATCAGATGGGAGATTGCTCGGTCCCCTTAACGGTTTCTTATACAGTCCGGTGATCAGCAAGGCCTATCATCAATGGGTGGATGTAGAACATGAACATACTTCAATTCCGCCAAAAATCCGTACGATGGTAATTCTGATAATCGGAACTGCTTGGAATTCGGAGTTTGAGATTTATGCCCATAGCGAATCTGCCCGATACTTAGGATGGAGTGAAGCGGCTATCACGTCGATATTAAATGGTGAACAACCTGTAGGCTTAACACATACAGAGATGGTTGCCTATCGGTTTGCCAAATGCCTCATGGACAAAAAAAATGTAGACGATGATATCTATAAGCAAGCAATTGAAGCTTTCACTGAAAAAGGAGTAGTTGAACTCGTCCAGTTGATTGGTATTTTTCTAACCGTATCCGTTATGTTGAATGTTTTTAAAGTTCCCGTACCGGGTGTAGATTGCCATTGATTTGAATTCACTTTTTAAAGCAATAATATTGTCTTTTATGCCAATTCCAATTCCAATAATTTGGTAACAAAAACGTGTTCGTTTTCGAGGAAAACAACAACATAATCAAAGGCATTCGATTGGAGCCAGCTTAAATCACGAAATTCACCGTGATTGGTTTCAATCTTGCCTTTGTCATTAAAAACAAATTCATCTTCAAAATCGACGCTGGAATTGCTGCAAAAGTATATTCGGAAATGGTCAGCACCGTGGTTATCGTTATATTTTGAAAAGATAGGTTCTGAGTACTCCTTCAGCTCGACCATTTGACATTCGTATCCGTGTTTACGCTCATCAAAGATTACAATGTCTTTGGCACCTTTTCTTTCCGCATATATTACTAAAGGAACATTTCCTGATGATCCAACAAGACCATCCTCATACCTCATCCCACTAAACCGTATCTTAAATTGATCATTGCCGCTTGCAGGATCAATAATTAGTAATTTTATCCCAAGGTCTTCCAACCAATCTCTATTAATTTCAATGGGAAAATCATTCGAAGAAATTTCTTTCGAAAACGTTGAGAGATGTTCTGGGGTAACGTTGCGCATACGTTTTAAGACAGTTAATTGCTATTAAGTTACCAATTATTTTACAGTAGGAGAAATCATCGCCATGCGCTATAATAAAGGCAGGATAATGTTATCCCGCTCCAAGAAAAAGCTTACTTGAAAAAAGGATACTCAGTGAAAGATACTGGAGGCTATATTGGTGCTTTCGGATTTAATGATCCTTGAACCATCAAATCATTCTCTTTAAGCATGTCAACTTTTAATTTTGGGAAGTTGATAGTCAGTGGCCCTGAAATTAAGTCAGGACCAATGAATTCTTACAACGTTTTGATGCTATAATGTTCTTTTTGTGATAGCGTTAAGGTTATTAATACCATCCCGTTCCATATCCGCAAACGTAACTCATATCGATAGTGGATTCAAGCCGTTCATAATAAGAACTATCAACAAATGCGTAGTAAAAGAAAGAAGTAGCATCTGCCGCAATACCGACGATAACACCCGCTAGTTTCCTAAGCAATCCCCACGTTTCCGCCTGGGGATTATTCTTATAAAATTCCATCCAGAATAAACCTGAATAGCGAAATATAGATGCGGTTGACAAAAGAATTTCTTTCTCCTTTTCTGGCAATTTTTCAAGATATATCTTTTTTTCAAGCGTTACGAATGCTTCTTTGTAAGAACTGTAATCTTCTAATGTTTTAATGCGCTCTAAAATTGCTGACAGTTCTTTAAGAAATACTTTGGAACGGTTCGAAATTCTCTGGGAAAACAATACATCCTTAAAGTCTTTCTTAATTGCCATTTCCAATTTCAATGATTGTTCCGGCTTGGCATGTATGTTATAGAGTTCCTTGAAAAATTTGGCCAGGAAGACGCTTCTACCGTATCTCGTAGTATCTCGGGTTGTCTCCATATAGTTTATTAATGCATCAAGTCCAAGATTGTGGATTTTGCCCACTTCATCGAAAGGATTTTCAGGATTCGCTGCCTGTGCAAAATCCTTTTGCGGTTTTACTGCCGATTTTTTTACAGATGGAAGAGGGGCGGTCTGTTGTCCTTTCTGACAAGCAGCTGTACATAGGAGTAGAGCCGTCACAAAATACCATGTTTTCATATTTTCCTTGTTTATACCGGGCTGTAGTGCCTGGTATTACAAAGATGAAAACCGGTAGTGAGTTAAAGTGATGCTTTATATATAGCTACTATTTTTTTATAAAGATATATCTGAAATAAAGGGCAAGTTAATTGCCCGTGCAATTTTGACGCCAGCTAGCTTCAGAGAACCTAATGATATAATCGAACGACTGATTCAGATTGCCAATACTGCTTACTGTTTACATCCATGATAGTTAGTTTGCCGGTGTGGCCAGCGCCGGTGTCCAAATTAGTAATGTTTATCGCAGTCATCGGAAGATCTGTCTCCCAATTTGTGGTTGAAGTATGACCAATAAAAATCTCCTTAAACGAGGTTGGCATTTGAAAATCTTTTACTGTTCCACCCGCATCCTTATGGATTAATGCATCCGTCCATAAATCCCGGTCCCAATAATATTTACTGAACGCCTGCTGGTCAAAAGCAATTTCGCGATTAAAGCCCCCATGTACAAAACAGCGCTGCTGCTCATCAATATAATATAGCCTTTGATTCTGGAAAAACTGCCGGTGGGCAGCAGGGATGTCTGAGCTGTTTAATGATGTTTTATAACCGCTGCCGGATGGGATGCATATTACCTTTTTACCGGCGTGCTCTAGGTAGGATTCTATCGTAGCTTTACCTCCATAATTCCAATAAGCGGGATGGAAATCCGTTTGTAAAAAATCGTAAAACCAGGCATCGTGATTACCACGTATAGCTATGAGGTTCTTAATTTTCAATAATTCTTCAACACACTCATAACTCTGTCCGTATCCATCAACAACATCACCGAGCTGGATTAATGTATCCATTTCGTAATCGAATCCGGAACGCTCCAAACATTGCATCAACGCCCTATATGCGCCGTGTATATCACCCATTACAAACACCCGTTCTCCTGTCATAATCAATCGTCTCCTTATATACCAGTATATTCGAATTGGGCACTAAATACTTCACCCTCGTAATTACCATCCTTATTGGGAAACACGACCCGCAAAAGCTTGCGGTTATATTCTATAGCTTCGATAAATTCGACGCTCAGGTTGTTTCCAACTTTTTTTTCATATCGTCGATTAGGCTCGAAATGTTCGCCGTTTTTAATCTGATCTATAATACAACTCAATATTTGGTGGGCAACTTCCGTGGAAAGTGGAAAACAGATCTGCAGATCCGGGTGGCCGAAGGATTCTGGCAGACCATGGGTATGATAATTGATGTGGTTCGGAAAATTATCGTCATTCGGGACAAAATGAACATACCAGCCATGCTTGTCCATCATATCCCTGCTCCAGGCGTCAAGTTTTCTTTCGGGATCATCGAAATAAAAGAAGTTCATTATCAGTGGTTTAATTTCTTAATTGCATGTGGCCAAAGTTAAGAAACGTGTTGGCGATTACCTCCTGAACGGCCCATTTTCAGGGCAGGTTGATATAATTATTACTCTTCCATGGCCTTTCTAGCAGGCTATAATCCCTTTTGATACACATTAGAAAAAGTGGCAATTCATGGAGAATTTGCAATATCTAAATCGGATGAAAAATTTTTCCTTATGGCCTGAGCCTAAATGCGACAAGGGACAAGATTTTAGAACTTTATTTTATCCACTCTTTAAAAATCGTTAGTTTCTTTCCGGCTTTACTGTCTGCTGGCGATGAATTTCGCGTTTTAATTCTGGGAGTAAAAAGTAGCTTATCGTGAAAAAGAGTCCGATCGCTATAAGCAGAAATGCAATAATTTTCCCAATCCTTTCCAAGAAAGTGGTGCCTACTGCTTTTCCATAACTTTCAAAATGCTGTAGCCCTCCCGGCCCTCTTCTATAAAACCGTTGGCGGTTAATAGAAATATTGAGCGCTATGCCACCCAGCAACAAAATGATGCCTATAATCAATATAATAATTTCCATTGCTTATTTATCAGTTAGTTACATTATAAAAATAACACTTTATAAATAAAATACCCATAATCAGTTGTTAAAATTAAAAGGTAGCTACTACCAAAGTATCATTTTCCCACTTGCCAGATTTCCACTTTTGCCCTCATAGTTGTACCACCCGGCAAGCCAGCAAGAAAAGGAGGGAAGATGAAAAAGAAAATCAAACATGCGAGTTTATTCAGCGGAATCGGTGGCTTTGATATAGCAGCCAAATGGTCCGGTTGGATAAATGTTTTTAATTGTGAGATCGATCCGTTCTGCCAAAGAACACTGGCCTACCATTTCCCAAGAAGTAAAAGTTATGCGGATATTAAAGCAACAGATTTCAGCGCCTTCAGGGGAAAAATTAATGTACTCTCAGGTGGATTCCCCTGTCAGCCATTCAGTCTCGCAGGAAAGCGGCGCGGCAAAGATGATGAACGATATATGTGGCCGGAAATGCTCCGGGCGATCCTCCAAATCCAACCGGACTGGGTCGTGGCAGAAAATGTTCTCGGCATTACTTCTTGGGCGGGGGGAATGGTACTCGAGGAGGTATGGACTGATCTGGAAAACCAGGGTTACCAAGTCCAACCGTATGTACTTCCGGCTGCAGGCGTCGGCGCTCCCCATAGAAGAGAACGTGTATGGATCGTCGCCTGCCGGAAATTCAAGTGCCCCATATCTCTACCCGACAACATCTGTGGCGCAAAGGATATTGCCGCCTTTATTGCCGACTCCTTTGGCCTCGGACGCACTTATGGGGGCGATATTGGGAAAGGAGGACCGCTTTTGGATAACCAAAACCGGAATACCCAGAAAAATGAACCGAAATGGCAAGTCGGGCAGCGTGGGCCTGGCACGCCTGGTCAAACTGATAACTTCCGATGCAATGCTGATGCCAGAGCGGGAAGGGATAATAACGGGCAGGAGCGTACTTGCGATCCTTGGGCCATGTTCCCTACTGAACCCCCTGTTTGTTACCCAAATGATGGGTTTTCCTACCCAGTGGATGGTCAAACCCTTTTTGAGGGAATCCCATACCCGCAAAAACCCATAACATTTTCAAAATGGCGTCAGGAGAGTATCAAGGCATTGGGAAATGCTATTGTACCACAAGTGGCGCAACAGATCTTTCGAACAATTCAAATGATGTACGATTTAAAATTCTGTTGAGATGAAGAAGCCGGAACATAATCAAACTATAAACGGTAAAGCAAGAGACGCTGAACAGTGTCTGACTTTATTGGCGGGTATTTCATCGTCTTGGCAACCTGTATTTTCAAAATTGCTGCTTTTACGTTCATTTTGGCAGTCCGGCCGCTGCGCTCTGAGATGGACGGTGAAAAAGACCGGTAGCGGCAGGATCTACCCGAAACTGCTTGCCTCCAGTAACGCCACCCGAATGCTACCGACTGTAGTAGCCATCGATAGTTCAAGGAATGGCGAGCAAGTTCAGGGGCGGATGAAATATAGAGCAAACTGTTCCAGATACAGCGCTAATCTTTGCGATCTGGCCAAATCAAATCTGCTGCCCACGCCAACAACCGGATCCAATAGGAATAGTAGAAATGTGATTCAAAAAATCGGGACATCCCACAGCAATCATGGTGTTTCCATTGGCTTGGCACAAGCAGTAGAACTTAGCATGGGGATGCTGCCCAAGGAATTTAAAAGCTGGAGCCAGGTACCTTATATGTTTAGGCTTCTACCGACGCCTACGACAAGGGACTGTAAAGGTGGCAGACATCCGGACACACTTGCATTGGCAGGCAGATCAGCAACCAATTCACTCAATGATGCCATCAACGGTATATCTGGCAGGTGCTGCAAACTCAATCCCCTCTTTGTTGCTGAGATGATGGGTTTCCCTATCAGATGGACACTAACACCATTTCAAAAAATCAATTACAAAACCAAGAGCTTATGAAAATTGAATTAAAACGGATCCAATATTATTCCCGTCAAAGCGAGGAAACGAATGCATTTAATGCTGACTTGTATATAGACGGGAAAAAGGTTGGAGAAGCATCCAATTACGGGCATGGTGATCCTGTTTCTTACGGATCCTCTACAGAGGAGGGACGAAAAGCCATTAAAGAAGCTGAACAATATTGCCTGAGTTTACCAAAGGAAGAATATACCATTGGTGGTAATACCCATACTTATGAGATGAACCTTGAAAGCTACATTGGCCGTATTATAGATGATTTCGTCAATGAGAAGGAACTACAGAAATTCAGAAACCGGGTTGACAAACTTTGCATTGACGGCATCGTTGTCGGAAAACCGGACAAGAACGTTATTGCAGCTTATAGGTATAAGATTACCATCCTGCAGATCCTTTGCAAACCGAAGGGTGAAGAAACAATTATAGAGGAGTTAAAAACAAAGATCATGTCCCTGCTTAAAGATGGTAACATCGTCCTTAATAAAAATATACCGGAACATATCTTGAAAGCAGCGGGGTTGGTAAAAGGTCAATACCTCGATCTCAAGGCGCTGAAAATGCAGAACGTAAAAAATCCAAAACAAAAAGGAGGAAAATCCTTATGACCCAACGAAGTTTTTTTAAGTATTCCCTTTAGAAAACAACATAATTTTTAGAACATGGAAATTGAAATAAAGAAGGTAAGTTTTAATCCCAGGATCGACACACATTCATTTGCTGCGAACCTGGTGATCGATGGTATCAAAGCCGGCAACATTGTAAGCAATCATATGGGGACACATTATTACCCATTAAACGACAAAGGTCATGCGCTCATAGAAAAGGCCGAAAAATACTGTGCCAAATTACCTGCTAAATCTATTGTGGTCGATGGCAAGCCACAGCAAAGCGCGCAAAGTCTAAAAAGCCTAATAGGCGACCTTTTTTCGGCACACCTGGAAAGACTCGAACATGCCAAATACTTTAAAAAAGTTGATGTGGCCATGAAACAGAGCATTGTCATTGGAGAGCCGACAAAATATATCCGGACCGTAAGAACAAAGGCGCCGATAGATATCCTTACCAAAAGCGAAAGTGGAACGGAACTGCTGAAATCTACAATTATTCAGGAAGTGCTTCCAACATTGTCTGACAACGAAAAGCTGCTTAACAGCAATATACCGGTAATTATTTTAAAAGCTGCAGGATTAAAGGAGGATCAATTTATAAAGCAGAGTGTGGAATACCTTATGAAGCCCGTTCCTCAAAAAGCAAAAAGTAAGGGCATTTAAAAAGATCATTTGTAAACCAGAAATGCTGTAGAGATGGAAGAGAAAGCAGAGCAAATACTGGCATACCTGAAATTAAAAGGGTTTGAGCCTAAAGATTTTTTAAAGGAATACCGTAATGCGGGCACTCAGTTCAGTGTAGGGTTCAGAAAAGATTTTGGTGAAGAAAGGATGGATTATCTTTTGGATTTTGGCTGGGATCACCAATTTGACAATTACAGATGGAAGGGATATAGCGCGACTTATAATCCTGGGCAGGAAAACGAAAGAAGCCGCGAATTTGCCGCTTCCGATTGGGGAATTGCCGATGCCAATCTTGCCTTTCATATCCTTTCAGGGAAAATGGAACAGCTTCAGGTTTTGATACTCAGTAGCGGTATCACCGAGTTTACCAATACCGATGTGTATGGATTTTTAGAAAGTATCTTAAGCCGCAATCCGGATCATTTTGTATGCCGGGCATCCAAAAACGGGAGTGAGGGAGTTATCGATTATGAGATCAGGGTCACTTCAGATGGTAAGGAATTTAAGGCCACACAAATAGACGCCACTTTTACCCGATATCCTGACTTCAAACATGGGATTTACAATGGAATTAAGACTGCGGAGTTGGCCGACAAAATGGATGCCATCGATTGGGAACGGGATGATTTATACACGTTCGATGAGCAGGATATGGCCCAACCAACTCCCGAAGCGATGGATATCCTAGATGCTATGGAGCTGCTACTAAGGGATGAAAACGGTAGAGACCTTGCACTTAATCTCCAGCTTCACCATTGGATAGATACTCCATTCTTTGACGCCCATATTCATGCTGACGCCTGGGAGCTCTTCCATAAACTTCCCAAAGTTGCTCATACATTTCCGCTGGATACCGGAGCAAGGAGAATATATAATCTCCTATGCGGCAGGCCAGCCATGCTAGATGGGCTCAAACAGAGCCGGGGATATACTACTTGGCACCAGTTTGTGACACATGAAAATAAAACAGAACTCCAGCCCAAAGAAGGTCCCTCTAAATATGAATTGCGGACATTTCTTGCCATGCTTCCCTTGGACGATATGCATAAGGACCATTTGCTGTCAAAACTATTGTCAGGCGACAGATGCCTGACCACATTGCATGGAATCCAAAAAACCGAGGTCGAAATCAGTATCGACATGGATACCAGGAGCCTCAAACTGACTGCCGCAAATGGCGATATCATCCCTTACAACTTCAGGCTCGAGCAACAATCTCCACCCGCTGCGCAACAAACGTTTTCCCGAACAAAACCTAAGCTGGCTCACATAAAAAAGAATAAAAAACGCAAAGGACGTGGGATTTAACCAATCTTAAAACAGAGACTATGAACGAACAGGAGATGCAGGAAATTTTGGAAAATCTTGCCAGTAGAGGATTTAATGATGATCAGCTCAGATCAGATATTGATAGGAATGAGGCCTATGGCCTGCCGCGTTTTTCTATTTCCAGGAAAAAAGAGTTTGGCGATGAACTTATGGAGTACAGACTCAATTTCCAATGGCTGGAAAGGAGCCTTGCTTATGAATTAACTGCTATCCATGCAAACCATCGAATGCCCTTAGATATAGATCAAAAAATAGTAAATGGCATAAATTCCATCCAACTCGACCAAAAGATGTCGATAATAAACTGGACAAAATATTGGGAGATTAAGCAAAAGGGAGACACTACGGATAGCGAGTTTGAAATGGTAAAGGAATGCATAGATGGCCTTGCTCAACTACTTTTGTCGGAATCTTCTCAAGTAAAATTTACAGCCGATTTGCTCATGTACAAACATTGGCCTGCCGATATGTTTGCCATCTTTTCGGAAGAATCGGAGAGGATGAGGCGCCTATACGAGCATGATTACAATTTCCACCTGGAAGACCATCCCCATTTAACTGCAGATCTTGCTTTCCTCATTATATCCGAAAGGATCGAAGCTATTACTATGCATTTAACTGATCTGGGAGCCATCGCTATTACGGAATCAGCAATCAAGGACGAAGCAATTAAAAGGCTAAAAAAAATTCCGGGAATAACTGAGTTAAATTTTTCTTTTTCTAACCAGGAATACTTTGCTAACCTGGCTGTGCCGATTTTTTTAGATAAAGGATGGTACAATCTGGAAGGATATACACTTGAGGTAGTTCAACTACCAGAGATTACGCATGGAAACTTTAATGGCGTAGATTCTGAAAGGTTAGACAATAAATTCAGTACTATAAATTGGAGGGAAGACAAAGACATTGCCTTTACCGAAAACGATTCTGAGGTTAACTTTCCAAAGGATATTGAGCTGTTACAGGAGGAACTGTTCCGTATAGCATCTGATACGGAAGGAAAACAGGTAGCCGAGTCTTTGATGCTTAAGCACTGGCTAACCGCACCCTATTTCAATGACATGATTACACCTTCTGCTATGGATCGGCTTGCAGGCCTTCCTGTAAAAAAAGCTGTTTTTCCTGCTGAAATTAACATCGATAAAGCAGTTAGACTGCTTTCCGGAAGACCAGTTTATTTAGAAGATTTTAAGAACAATTTGACGATCGGCACCTGGCAACGGCTTTCTGAATCCGTCGACGGCACCACTGCAAACATCGAATACTTCCAGGCAATTTCTAAAAAAGAACTGGAAAAAATCTGGAACATGTTACCTGTTTGGGAATATCGGAAAGATGAAATGTTGCAGCGTCTATTGGATGGTATGCCTGCTAAAGTAGAAGCAAAATCAGGAGATATTATCATCATAGAGCTCACGGAAAAGTTGGACGGGCTAAAAATCTTTGATAAAATCCACCAGGAAATTCCTTTCAATTTCCAGCTGGATCCTAATTGGAGGCAAAACCAAATTCCGCATTTGGATCCGAAAGCATCTCTAAAAAATGACAGCACCGTAAGTAATAAAACTTCCTCAATTAAACGTAGAGGAAAAAGTCTTTAAATCTTTATAGTCACGAAAATGGAAAAAGAAAACTGTAATTACTGCATAGATATTCAATTCAATGAGCCCACGACATATCCCTCAGGTGCAAAAATATATTGCAATGATTTTAAAATTGCAGTGGAGAGAATGATAACATTTGGAAACCTTAACTGGTTATTTGACGGCTCCAGCGCTGAACTGATTAAAGGAAGAGAAATTAAGGAAATGAAGTAGTTCATTGTTAGCGATGGCAGTATTGAACTCGAAAGAAAGATGGAAACTGAAAGGATCGGCAGCAATACAGAAGGTCTCTATTACCATTTTCCCAAGGGAATTTCCGATTTCGAACAGAAATCTGGCCTGGATTTTTCTGGATATAGGGGCTATGACACCAGGGGTTCATTTTTACAGGCTTCTTATCTGGACCTTGAAAGCGGAAAGTATAAAGATTTGCTGGCGCAGGAGGCTATGATGCTAAAGCTTCAAAAGGATCGAGCCGCACTACCATACTATTCCGCTACCATATCCCGGCAACAGTTTGCTTCACCTTTTCCTGAACATATGAATTTGTATCCTTTACCATTTTCTGAAATACTGCTGGACAGGGATCCTAATATAGTACTGAAATCTCTCTTGCAGCATGATTTTAATGAATTGGATAAAGCTTTAGCCTATGAGCAGGATTTTACCACTGCGATTACCAGAGCGACCATGGAATTTAACGGTCACAAACGTGCGAAACTACAATCTTACCGCAGGAACTTCTACCACAATATCATTAAAGAACCCGGAATTTATCTCGAATTTTTATTCTTAAATAATGAAAAAGGTATGTTCAAGTTTCCCTATGATAGTCTAACCCCAATGGGAATGCAGGAGCAAATTTTCAGGGTGGGTAGTTACGATTCTCAGGGAATAAAAGTGCAGAAAGTCCCGGAACTTCTGGAATTTCTTGAGCGGGAAACAATTTCCAATAGTAAAAGTCAAAAGGCAGTCTCCCACAAAGCAAGTCCAAAAAAATTGCTACAAAAAGCCAAAGGAAGATCGTCACGAATGTAAATATCAATAGTTAAGTAATTGCCCGAATCAGGAATTTGGAGGATGCCCCTTTTGAACTGGGTATCCAGCAAGATGTAGGTTTGTCGACAAACCCATCTTGCCCCATTTGCCTACCGGCATAAAGGGGACCGAAAACCCTCCGGAGTCGGGTTTTCTTACGAAACAGGATCAGCGTATTGTATAAGATAAAATTGAAGAAAATGGAACAGAGGCAGAGATTTACACACAGGATACATACGCGTATTACCGCTAAAAAATTCGAGGAACTCCAGAGCCTGCAGCTCAGGTCCCAGGGCATAAAATCGCTGAGCGAACTGCTCAGAAATATCCTGGATAATAAAAAGATCGTTGTTCTTTCCAGGGATGCTTCCCTGGACATGTTCATGGAAGAGCTGTCCAAAATACGGCAGCAGATCCAGGCAATCGGGGTCAACATCAACCAGGTCACCAAGCGGTTCCATAATGCCAGCGGAGCCGAAGCCAAGCTCTTTTCTGCGATGGAAATTACCCGGCTTTACCAGCAGACCGACCTTAAAGTGACCGAGCTACTTGGTATTATTTCCAATCTTTCGAAGGTATGGTTGCCCGGATCGTGAGCGGTAAAAACATCCGCGGTATCCTGAGTTATAATGAACGGAAGGTTCGACATGCAGAGGCCAAAGTGCTCATGGCCTCCGGGTTTGGCCGGGAAATTTCGGAGCTATCTTTCCACAATAAGCAGGAACGTTTTGAAAAATTGACCCAGCTCAATGAACGGACACGAACCAATGCATTGCACATAACCCTCAACTTTTCCCGGCAGGATAAACTCGACGATGAGACGCTCTGCCGCCTGGCCTCCGATTACATGCAGGCTATCGGTTTTGGCGGACAACCGTTCCTGGTGTACCGGCATTTCGATGCCGCTCACCCACATATTCATTTGGCTACTGTCAATATAGATGCTGATGGAAATAGGATTGAAACGCACAATATCGGCAAGCTACTTTCGGAACCTGCCCGTAAAAGTCTGGAGATTTCCTATAACCTGGTCAAAGCAGAAGACCAGCAAAAGGAACAGGCATTTGTTCTAAAGCCTGCTCACCTTCAGGGGGTAGTCTATGGAAAGCGGGAGACAAAGGCAGCGATCTCCGCTATTGTACGCGAAGTTGTCGGCACCTATAAATTCAACTCCCTTCCGGAACTCAATGCTGTATTGGGACAGTTTGGCGTGCTGGCAGATCCTGGAGAGGAGGGATCCTTTATGCACAGCAAGGGCGGTCTTGTCTACAGTTTGTTGGACGAGCATGGCGAGCGTGTTGGTATCCCCGTCAAGGCCAGCTCAATCTACTCATCACCTACCATTAAAAACCTCGAGAAGGTGTATTTGGCTAGTAAGGAGCAGAAGAAACCCTATGTGTTGCGGCTAAAACATTTGCTGGACCGGGAGCTGCGTACCGCTACCAGTAGAGCGGATTTTGAGCTAAGGCTCCACCGTCATGGCATCCGTATCCTGCTCCGCCAGAGCGAAGCCGCCGGGGTCTACGGTGTCACTTTTATCGACAACGCGACCCGGATCGTTGTCAATGGCAGCGCCGTAGGCAAAGACTATGGGGCGAAAGCTTTTATGGAAAAGCTATCAGGGCTCAGGGAAACTACAAATGTTATGGTAGGACGAGCGGACCAAAAAGGACCGCTGAACAAGCCTTCATTGAGCCAAAATACAGCAGTAAAGCCGGCATCTTCAACCGTCGGGGGGGCATCGCCACCCCATCCAGGCAGAGAGCTTCCTGTAATTGAGCAGATACTGGATATCGCTTTTTATGATGAGCATGAGCAGGTCCTATTTGATCCGCAAAAAAGAAAGAAGAAAAAGAAAATGCGGCAACAGTCGCAAACGTGAAGTTGAAATTAAAATCGTGAAGTATGAATACGGGGGAGAATGCGGAAGCATTAAGAAAGATCATTGATTTCATAAGGAAGGTTAGTTTACTGATTCTATTCCTTCATTTTTATGTCTATTGTTACCGGGCATTCGAGCAGTGGGGACTATCCCATAAAGTAGTCCGGCAGGTTTTGGAGCGGATCGGCAATACTGGGCTGTTTGCCAGTTTCCAGGTTTCAAAAATAGGAGCGCTTTTTTTGGTATTGGTTTCCCTTATAGGATCCAAGGGAAAAAAGGATGAGAAACTAAAGATTGCTACAGCGCTGCGCTATTTTATTGTTGGGCTCCTCATCTACGGATTGAGTCATCTGTTACTCGGATTGCAGGCTTCAGTCCAGGTATTGGCCTCCATGTATATGGCTGTTACCGGCATTGGGTTTCTGATGATCCTGCATGGCGGAAGCCTGCTTTCACGCATTATCCGTAACCGGCTGAATACCGATGTTTTCAATAAACTACAGGAAACTTTCCCACAGGAAGAGCGGCTTCTGGAAAATGAATTTTCCATAAATCTGCCAGCGCAATACAATCTCAAAGGCAAGATCCGTAAATCCTGGATCAATTTCATCAATCCTTTTAGGGCTCTTCTTGTGGTTGGCACACCGGGAGCGGGTAAGAGTTACTTTGTTATCCGGCACGTCATTACCCAGCATATTGCAAAGGGCTTTTCGATGTTCGTCTACGATTTCAAGTTTGACGACCTCTCCATCATTGCATACAATGCTTACCTGAAAAATAAGCACCGGTATAAAGTCGAGCCAAAGTTTTATGTTATCGACTTCGACAGCATCTACCATCGATGTAACCCGCTTTATCCGGAGAGCATGACCGATATAACAGATGCCACGGAGAGCAGCCGAACGATAATGTTGGGACTGAACAGGGAGTGGATCAAAAAGGCCGGGGATTTCTTTGTGGAGTCACCAATAAATTTCCTTACTGGCATTATCTGGTATCTGCGCAAATTTAAGAACGGAAAATACTGTACCCTGCCCCATTGCATTGAGCTCATGCAGATGCCCTACGACCAGCTTTTCCCCGTACTAAGGACCGAGCCAGAGATTGAGGTGCTGATCAACCCTTTCGTTACCGCCTACATCAATGGTGCTATGGAGCAGCTCGAGGGACAGATTGCCTCTGCTAAGATTACTATGGCAAGGCTTGCATCTCCACAGCTTTATTATGTACTAACGGGTAATGACTTTACCCTGGACATTAATAATCCAGAGCATCCCAAAATCGTCTGTGTTGGTAACAATCCACAGAAGACCCAGGTTTATGGTGCCGTGCTTTCCCTGTATGTAGCCAGGATGCTTAAGCTGGTCAACCAGAAGGATAAACTGAAAAGCTCTTTGTTATTTGACGAGTTCCCAACCATATATATTGGTGGTGTTTCCGGTATCGAAGGTACCATAGCAACAGCCCGTGGCAATAAAGTGGCGACCACACTGGCGGTACAAGATATCTCCCAATTACGCAAAGATTATGGAAAGGAAAGCGCCGATGTGATTTTCAATATCGTGGGTAACCTGATTTCGGGTCAGGTCCTTGGAGATACCGCCAAGACATTATCCGAGCGGTTTGGAAAAATCATGCAGGAGCGGGAAAGCCTTTCCATTAATGCCAGTGATACCTCTATCAGTAAATCCACCCAGTTGGAATCCGCTATACCGGCATCAACAATTTCGTCACTTTCCTCCGGGGAATTTGTGGGATCGGTAGCTGATAACCCGGAGCAAAAAATCCAGCTTAAGAATTTCCACTGCGAAATTATCAATGACCACGCTGCTATCAAAGCAGAGATGGATGGCTATGTTCCTATTCCCAAGCCCAGGACGGTTACCCCTACGGAGATAGAACAGAATTACCTTCAAATCAAAGAGGACATAGTAATGCTTATCGAGTCTGAAATGGAGCGGATCTATGAGACGCCAGAGCTTGCCCATTTGCTGATAGTAAGAGAATAATATAATAGCAAACACAAAAATAATGGGTTTATGAAAAAGATAGATTTTATAGATGCGCAGCAGATGAAACAAATCCATCCCGATACATTTGACGTCCCGGATCAAAACGACCTACGCGAGTTAAAGATCGGTGATACCGTTAAGGTCTGCGCTTTTAGGGAACGGTTTTGGGCAGAAATAACCGCTATTGAAGGATATAAAATTACAGCCCGGGTCGATAATATTTTACTTACCAACGTAATAAAATATAATGAAACTATTGAGTTTGAAAGTCGACATATTTATGACATCTTAAAAAAAGGACAGTTTCAAAAAAAGGACCAGAAAGCTAATGAGAAAATGAAACAAAGGATAAATAAGAAAGTAAAAAGCCAAGGTAAGGGGCACAGAAGGCTATAGACAGATCGAAAGTTGGATAGCTACCTATGTAATTTCAATGTCGTACCTCCGTATTTTTCATATTTGATCCTGAAATATTTCCGTCAGTTAATGATTAAACATGAAAAAAATCATCTTCTTTGCTGCAATAATAGCAGTGAGTATTATCATCTGTAAGCAGTATCCTGAAGCGCAGCAGCAGAGCCTTTGTACTCTTCGTAAGACTAAATTGGGTTCTACTTTGGAGGTTAATAAGGCAGTTGCAAATCCCTTTGATTTTGCAGGAGAAATTCATAACAGGGGGCTGTAGGAACTCTTTGATTATATGGTTGCCACAGGCAATACTACCCCAAAAGGCAAAAGGGAAGTTTTGAAAAAAATCTTTTAATAATAATTTGATACAGAAGTCAAAGACGAACCGGTTGAACCAAAATATAGAGGGCATTAAATCCCCGAATGAGTTTCATGAATTTAAAATGAAATTTATCGCTATAGAAGTCAGATTTCAAGAGTCACAAAAGTCTAGAACTAAAAAAAGCTTAATAATAGTTTACTAGTGTGTTTAATGGCTAAGATACACAGTATATAACCTCTTCTTTAATATCAGAGCTAGTATCTTTCCTTTAAATCTAGCAAATATTATTGTTGTGTATTTTTATGTAGCCTACAAAAGAGACCAGAAAAAACGGCATCATTGTCAAAAATAAAGTCATATAAATATCATTCGCGAAACTATTTAATGCCCCTTTCCTGAAAGATGGATATATATATGTTTTAATTGTGTTATAATTGCAATAGTTATTACAATAAACAATATTGTAAACTCACCTTGAATACTAACGGTTAAAAGTAGAGTTTTTTGTTAGAGATCATTCAGTTTTGCCCTATAAACCCTGGAGCCAGGGAAAAGAAATTGGTCATACTGTTGAGGCATTTACAAGTTTTTCCCAATTGCAATTTTCGTCTGCAATGAACGTAGGGAAGTTTGATTGTTTTTGATGTTGTTCTAAAAAGGTGACCGGTGGCTTGTAGTTTAACGATTGATGAGGCCGTTGATTATTGTATATCCACATCCATGCATGGGCCATTGCCTGAGCCTCTTTTATCCGGGTAAAACAATATGCATCCAACACTTCCTCTCTGAAGCTTCGGTTGAACCGCTCCATATATCCATTCTGAAAAGGTTTGCCTTTCTCGATAAACTTAAGTTCTACACCCCGGTCATCAGCCCAGGATGCCAATGCCTGGGCCACAAATTCCGGTCCATTATCAACGCGGATCTTTTGCGGCAGGCCACGCCATCCCACCAGCTGATCCAGCTGGCGAATGACACGTTTACTGTTTAATGTTGTGTCAATCGTAATACCCAGGCATTCCCTGTTGTAATCATCAATAATATTCAAAGATCGAAAGTTTATACCTGTGCTTAACACGTCATGCATAAAATCCATAGACCAGGTGATATTGGGATGGATCGGCTGTAACAAAGGCTCCATCACTCTTGCAGGCAAACGCTTCTTACATTTTCGTTTCAGATTTAATCCCATTGAGGTATAAATGCGATATACCTTCTTGTGATTCCAACGATGGTTGAGATGCCGCAGGTGGTAATGCATCATCCAAAATCCCCAACGGTTATGAAGGATCGACAACTCTGACAACAGGTGCCTGATATGATCGTCATCTTTAGGTTGCGGCCGGTAGTAGTACACCGATGGCTGAATATGGAACCAAGTGCAGGCCTGCCGGATACTGGCTTTATAATGCTTATGGCAGTAAGCAACCAGCTCTCGCTTTTCGGCAGGCCCTAAAGCTTTTTTTCGATTACGTCTTTCATTACCGTAATCTGAAAAGTTTGCTCCGCTACAATCCGCTTGTATTGAGCCAACTCCGCTTCAAGTTCCTTCATCCGCTTAAGCTGGTTGAGCTCCAGGCCAGAGTATTTGCTTTTCCATTGGTAGAATGCTGCCTGGCTGATGCCGTGCTCTCGACAGATATCGGCTACGCCCTTGCCCGTCTCCTGCTCCTTTAAAATGCCAAGAATCTGGCTTTCTGTGAATTTTGACTTTTTCATTGCTTCAACTTTAAAGTTAGTGTTTTTATCTACTTTTAAACACTACGGTTTTAAGGGAAGCTTACAATATGACGAGTACGAATGTCATGAACAGTGATCTTTTCATTTTATAAGGTTGATTTCTTTTGCTATGAACTGATACAACTCTCTGTTTTTTTTCTGGCCGTCGTCTTTGAGTTTTTTGTTTTTTTTCATTTTGCATACTTTAAAAAATCAATGAGTAAGACAATCCTAATTTCTTTGACTGATAAAAGGGAACCAAAAAACTTCTAGTGTTCATATTCTTTTTTCTTTTAAATAGGAAATCGGTCTTAGGATACAACCAATATGCTAGCTCTGTTGAAAGAATGCCTACACCTGCGCCCGCAACGACATCTGTCATCCAATGTTTATTGTTTATCACTCTGTAAACTCCTGTGAAAATCGCAAACGGATAACCTGAAAGGCTCAACAGTAGATTATTACCCCTGTATTCTCTGTACATAAATTGAGCGGTAGAGAAAGCTGTAGCAGCGTGTCCCGAAGGAAATGATTTTCTGTTCGATCCATCCGGACGTTCTTCTGCAATTATATTTTTCGCAGGAGTGACGATTGCAGCAGCTATAAGCTGAGACATTGCATATATGATAGTACGATCCTTAAAACCGTGTTCCCCTTTTACCCCGGTCCAATTTAATCCATACACCATTACAGCGGGAAAATACTGCGTATAGTTATCCAGGGTCGTTTTTGCCGGCTTATCATGAGAAATCTCTATCTTGGTTGAAACATCCAGTGCCTTCATCGGTGGGATGGCAAAACTAATGGCGCCGACTGCAATCAAAGAAGTGGGTAGAATCAATTTTTTATAACCAAGATTGTAAATACTTTTATCGCCAAATACTGTATCAGTTTTTTTTAAAACAATTGTGCTATCTTGAGCACACAACAGTATAGGCAAGACTATTAATATATATATTAGAATTATTCTTGAAATCATTTAATTGACCTATCCTTTTGCTAAATAATTTAGTTTTCTTATCTTTAGGTGATTAAATTTAGGTATGGTAGGCAATAAAGAAAAAGAGTTGAGTTTGTT
>NZ_JBNPWQ010000039.1:0-50920 GCF_050433745.1 Sphingobacterium sp. HSC-15S19
ATTAAGAGGCAGATGTATGGTAGAGCGGGGTTTGACTTATTGAGGAAACGTGTAGTATACGCTCCGTCTTGACCACCAAAAGTGGGGAAGAACCATTTTCCGCCGGAACAAGTGGTCACTTTATTCCGAAATCAGGTGGTCAATATAAGCGAAACCTCCACAAGGATAACATATTTAAGGTAACAGGACTGTTAAAAAAAGGACGGTTTCGGATGGAAGAATTAAATAGCGGTCGTTTTTTTGCCCTGACAAAAAATGATGAACTCTACAGGTCGCTGATCAATTGCAAACAACAATTGCAGCAAACAAGAATTAAAGATTCAAAACCAGACCTGGAACCTGTAAAAGAAGATATTTCTGTCCCAGTCCCAAAAAGATAAAGCAGACGCTTCCATCCTATTACTATTTATTCAGCTGTAGTATCCGGTCCTACTACTGTCATTAATAATGATTTTTTATGAAAATAACAGATTCTCAACTGTTCGATAATTCCCGGCCCTATTACCATGGCACAGATGCAACCTTTGATAAATTTGATGCCACATTTAAAGGTAGCAATACCGGCTGGGACAATACAAAACATGGCTTTTTCTTTGCTGACAAAAAAGAAAATGCATTACTGTTCGGTGATATCCTGATCACCGCGTACCTTGATATTAAGAACCCCATAGACTTACGCCTTCACTCCATCTTCTCTCTAGAAAATCAGGCCTCCCTCATTTGGGAAATCCTCACAGGGGACCAGCTTGAAGCAAAAAAAGCTCTTCGCAAAATCAACCGGGAAATAAGCCTGGGTGAAATCGGTGATCTATATGACAGTCTGAACAGTGAAGACAGTCATCTCATGTTTGAGAAAGCTGGATATGATGGCATCATATCCAGCCTGGGAGACGACCATCCTGAATTCGTTGTGTTCCATACCTCCCAGATTGAGATCATCTCCATAGAGAGGCAGAATTTTATAGGACGATCTCGTTAATCATATTTCATTTAAAAGTTAATGATGTCATTATGAAAATAGAATTAAAAGAAATCCATCACAGCGCGCAGCTTAGTGAGGAAACACATGCCTTCACCGCTAATCTTTATATCAATGGAACACACGCAGGCTACGCCAAAAATAATGGCCATGGAGGCGCTACCTATTATCAGGCGAAAGACGAGAAAGGAAAGGTTCTCATTAAGGAAGCTGAAAAATATTGCGCAGAACTGCCGCCAAGAAATACTGAAGACAAATTGCAGGATGATCTTTTATGGGATATGGATCTAGCGCAGTATATTGATGATCTACTTCATCTTTATCTGGAGAAAAAAGAAATAGACCGGTTCAATACCAAATTGAATAAACGCATGTTAGATGGTCTCGTCTTAGGCATCCCAGATCAATCGTTCCGCGGTTTTATATACCCCTTGCCAATGGTACAACTACTGGCTCACCCAAAAGGACCGGAAATAGTGTTAAAAGATCTCTCTGAAAAAGTCCTTCCTTTGTTAACGGATGGGAATAAACTCTTAAATACCAACATTCCAGAAAGTATTATTAAAGCAGCAGGTTTAGATGAGCAGCAGTATGTAAAACCGTTGGTTAGAAATATTCGGTATGGAATGATTCCATATAAAGAAGAAGAAAGCAATAGAAATAGATCCAGATAATGATCTAATAATTGGATTATTTGCTGAAAACAATTCGGAAGCTACTTTCGTGAATAGAAAGCAGGTTGAAAACTTAATATCGGTTTCTTGTCTGTGACCTTAACCACTCATCAAGCATCCGTTCTCTTTCCTTCCTCCTTCTCGATTCCTTTTCTCTGCGGTCCACAACAAAAATAAAGGGTATCCAAATACCCATACCAATACACCAAAGAAGTAAGGAATTACTTCCCGACATATTCATCGCAACAAATAAAGTGCCGCACGAGACAAACAATGTAAATAAAAAATATAATACCATTCCCATAATCAAATTGAGTTTAGTTCCTAAACTCAATTTACGAAATATACCACTGTAATACAAATGTTTACACAATAAATATGCAATTTTACATGAAAGAATTAATTGATAAACACGTATTGATACACCCTCTATTACCTATCGATCCTGCACAGAAACAGGGGCATCTCGGCACAATTTCCTACGCAAGTTATGACAATGAGATAATGGAAGTCAGCTTCGAAGATGGTGAAAAGTCTCTTTATCTTACAGATGCCCTGCTAGTATTCAAATCGATTCGAGAGTTGTCCCAGACCATAAAAGAACAGCAACTATTAACTGAAAAAAATCTCAAGACCTTCATGGACGTCTATTTAATCCTGAAGAATGAAGGTCGATCACAAGTACCTAAAGCATTCCACATGATATTATCAAATAACCAAATACTGAGTCTAGCTACAGTATCGCTAACAAGCAGACTTGAATTGACTCTTCCCGAAGACATGCACCCATATTGGCAGAAAGGGCCAAAGCGTTAACAATTAATAAAAGAGATTGAAATAAAAGGAATTTGAGGCTAAAAAGCATCACGAGATCTAGAATAGGACACATTTTCGCAAGAAAATTAAAAGAGATCCGGATTCTTATGACGATTTAGATCAAAGGGGGTACGTCGTGGCAAATATTGACTTTAGTTTTCTAAAAAAATAGAAAACTAAAACTATAAACGATATCTTAGAGAAATTGACCGCCCTATGTCATTCGCAAACTCAATATCATTTTCTGAACCTTCAAAATGCCATCTGTCTTGATTTTTTTTTAGTTTCTGAACCATGCCATCAAGAAGAATAGAAATTTCAGAAATCCCCCTATGTAATTCCTTCTCTAAAATTCTAATTTGAAAATCTTGGCCTTTAAAAGTTATTCTAAATGATTGTGCTGGTATATTACTTTGTGCTAGTGTATCTATTGTCTCTTCCATATTTCTACCTGTAAATTTAATAAAAGGCTTTAAAATTAGATATCAAAAAAGGTTAAAAATCCTGTTTAGCTTTTTTTATCCATATCGATGATATATTGAATATCTATCCTATTTTCCCAAACCTATTGTTCACTGACCTATGCATCAACTTAAAAAAATTACGACAATCTCAGTAATTGAATATTTTAAAAAGTTAGAAATAGAAATATCCGAAGAAGACGCATCTTTAGTACTGGAGCATTTAACTGACATCGCTAAACATGCTCTTGAAGATTATTTTAAGTCTCTAATTAATCAGACAAAGTAATCGCAGCATTATCAAATTTTGATGACAAATTTAAGAATGTGAATTCAATCTTTTCTGATTGTAGTAAATTGTTCAGTAATCCGAATATCTAATCATCTCCCAAATTTCTAAATTCAGTAGACATCAATCTCTCTTTAGAAGGAATTGACCTGATAAAATCCATAACATACTGATTAAACGACAGGTAACTATCCAAAACACTAGATTTCAACTCATTAAAAGACGTCTTTTTATCAATTTTCAATAGCAACTTCCTCCGATAAAGATGGTTGTTGATCAAAATTTCCAACTTCACTTTTCCAGCTCTTATATATTCAGTAAGGCCAATTAAGCCATCGATATGAAGAATTACTAAATCTTTTATCTGAAACCCGATAATCCCAAATTCCTTAAGTTCATTTATAAGCTTATCCCGTTCTATTTTGAACCATTCAATCATTAAACTTTCAATACCAGGAACCGTTAGATTAATATCATAGACAATTAGGATCGGATATAATCTTAAAGATTGCGGCTTATAATTTTGATCAAATATAAACTTCTTTGTTAAACTTAACTTGATCCTGGTAATTAATTGCATGATTGCTTTTTCAGGTCCCTCTGTACTATAGTATTTCTTTTTTATTTCCTCTTGAATACTATTGATGTTAAAAGATTGTTTGGTAACCCCAGAAATAAAACTATCTTTAACTTCCACCAAAAAAACTTTGTTCCCATTCCGGACATAGTAATCGGGTTCTGAACTTTTCATTTTTTTTTTCATTTCAGCACCAGAAAAATTTAAAACACTTTTATTCTCATAGGCTCTTTTCATCAATTTGTAAACAAGATAACCTTCGGAAAAATGAGTAGTATAATCCGCTCGAAAACGATTTTCAGAAATACCTAATGCTGGATTTGATTTAACAATTGATTTACAATCCCAATAAATAGAATTATAAACCTTATTAAATATCATAGCCCTATTGATAATGACGTATTCGTTTTCTGACACTAAATAAAGAGGTTTGTTCCGAATAGGTAAAAAATCAAACTCTTCTATATTTTCTTTGTTTTCCTCGATATCATTCTGATGGTTATATAATTCCAGAAAATCTTGACTCACTTTATCTTTACCATTTATCGTAATTGCATCGCCATTGCAAAGCATTAATAGCGGGAATATTTTAGTAGCATAGTCTTGAAAACTAGTAATCTTCTTCGAAGCGAGATAAAGCTGAAATAAATTATTATTATATGAACAGAGAAAATCCATACAGTGTTTTACCTTTATCAATTGATAAATTGCTTGCTCAAGACTGAAATAACTAAAATCATAACTACTGATAAGTGAAGCCGTAGATAACCAAGTAGCCCTCAATATTCCTGAATATTCCGCTGGTACTGTTTTGCCAATACTATCTTGCCTATCAGCGAAAATTTCATTCATTTTAATATAAGCAATAAAAAAATCTAAATGTGACTCATCAAAATTTACTTCCATATTATGCTTCACTTCAGGAAGGCTAATTGCCAATATATTCATTTTCAAATTTGTATAATGGTTTATTAATATAAGCCGTGCACCTCCACCGATCTCCTCTCTATAACCATGAAAAATTTTAGAAATTATTATCTCCCCCATTTTTCCTTCGGTCCCGAACCAATAGATAATTTGGCGTTGAATTTCTATTATTTTTTTTTGTAAAATAGAATTCATTACTGCTATCATTTTCAGCGTAAGTGCTTTCCCATAAGGTTCTAAAATTTCCTTTGGCTCTCTGGTGTCGTAATCGAAAATTTTTGAAAATACAACAATAAGAGACATTTTGAGTTTGGAGTGAGCTGACATACAGAATATTAAAGGTTAATAATTAATCATTTAATGATAAAAATACAATTATTTTACCATTTTTTTTAGTAAATTCACCTTAGATATTAAACCCAATTAATATGAATGTTGCCAATTTATATATCCGAGTTAGTACAGATGAACAAGCAGAAAAAGGATATTCACAAAGAGATCAAGAAGAACGCTTAAAAAAATTCTGCGAAATAAATAGGATTACAATCCGTCAAGTAATATTCGAAGATCATTCTGCAAAAACTTTTGATCGTCCAGAATGGAAGAAAATGCTTCTTGACTTAAAGAAAAATAAAAGTAAGTCCAATATTCTGTTATTTACAAAGTGGGATAGGTTTAGTCGAAATGCGGGCGATGCATATCAAATGATAAGTTTGTTAAGGTCTTTAGGAGTAGAACCCCAAGCTATCGAGCAGCCGCTTGATTTAACGGTTCCTGAAAACAAAATGATGTTGGCATTCTACTTAGCAGCTCCTGAGGTAGAAAATGATCGCAGAGCGTTAAATACGACAAACGGTATGAGAAGAGCGCGAAAAGAAGGAAGGTGGATGGGCCCCGCTCCTGCAGGATATAGAAACTGGCTAAATGAATATGGGAAAAAGTCTATTGAGCTTAAAGAACCCGATGCATCACTCATGAAATGGGCATTTGAAGAACTGGCTAAAGGTGTCTATAATACGCAACAAATTCACCTTAAAGTACGAGAGAAAGGCTTGGATATCTGCAAAGCTTATTTTTGGAAGTGTATTAAAAATCCTGTGTACTGTGGACGAATTGTGGTTCCTGAATACGAAGGTGAAGAAGAATACACGGTGAAAGGCCAACATGAGGCTATTATCTCTGAGTATACATTTAACAAAGTTCAGGAGATCTTAGACAAGAGAAAAAGAAATAAGTACCGAACAAAGATTGTCACAAGAGAAGAATACCCCTTAAGAGGATTTCTCATATGTCCTATATGTTCAAAACCATTGACTGCAAGTAAATCCAAAGGTTACAGTCAACATTATGCATATTACCATTGCAAACTTCAATGTAGGCAAAGATTCAATACAGAAATAGTCCATCAAAAATTCGAGCAAGAGCTTGAAAAATTTGAGCCTAGAGCTGATGTTATTGGATTATACTCGACGATTTTACAAGAGCTGTATACGCAAAGAACAAAAGGCAATTTAACTGAAAAAGTTGAAATTGAACGAAGAATTAGGTCCCTCGAGGATAACACATCTAAAGCGAGAGATCTTTTAATTAGAGGAGATATCGATCCTCAAGATTTCAAAGAATTAAAATTAAAATATACAAGTGAGATTAACGAGCTTGAGGAGAGGCAACAAACTCTAAAAAATGCAAGAGGGTCAATGGACATTTTTCGAACTGAAAGTATCAGTAAATTCAAAAATATGGCCTCTATTTACAGGAAATGCAATATCGAGCAAAAACGTAAATTAATCAGTTCGATTTATCCCGAAAATTTGACGTTTTCAGGAACAAGTTTTCGAACTGCTAGGGTCAACCATTTCTTACACTATATCTATTTGATTAATAACGAATTACGTCCAAAAAAAAAGCAGACAAATCTTAATTTTAAAGAGTTGTCTGCTAAAGTGCCCAGGAGCAGATTCGAACTGCCACGCCCATGCGAGCGCCACCCCCTCAAGATGGTGCGTCTACCAATTTCGCCACCTGGGCTCATATTCACCTTTGGTATCACAAAAATAAAGATTTTTCGCTCTTTTACAAGTCGAAAATCGCTTTTTACAGCATTATTTTACTAAATTCCTATTGATCAAGGTTCTAATTACACCGTCGACAAGTCCAACCCGTGGAACAATGATTTGTTTTAGGCGGCCGTGCTTCATAATCGTCAGGAAAATCTCACTTGCTGGTATAATTACATCCGCACGATCTTCGTTCAAACCCAATAAAATAATACGCTCTTTCAAAGAAAAGGAAGATAAATGCTCATATACCGCTTTCAATTTGGCATAAGATAATGGTTTATCCAATTTTTCATTGGAAAGACGCGCAAGCTTATTGATATTTCCGCCAGTACCGATCCCAACGACTTGCTTATACATGTGCGTATTGCTTCGCACCCATTCTTTCAATTCATCCCAGGTTTCTGTCTTATCCTGATTGTCCAAAATACGGATCGTCCCTAAGTTGAAAGATCTAGAGTTTACCAAAACACCATTGGCGAATAACGACAATTCCGTACTACCACCACCAACATCAATGTAAAGATAAACTTTATCTTTCTCCATCTTATTATCCCAATGACTATTATAAATAATCTCAGCCTCTTTTGCCCCTTCGATAATATCGATGTTTATACCATTTTTCTTGACTTCCGCAACAATGTCGGCCCCATTTCGCGCATCACGCATGGCCGACGTCGCACAGGCCATATAATCCTCCACGTGATAAACATCCATCAACTCCCGAAAAGCCTTCATCGTTTTGATCAAACTCTCGGCTTTCCTTGTTGAAATTTCCTGATGAATAAACGCATCATCTCCCAAACGGAGTGGAACACGTAACAGTGTATTTTTCTTAAAATTATATTGATCTTTCTGTCCTATAATGTCAGCTATCAAAAGACGGACTGCATTGGAGCCTATATCTATTGCGGCGTATCTCACTTTATATACGATTTCATTAAATTACGCTAAAATAAACACAGTTATTAAAAACTATGTTATACAAATGTTAAGTTATCATTAATTTAACAAATAACAAACGATTATTACAAGGAATTCTTGCGCATAAAACGCCTGATATAGTCTTACAACAACTAAAATTCCGGTTTGATCAAAAATATGACCTCATTTCCCGACAAATTCATCTCGCTGACAATCAATCGACTCAGGATACAGGTAGCGCATCCTATCGAAATGAAGTACCTGGTTCAATTCCATACAGAAAATCTAGTATTGCCAGCAAAAAACTCATAAAAAAAGGAATATTCATCTTAATGAATACTCCTTTCCTTTTATTTATCTTATTTCTTAGTGATGGTGTTCTTCAACTTTACCGCCAGCTAATTTGTAGATCTCTTCCACTTTTTTCAAAGACTCCTCCGAAAGGTGAATAACATCCTTGTTTGTATTGTGCTCTTCATGAGACAATCTAGTATTGATCTCACCTTGTTTTTCAACCACTAGCGCTAAAAATGCTTTATCATTGAATGCCGCTGTACTGTCCGAACCAATTGAAGCAGGAACTTGAAATGCAGGCACGCCACGTTGCGCATCGCCAACATGCAATTCTTTTGCTAAATTGTCCAATTCTGGTAACACTGTTGCGTAAGCTTCTTTAATCTTTGCAGCTACATTTTTCACCTCTGCTGAGGTAGATTGTTTTGCAGCTACATCAGCAAGATTTACCAAGTAGTTTCCATTTTCGCCAATGAATTTAATCATTGCAAAGGCATCACCATCCGCTAAGGATGCATTAGAGTATTGACGCTGTCTATCTGCAGCTGTTTGACCACAAGATGCAAATAATGTACCCGCACAAGCCGCAACAATAAATAACTTATTAATCTTCATATCAATTTTGTTAACTATACAAAAGTAGATAAAATATATGTTCTCCGAAACCCTATCCGTGAAAAGAAAGAAAAATTACGCAACATTTCTTCCGGCATTCACCACGCCAAAGATTGTACGCGCTATTAATTTCGAATAATCTTCACGTTGTGCATCAGTCAGCTGATCCGAATTCAATGCACGAATCGCAAAATGCTGTATAACCAATAACGGTAATACAATTCCCTCGCGCGCTAAAATAGACTCACGATCCACAGGATAGTTTTCCATCAATTTTGAGGTTCCGCTCAGCTTTAACAGATATTCTTTTGTTATTTGGTACTCGGCATACAAAGTTTTCCAAAAGTCACCATAAATAGGATCATCTTTCATGTATGCTGTAATATCAAAGTTGGACTTTGTCATCGACATCATACAATTGTCGATCAATGTTTGGAAAAATCCAGATGACACATACAATTGCTGCACGTCTTTCCAAAGGTTATTTTTTTCAGCCCATTGCAATGCTGTTCCGACACCATAAAACCCAGGAATATTTTGTTTCAGCTGGCTCCATGAAGTTACAAAACTAATCGCCCGCAAATCTTCCAATCGCAATTCACGGCCTGAGTTACGTTTTACAGGTCTACTTGAAATATTGATCGACGATAGCGCTTTCAATGGCGACATCGTTTCCAGATAAGGTAAAAACAATTCATTCGTCCGTAGATCCATAAACTTATGATGACTTAGCTCAGCCAGCTTATCAATGATCTCCTGTTGATGTTTGGTTAAGGTATCGCCTACGCGTTGTTTCAAATCTGAAATAATGCCAGCGTGCAACAATTGCTCTATATTAAATCGTGCCGTATCTAAAGAACCATACTGACTACTGATTGTTTGTCCCTGAATCGTCAATTGAATATGATCGTTGGCAATCTCCTTACCCATAGATGCATAAAAACGTTGTGTTTTACCACCACCACGCGCTGGAGGTCCACCGCGGCCATCAAAAAACACCAAATCGACATCGTATTCGCGTGATATCGCCGTAAGTTCGATTTTTGCACGATAGATCGACCAATTCGCCATCAGATATCCACCGTCTTTGGTACTATCTGAATAACCCAACATAATCGTCTGTTTGTTTCCTCTTCGTTTCAAATGTGCCTTGTACTCCTTATTACTGTACAAGGTTTTCATCACGTCCGCTGCTCTCGTCAAGTCATCAACGGTCTCAAACAAGGGCACAAAATCGATCGTTAAAGCATCCTTCTTCCATCCAGACCATAAAAATAATTGACGCAGTCCCAAAATATCACTTGCTTGCTGGCAATTACTGATGATAAAGCGTTGTGCAGCTCGCTCAGAACCGGAACGTTGAATCTCCTTTAATAATTTTATCACGCCCGAAGTATCTTTCGTTAACGGATCCGCATCCTCTCCCACCGTTAAGTCAAGTTCTTTGAATTTTAATGCTTTTTGCTTGTCATTTTCACTAAGCTCCAGATAATCCAATGGCATTCCAGTCTTTTCCTGGTTGTGCTGAATCAGATAATTGGTAGCCTCACGTAATATGCGGCTGTCTTGTCTGATATCCAATGTGGTAAAGAAACAACCAAAAGTCATCACTTTACGGAGTAGATCATCAACGATCTCTACAAAAAGCCCGTTGTGATATTCCTCCAAAACATTTTTGATTGCTTTTAGATTCGTGATAATATTATCGGTTTCGTCTGCAGGATGTTCGACCGGGTTAAAACTATTTTCGTAGAACAATGTCTGCAGATTTTCCATATACTCCTCCACACCTCTAAATGTGATGCGTCGTCTAACGATACGGAAATCTCTATAGTAACATCTAAACAAGATAGTACGTAGCAATGCGGCAACTTTCTTGGTGCTATCAACACTTACGTTAGGATTCCCGTCTCGGTCACCCCCCGGCCAAAAGCCAAGCTCAATCAATTGTTTTACCTCTTCGGTATCGACATCCAATTCATCATCAATGAACGACTGAATCTCCGACGCCACTTTATAAAACACGTTTTCCAAAAACCAAGCTAAGCTCGCAGCCTCATCAACTGGAGTCGGTTTATTTTTATTGATGAAAGGCGTTTTCCCCAATTGCTGTAACAGCAGGTGAATACTATGAATATCGTTGGTTTTGATTGCATCGATCAGGTCGTTGATAATACCCAATACCGGTCCCGGATAAAATTGAGTAGGATGTGCAGTCAATACAAGACGTACAGAAAAATCCTTCAATTTTGACACAATCTTACGGCGCATATCTTCGCTACCTTCGGCGTTTTTAATTAATGCCCCTAAGACATTTTCATCATCGCCACGACCCACCATCTGAAATGACGAATCTTCGATCGCATCAAATAAAACAACCTGACGCTCTATATATTGAACAAATCGAAATAACAAATCAATACGTTGCTCTTCCGAAGAAAATTCCTCATGCTGATCGAAGAAACTCTTTATGATCTCATCAGGAGTTAAATGCTGATCCACACCCTTTTCACATTGCTTTGCAAAAAATGGTAATAAAGTACCGGTATCTTTAACACGTTGAAATGGCAATGTTAAAAACAAACTTTTGAAAAGCTCAAAGCGTGTCAATACCTCGTCCTGAAAGACGGCTTCATTTTTACTTTGCTTCATATTTAAATCTTTGAAAGTGGTCAAGAGAGTTTAGGTGACTCTTGAAATTTTGTAATGTCTCTGAAATTACCCTATGGCCTCAAATATAACAATATTATATCTAAACAAATAAAAAAGTATAAATTAATCAAAAAAACAATTGAAATTTTATAAACATACTAACAAATTTTAGTAATTTTTCATTTTTAACACGTTAACATAATACAATATGGAAACGTCCAGTGTTGATCCCCTAGCTCATAAAGCCCCGCTACAAAATGAACCTTTCTTGATCAGACAGAAACCGACCAGCTATATCGCTATCATCCGTACAAAAAAGAGCAAACATAGCAGAACAATTGTTTTTAATATGAAAAGCAATTTATCTAAGTTTGTACTATACATTATGAAACAGACACAAGAAATAAAAAGTTTTTTCTATAGCCAATATTTTGCGGATGGACTCCGAATTACCATCGGATGTATTGTGCCTGTCCTAATCTTTGCAACTATCGGGCAATTTACCAATGGAACCATTGTTTCCCTGGGAGCGCTCTTGGTAGGTCTCTCCGATACGCCCGGAGCACCTAGCCATAGAAGGAAAGGCATGATTGCGGGTGCGATTTTGACTACGTTAACTTTTATTTTAACCAATATAGTTAATCAAAATGTCTATCTACTGGCGATTTTTATCGGCGCAGCCTGCTTTATATTTGCCATGTTTGCAGTATTCAATAGCAGGGCCGCCAACGTAGGCCTTATGTGTATTCTGATGATGTTGATCCATGTGCAGATTCACTATCCTCTTGTTGAAGCCATCAACTATTTAGGCTTCTATACATTAGGTGGTCTATGGTATATCGCCATTAGTCTTTCCATCACCCAGGCACGCCCTTACAGGCTCGCCGAACAGGAGCTATCTGAAACAATTCGCTATGTGGCTGATTACATCCGGCTGAAAGCTAATTTTTACGATGCTAAAATTGATAATGATAAAAACTACCTCAAACTGATCGACAAACAAGTTGAAGTCAATCAGCATCAGGAAAACCTACGGGATGTATTGTTTCAAAGTAAACGATCAATTAAAGACACCACAAAGGTGGGACGTTATTTAACCCTCGTCTTCAACGATATTGTCGATCTCTTTGAGCAAAGTATGGCGGCACACTATGATTACAATACCATCAGCGAACGCTTTGGTCCTACCGGAATCTTGGAAGATTTCAAAAACGTGATCCTAAAATATACCAATGAGCTTGACAATTTGGCTTATCAGCTCAATACCCATACACAACCAAAACCACTGTACGATTTCGATTCGGATCTCAGTCGCCTTCACACTAAAATCGATCAGCTGGATAAAAATCAAGAGTATAGCACCTTCGCTTTACGCAAAGTGTTGATCAATTTGCGTGATTTGGTTCGCCGGATCAAAAATATCTATGGTTACTCGCATCTACAACCGGACGATGTCAAACGAAAAGAAATTGACGACGCAAAACGCTTTGTCCAAAGTTCTGCAATTGATTTCAAAAAGTTCCGCGAAAATCTTACCCTAAAATCCACCATCTTTCGACATGCCTGCCGCATGGCAATTGTCATGTCGGTCACTTATTACGTGTTTGAGGTCACCAATATCACCAATAATGTATACTGGATCCTCCTGACTATCATGGTTATCCTAAAGCCTGGCTTCGGGCTCACAAAGGAGAGAAATATCCAGCGTCTCATCGGCACAACGATAGGCGGACTCATCGGAGCCCTCATCCTGTTAACCATTCATGACCCAACGGTCCTTTTCGTTCTACTGGTATTCTTTTTTCTGACGGCATATAGCTTATTCCGGGTCAATTATGTCATTGTCGTACTTTTTATGACCCCTTATGTATTAATTATGCTGAGCTTCGTCAGCGCCAATACATTGGACGTCACGAAAGAACGCATACTGGACACCTTTATCGGCGGCATGATTGCATTCTTATCCAGTTATGTTATTTTTCCAAATTGGGAAAGCATGCAAGTCAAGGAATCCATGCGAAAGCTACTGATAGCCAACTACAATTACATCTTTCAGGCATTGAAAGAAATTGCAGGCCAGGCGCCTTCCATCACCGACTACAAACTAACACGCAAGGCAGTCTATGTGGAAACAGCCAACATGGGTTCCACATTCCAACGTATGCTTACGGAACCCAAGAAACGTCAAAAATATAGTAAGGAAGTCAATAAATTCGTCATATTCAACCATATCCTAGCTTCTTTTTCGGTAACATTGATGAACCATCTCGACGAAATGGACAATAATTATATCAATAAGGACCATGTCCGGACGATTCGAAAAATATTAAGCTCCTTGGAGCAATCCATTCAGCTGCTGCATTCTGCCGATAGTGTCAATGCATTTGTTCCTTTGGCAATCGAAATTCCCAACGACCAATTTGATAATACAGATGTCAGTTCAGTTGATGGACAGCTATTGAGTGAACAGCTGGACTTTCTCAATAAAATTGCACAGGACCTGCATAAAATAGTCCAGGACCTTCACGCTAAAAGCACAGCAATGTCAGAAAATGAACTGCCTAAAGCTTTAAGCTGATTTATTCTTTAAAATTCTCGACATTTATACCATGAGCGATACGATAACACGGTACGACCTGATCATAGTTGGCGGCGGGCCAATTGGCTTAGCTTGCGCCTTAGAAGCCAAAGAAGCAAATTTAAACTACCTTATTCTCGAAAAGGGCTGTTTGGTCAACTCATTATATAATTACCCCCAAAATATGACCTTCTTCTCTTCTTCCGAAAGATTAGAAATAGGTGATATTCCATTTGTCACCACCAATTCCAAGCCAAAACGCATGGAGGCGCTGGAATATTACAGACGTATACAGCAAAAGTTCGCACTGGATACCCATCTTTTTGAAGAAGTACTGGAAATTAAGAAAGAGGACACGGAGTTTCTGGTCAGCAGTAGCAAAAGCATATACCTGAGCAAGAAAGTCATCATCGCCACGGGTTTTTATGACATACCGATGTTGCTCAATATCCCGGGCGAAGAACTTCCCAAAGTGAGGCATTACTACGACGATCCACATTATTATAGCAGCCAAAAGGTGATCGTTGTCGGCGCCAGTAATTCATCCATTGATGCCGCCCTTGAAACCTACCGAAAAGGAGCACAAGTTTCTTTGGTAATCCGCGGTAGCGAAATCAGCCGCCGGGTAAAATATTGGGTAAAACCTGATATTGAAAATCGAATTGCCGCGGGTGAAATCGATGTCTATTATAACAGCCACTTAACAGAAGTTACTCCAACTACTGCGCATATCCAAACCCCAGATGGTATCGTCGAACTCGATAATGATTTTGTACTGGCTTTAACCGGCTATCGCCCAAATTTTGATTTTTTGAAAAAGATCGGAATTGATATTCCCCAAGAAGCACCTTGCATTCCCAGCCATAATGAAGAAACAATGGAAACAAATATTGCCGGGATTTATTTGGCAGGTGTCGTTTGCGGTGGCTTAAATACCCACCTTTGGTTTATTGAAAATTCACGAATTCATGCCAAACAGATTATCGGACATATTCGCTCAACACTTACTTGAAGACTTGAAAACGTAAGCCATTTAAGAAGATTTTCATCATTTTCTTCTGTAAACTGAGAATATGATCGAATTCTTCTTTTGTTGGGAACAACATGTTTTTCATATCCTTTAATATGCCCATACGCATACCGAATAGTGAATACAAAAGAATCCGCGCAGTTTCATTGATATCTTCCACCTGTATCTCACCGGCATCGATACCAATCTTGAGAATCTTCTCAATAATTTCTACCTCACGGAGATAAGACTCTTTGAACACCTGTTCCAGCTCGTCCGGAAGCTCTTTGACCATCTTCATGGTGTATTCAAATAAATTATAATACTGATTGATGATCTTGACACGCATATCAATGGAGTACATCATAATCTCCTCAAAGTCTCCCCCTTTTCCAATGACATCCTCAAGGTCCTCGATCATTTTGTCGATGACATATTCGAAAACCGCAGAATATAAGCTATTCTTATCCGGAAAATAATAATACAGCAATGCTTTTGAAAAATTGAGATCCTTGGCTATTTCCGACATCGTTGTCTTAGCCATTCCAAAATGTGCAAAGCGCCTTGTCGCAGCTTCTAGAATTTTGATTCTTTTTACATCTGCATTACCCATTAAACTTATATTTTTTATCGTTAAATAAACGGTTTATACTATCTTTACCGATTATCATGCTAAAGATAGCTGATTTTTTTGAATTTCTGAAAACTAAAGTCAATATGAAGTTAAACATTCAATCGAATATATCTTTAAAAGCTTTCAATACGTTTGGAATTGAAGAAAAGACAAATTTTCTAATCGAAGTGAATGACAATGAAACATTGACCGAAATTTTTAAAAATGGTATTTTTAAAGAGAACTTCTTTGTTCTTGGCGCAGGTAGCAATGTCCTTTTCACCAAAGCATTCGACGGCTATATTATTCGTATGACGAGCAAGGGCATACAGTCAAAAATTGATGGCGATGATGTCTATGTCACAGCGCAAGCGGGAGAAATCTGGAATGACTTCGTTTGGTATTGCATCGAACATAATTACGCTGGGATTGAAAACATGGCCCTAATTCCCGGCACTGTTGGGGCTTCACCTGTACAAAACATCGGCGCCTATGGTACCGAGTTAATGTATGTCTTTCACGAATGTCAGGCTTTCGATACACATACGGGCAACTTTGCCACATTCAAAAAAGAAGATTGCAATTTCTCCTACCGCGACAGCATCTTTAAAACAGCTCATAAAGGACGGTTTATCATTACCCAGGTAACCTATAAGCTTAGCCGAACAGCTCATATCAATACAACTTATGGTGCAATAGAAGCCGAACTCGCTAAAGAAAATATAACCAACCCAAGTATTGCCGATATCGCAACCATTGTCTCCAAAATCCGCGTAGAAAAGCTCCCTGACCCGAGTACAGTGGGAAATGCCGGAAGTTTCTTTAAGAACCCCGTAGTTACAGCTTCGACTTTCGAGCCTCTTCAGAAAGAATACCCTACAATACCGCATTATCCAATGCCCAATAATGAAACAAAATTGGCTGCTGGATGGTTAATAGAACAATGTGGTTGGAAAGGAAAAGAATATGGACAAGCAGGTGTATGGAAAAATCAGGCACTTGTACTAATAAATAGACAAAACGCTACAGGACAGGAAATTTATAATCTATCGGAACAAATCATAAGTGATGTAGCCAACAAATTTGGCATTAAGCTGGAGCGTGAAGTTAATTTACTGTAAAGATTTAAAAAAAGTAAAAATATTTTTTTTAAATCTGAAAGCAAAAGAAAAACAGGCTTCACTTGAGTAAAATATCACTTTGAGCTAATTTTATTTACTTAAAGTTAGTCAACGCAAACGTGTGCTCCGCTTAAAATAATCTTAAAATTATATTAACAAATCTAATTTTGCCATTTTTGGCGCATTTTTTGCCTCATACTTAATGAACCGCATTTTATAAACGTACTGTTTTGTAAAAAGAACAGTTATAATTCATTAAGCTATGACAAAGAATGAATTTGACACCATGGTTATTGAGCAATCGGACTCATTAAAACTCTACGCCAGAAATTTTACCAGTGATTACGAAGATGCCAACGATCTCGTTCAGGACACTCTCCTGAAAGCTGTAACCTATTTTAAAAATTTCAAAGAAGGAACCAATTTGAAAGGATGGCTTTACACCATCATGAAAAACACGTTTATTAATAACTATAGACGTATTGTGAAAACCAACTCTTTCATTACGAAAGACGAGGATATTTCTAACGCTAACCTCCTATTATCCGCCTCCTCAAATCAGGGCGAAAGCAAATTTGTCATGGAAGACATCCATGAAGCTTTATCTAGTCTTTCCGAAGAATATTACATCCCCTTTTCACTGTACTTTGAAGGGTTTAAATACCACGAGATATCTGAACATTTAAATATCCCTATCGGAACGGTAAAAACAAGAATACATGTCGCTAGAAAATTAATGAAAAGATCACTATCGGCCTATAAAGTAGCCTAGTTTTTCTATCTTCGCCTTTTTACAATTACGAATGGCAGAAGAATTATCGGAATACAGCAAAAGCCAACTGGCTTTACGTAATGGTCAGGACAAACCACAGATCTGGGTTGCCTATCGCGGATTTATCTATGATGTCGGAGAAAGTAGACTGTGGAAAAACGGAATGCATTACGAACATTGGGCCGGACAAGATCTAACTGAGGAGCTCCAAGAAGCCCCTCATTCAGCATCTGTATTTTCAAAATTTCAGATCGTTGGAAAACTGAAAGATCCATGATTATAAATTAAACTGAGATAGGGCAACAAAAGCATTCAAGCGCTTTTGTATGTCCTCTTCGGTCAGATCAACCAAGCGATCTGTACCAAATTTCTCTACACAGAATGAAGCTAGCGCAGAACCAAAAATCAACGCATTTTTCATGTTTGTAAAGTTTATACTTTTTACTTTGGCAAGATAGCCAATAAAACCTCCTGCAAAGGAATCCCCCGCGCCAGTTGGATCAAACACATCTGCTAATGGTAGCGCTGGCGCAGAAAAAATCTGATTCTCTCCAAAAAGAAGCGCACCGTGTTCACCTTTTTTGATAATTAAATATTTAGGCCCCATTGCTAAAATGGCTTTTGCAGCCTTAACCAGAGAATACTCTCCTGACAGCTGTCTCGCCTCTGAATCATTTATGGCTAACACATCAACCTTTAGAAGAACCTTTCTTAGGTCATCCATGGCAACATTCATCCAGTAGTTCATCGTATCCAGAACAACCAGCTTAGGTTTGTGCACCAAGCGCTCCAACGTTGTTAATTGTATTTGAGGTGTAAGATTACCCAGGAGAAGATACTCACAATCCTGGTAACTTTCAGGAATAATTGGATCAAAATCAGCCAATACATTTAAGTCTGTCGCCAGGGTATCACGGCTATTCATATCGTTATGATATCTGCCTGACCAAGAAAAAGTTTGCCCACCAGTAATCACCTGGACACCCGTAACATCTATACCACGGTTCCTGATAAGATCGAGATTGTCATTTCCAAAATCCTCCCCAACAACACTGACCAATTTGATTTGATCACATAGATATGATGCCGCCAGACTAGCAAATGTACCGGCACCACCCAGAATTTTGTCAGTTTTACCGAACGGTGTTTCTATTGTATCGAAAGCCACCGTACCAATAATTACTAAACTCATAGTTTTTTAATAAGCATGGTAAACAAAAAAACCGGCGTAAAGCCGGTTTCAATATTGCTCCTGAAGCTGGGCTCGAACCAGCGACCCTCTGATTAACAGTCAGATGCTCTAACCTGCTGAGCTATTCAGGAATTTATTTTTCGAGAAATTCCTTTCTCATAGAGTGTACAAAAGTAGTACATTTTAATTTTATTTGCAAATAAAATATTTGCATTGTTGCTCCTGAAGCTGGGCTCGAACCAGCGACCCTCTGATTAACAGTCAGATGCTCTAACCGGCTGAGCTATTCAGGAATGAAAAATTGAATATTTTAAAAACCCCGGTTATGTAAGTTATTAAATTGCTCCTGAAGCTGGGCTCGAACCAGCGACCCTCTGATTAACAGTCAGATGCTCTAACCTGCTGAGCTATTCAGGAGTGTTTTTCAATTTTTCCGGAGACCCTATCGCGTTTCCGTGATGCAAGTATCGGAAGATTATTAGAATACTACAAATTTTTTGAGCACATTTTTTACAACTTCCTAAATTCCAATTAGAATAATTTATTTTTATTTTTCATACTGCTCCATAAAATCCCCTTTTCAGCACTTAAACCAACATTATCCTTCTTTTACGTTCAATAGCTATTAGCTGATCAATGGGCAATATTGTAAATTCAGTACGATTATAGTAGCACACCTTTCAAAATAAGCGTCGCTACACTAAAATAAATCAGCAAACCTGTTACATCGACTAATGTCGACACAAAAGGCGCTGAAGAACTCGCAGGGTCGGCTCCAAGCCGTTTCATCACAAAAGGCAACATAGACCCCGTCAACGACCCCCAGAGGACAACACCGACCAAGGACAAAGAAATAACCAATGCAACCAACACCCAATACTCACCATAGCTATGCGCAAAAGACTGCCATGCCATAATCCTTATAAAACCCAGCGCCCCCAAAATAAGTCCCAGCAGTAAACCCGACAGAATCTCTCTTCGCATCACACGCCACCAATCCCCTAAGGTAACTTCCCCCAAGGCCATCGCCTGAATAATCAATGTTGATGCTTGCGAACCGCTGTTCCCACCACTGGAAATAATAACGGGCATCAGCGCAAACAACATAATCGCACTTGCCATTTGCTCCTCGAAGTGCTCAATAACTGTCGCGGTCAAAAGTTGCCCCAAAAAAAGCACAATGAGCCAACCAGCTCTTTTCTTGACCAAGTTCTTAATCGACACATCCAGATAAGGCTCATCCAAAGCCTCCGTTCCCCCGATACGCTGCATATCTTCCGTGTACTCCTCGTTTGCTACCCAAAGAATATCATCGACAGTCACTATCCCCAACATAACCCCCTGTTCGTCGACAACAGGCAAGGCCACTCGATTATTCATCCGGAAGATGTTGATTGCTTCCTCCTGGGGATCGTAAGCATTCAGCGAAATGAGACGATGATCGATCAGTTCGCCAACGACTCTATCTGGCTCCGCCATCAGCACATCTTTAATCCGAATATCATCAACCAGCTTCCCATTTCCATCAATCACATAGAGTACATCTATTGTCTCCGAATCTCTTCCATAACGCCTAATATGTCCCAATATTCGTTCAATACTCCAATGCTCTTTTACGGTAATATAATCGGGGGTCATTAGACGCCCAACGCTGTCTTCTGGATAGCCCAACAACGCCAATGCTTCAACACGATCTTTGGGTGGTAATAGTAAAATTAAATGCTTAATATCGTCCTTCATTTCTGAAAAAAAAGAAGTCCGATCGTCGGGCGGTAACTCGTTAATTAGTGCGCTAATTTTCGCTTTAGAAAGCTTCTTAAAAATCCTGTTTTGAGTAGGGAAATCCAGAATACGAAAAACGTTAACTGCGCGATTCAAATTTAATGATTCAATAAATAGTGAACCATGTTCGGGCAACTCATCAATCAGCTCCTCTACTTCTGAAATATTTAATTCATTCAAAAATTCTTCCAGCCCAACAAGGTCTCCACTTGCTATCAATTGCTCTATTTGATTCACCTGCATTTCCAGTTCTTCCATATCTCCTATCAATTTAAAAATCCTACATCTACACAAAATTTATATGTTACAAAAATCGCTTTTTTAAAGTAAATTCTGCATAAAAAAATAAATAATAAAAACCTGCTGTCTGTCGCAGTAATTGGGATAAATACGCCGCACAATGTTTAATGCTCAAATCAAAAACAAGACAATTTGTCACCAACAAAAATTAAGGAGAAAACCGTTCTCGCCAATAACTTGAACAGGTCTAGACAAAAGAAAGACGACGAAATTTATCGTCTAATCACCGATCCATTTTTTTATCGAATAAAATAAATCAGGCGACACCCAACTCACCAACAGTCCCCTAAAAGCAACAACCCATAGTCGTCAGATTTTTATGCAAAAAAAAGCAAACAAATTTTCCAGACACAGTCTTAGAATCGCCAATTATTTAAGTATATTCGTCGTATGCTTTAACCTGTTCAATATAGTGCATTTTTTCAGAACAACCCATTATTATCAGGTTATTTTAAAGAAAAAACAAGATAAAAAAGTAAAACACAAAAAAACATAAAAACCTACTATTCAAAGAAAAAACAATTTAAACCAGAACTTAAAGTTCATATAAATAGGAATAATAAAACTAAAAAAAATAGCAAACATACGATATACAGAAATTAATGAGACATAAAAACATAATTATCAACATATTATCATTATTGTCATTAATAATATATTCACAAAAAAGTTCCGCTCAATTTTTTGAAGACAGCCAAGCCCCTTTAAGCCAAAAATGGCATAAGATCGAAACGAAGAATTTTCAACTTATTTTCCCCGAAGAAATGAAGAGCAAGGCCCCTACCCTAGCTGACCAGGTTAACCGATCGCTGCGTACAACTTCTAGAAATTACAAAATAACACCACGGAAAATTCCATTCATTATCCATAACACGAATCTACAAACGAATGGTTTTGTACAGTTGTCTCCACGTAAATCTGAACTGTACAGCACCGCCGGAGCAGAGCCAGACAATCAGACCTGGCTACCCAATTTGATCCTGCATGAGTCAAGGCACGTAAGTCAATTTGACAAATTGACAGGCAAACTACGCGCCCCATTTTTTGAACAATTAGCCCTAGCCTACTATGGACTGACCGTCCCTTCTTGGTATTTCGAAGGGGATGCAACGCTAACTGAAACGATATATTCGGAAGGAGGAAGAGGAAGATTACCCGCTTTTGAAATGCCAATCAAAGCAAACTTTCAATCGAATCACAACTATAGTTTTAATAAATATTTACTGGGATCCTATAAAGATATTGTTCCGAGTTACTATACAATCGGCTATCTGATGACCTCCACTTTAAAATCAGAATTATCCTCGAATTATGAAGCCGACCTCTTTTCAGAGCTTAACAAAAAACCGCTATACCCCTATAATATCAATCGCGTTTTAAAGAAAAAAATAGGTGGAAACAGCGCCTATTTATACAACAAAACAATAGCAAATTTAGATGCCATATGGAATAAAAAAACAAGCGATTATCAATACCAGAAGTACACAGAAATAAACAAAAAAAACAACAATTATTACAACAGTAATTTATTGCCGAAACACAAGAATGGTCTGATCTATTTTATTAAACAGAATCCACAAAAGACCAATGCAATTTACACCTACGATACGGCAACAAACACAGAAAATAGGCTCGTCAAAACCGGCATACAGTTGACGCCACATTTTGACGTAAACAGCAATTACATCGTATGGGATGAGCTTCATAAAGATCCGCGTTTCAACAAGAGAACATACAGCGTCATCAATATCATGAATCTCAAAACAGGGAAAATTAACCAGCTCAGCAAACAGACGAGATATTATTCACCTATTTTTAGCCCACTAGACGAAACCATCGCATGTGTTGAGGTAGATTTATCCAACGACAGCTATCTGACGCTTATAAGCCTTAAAAACAACAATGTCATCAAACGGATTAAAATAGGCAACGCTGAACAGCTCCAGCATCCGGCTTTCAACCCCAAAGGCGATAAAATAATAGCAATACGATTATCCGAATCCGGAACCGCACTGTGTGAAATCGATCTGAAAAATGACAAAATCACCAACCTAACACCTTGGGACAACCAGCAATATGAAAGACCGCAATACCTTTCGGGTATGAAAATCATCACAAAAGCTAACTTCAACGGTATCGATAATATTTACAGCATCGACCTCCTATCTGGAAAGAAACAGCTTTTGACAAAGGCACAATTTGGCGCGTTCAACCCTTTTTACGATAACGATACAAGGCAATTATTCTTCAACGACTATCAGTACAACGGCTACAAGATCGCCCAGACATCCATCGATACCGCATTTGATATCGACCCAGAAACGGATTACTTTTCGCATTATTACGCCACCGCATTGACCAGAGACAGCGTAAAAAATATCGCTGCAGTCTCCGTAGATACTAGTCAGCACTACCAAATTGTACCCTATCGTGGACTGGGCAGAACGTTCAATTTTCATAGTCTTTCGCTAAGTAGCAGCAATTTTGAAAGCTTCGACAATTTTAAACCCGGAGTCTTCTGGTTATCAAACAACATCTTAAACACCACACAAATTGCTCTGGGGTATGAATATGACACCGACATTCGAAAAGGAGTATACTCGGCAGAACTTACCTACAACAAGTACTTTCCAAAATTCTCGCTACGCTATGAAAACAGAGGGCAAATTGCAGCAGCAAGCATCCCTAACAAACCTGACAGTAGCATCCGTTTCGATTGGCGCGAGCATTATATATCTTCACAGATCTCCATCCCACTCTCCTTTTACAAAAGAGACTACGTCTACTCCACTGGATTCAACCTGGCGACAGCCTATCTACGGCGCTATGACCTTAACCGCACAGACGTCAAGAACTTTAATTATGAGACTGCATTTCCCTTGACCTATCAGCTTTACCTCAATCGAAATGCTCGAATGGCCAATATGGACCTCTACCCAAGATGGGGACAAAATTTTAGTGTCACCTACCGACATACGCCTTTTGAAAACAATGCAAAAGGTGAAATTTTATCAGCAAGAACAGTATTCTATCTACCTGGATTTATGAGCAATAACGGTTTTCAAATTAGATTGAGCGCCCAAACAGGATCAGGAATTTATCAATACATCAACGATATCCCTCTTGTGAGTGGATTTAGCTACTACAAATATGAAAAAATAAAAAACACGGTGTTGGTCAACTATCGTTTCCCTATAGCTTATCCCGACCTCGGATTAGGATCTTTAGCCTATATTAAACGTGTAAAAGGAGGAATATTTGCCGATTATCAAAATATACACAAACACAGGGAGATCTCACCAAAAAGCTTTGGAGCCTATCTGTCGCTTGATTTCAATGCTTTCAGATACCCACTTCCAGATTTCGAATTTGTCGTTAAGGGTACCTATATCAATGATAACACGACAACACAACGTGTAGTTCCAACTTTCAGTTTAAACTACACCTATTAAGGATAAACTGCTTAAGGATGAATCGCCCAGTTAAAATTCAGTGCCAAGGCATAATGATCCGATAAGGGCAATCCTTTGACATTGGTGAATAGATTATTCTCTATTTTATAATCCCGGGCAGCAAGACTGAGGTGACTACTGCTCCGATAGAGGATCTTATCGATAGATTCGCTCTGATTGCTGATAGACAACATATGTGGCGGCTTAAACTCATGTCGCACCTCAGGCACTAAGCCTCCATTTTCGAGCTCAACCCAGCTATCAACCAATGTTGTGGAATCCATAAAATCATGCAGGTTATCATCACAAAAACTATAATGTGCATTAAAATCACCCATTACAATAAGTGGCTTACCACTCGAATGCTCTCCAATATAATCACGTAGCTGATTGAGATTATCCCGGCGTGCACTTGAAGCTTTCCTGCTATTTTGTGCATTTGCATGAACATTATAAACATCCAACCAGACTTCAGGAACGATTTCTATCTGAACTAAGGTGAAGCCCTTTGGTGTCAGAAAATCGGCTCCTGTACGTTTTTTCCAGGGCACACGGACAACATCGGTCATCGGAAAATGAGACAGGGTATTGAGACCATCACCAAAGGGAACACGTCCCTTGGTTCTTGTGCGATATGGATGTGAATTACCGCCCCAATATAGACTTCTATTATAATTGAAATCCTCCTGTACATTAACAATGTCAAAAGGATTGATCTTCTTTCCAATTTCAGCAATACTTCTGCTTCTTCCTGTAATCGCAGAGGAAATAATCCCGGGCAACCCCGCTACATTATACGTCAGTACCGAAAAAAAACCAGAACTATCTTTTTCTTTACTCTTATTAGCATCCATCAATATCTGCATATATAACCATGTCATGATAAATTTAGCAAATACAATAAAAACTCACCAGTGCTACACAAACATTTAACAGATAATTGATTTAATCTGACATTACATCCATAGTTTCGTACAAAACATCGATCTTTTTTTAATAAAAAAGGGACAACCTATGTTGTCCCTTTCTAAAGATTTGATTTATATTAATCTTCAAGTGCCTTCACCCCTGGAAGAACTTTTCCTTCCATGTATTCCAAAAGCGCACCACCACCTGTACTGACGTAACTTACATCTTCAGTCATACCAAATTTACTTACCGCAGCAGCAGAATCACCACCTCCTATTAAAGAGAATGCCCCATTCTTCGTTGCTTCCACAACAGCATCAGCTACAGCTTTGGTACCCTTTGCAAAGGTATCAAATTCAAAAACACCCATTGGACCGTTCCAAAGAACTGTTTTAGAATTTTTGATGATCGCTGCGAAATTTGCTGCAGACTCCTGACCAATATCCAGACCTTGCAAATCTGCAGGAATTTGATCATTTGGTCCATCATATACATTGGCATCGTTGGAAAATGCATCTGCAATCTGAGCATCCGTAGGAATAACCAAGTTTACACCTTTTTCCTTCGCTTTTTTCACCAACTCATTCGCTAAATCAAGTTTATCGATTTCAACCAATGATTGACCAATTTCACCCCCTCTAGCTTTGATGAACGTATAAGCCATACCTCCACCAATTAAAAGGTTGTCAACTTTATCCAATAAGGCCTCAATTAACTGAATTTTATCAGAAACTTTTGCTCCACCCATGATAGCCGTAAATGGTCTAACCGGATTGTTTAATACTTTTTCTGCATTTCCGACTTCTGCAGCCATCAAGTAACCGCTATACTTAGCTCCTGGAAAAAATTGCGCAACAATTGCTGTCGAAGCATGAGCTCTGTGGGCTGTACCGAAAGCATCGTTCACATAGATATCACCTAATTTTGACAACTTCTCAGCAAATTCAACATCTCCTTTTTCTTCTTCTTTATAGAAGCGAAGGTTTTCTAGCAATAAAACCTGACCAGCTTGTAAAGCTGCCGCTTTTTCTACGGCCTCTGTACCGATACAATCATTGGCAAACTGAACATCAGTACCTAAAACCTGTGAAAGATGAGCAACAATATGTTTTAATGAATACTTATCAGTAGGACCATCTTTTGGCCTTCCTAAATGGGACATCAATATCACGCTTCCACCATCGTTCAAGATCTTCTTTATTGTTGGAGCCGCTCCCTGGATACGATTATCATCCGTAATATTGAAATTTTCATCCAAAGGCACGTTGAAATCCACACGTACCAAGGCTTTTTTACCTGCAAAATTTAAATCGTCTACTGTTTTCATTCTGTAACTTTATTGATTTGGGATTAGATCGTTTTGTCAAACGAACAGCTAAATATAAAAAAAAGCATTTGCTTTCATTAGAAATAATTATTTATTCATGGCAATCCGTACATTGGATCGAACTTCTCCGCACGCAACGTAAGAATTACCGGCATCGTTATAAATTATAATCACCTACAACAATACCACGATTGGACTTCCTTTACGAATCAATTACTAGTGAATCTCAACGCTATAAGGCATTCTCGCCTGCACCCCCGTCTGTGCTGTAGCTTTTCTCACGACATCAAAATAACGATAATATTCGCCCATTTGCTCTTTTGCAATCCAAACTTGGACTTTTTCTTTTGAATTATTTAATATCGAGGTAAAAGGATCTTCTTTCTCCGGATATTGGGACACTTTATATTTATTCAGATTGGCCTTTTTTGCGGCAGCCTGAATAGCGGCATCCAAGTTTCCGAGACGGTCAACCAATTTATTATTCACACCTTGCGCACCGGTCCAAACTCTTCCCTGCCCAATACTATCTACATCAGCAATGGATAATTTACGGCCGTCTGCAACAACTTTAGTAAATGTACCATATACTTTATCCACTTCCCGCTGGATGATATCCCTTTCTTCTGCTGTCAACGGCCGATCGAAAGAAGTCATCAAATCAGCAAACTTACCCGTCTTTACACCATCATAATGCACTCCAATTTTATTGTTCATCAGATTTTGGAAATTAGGAATCACACCAAATACACCAATAGATCCTGTAATTGTAGTTGGTTCAGCAAATATCGAATCTGCTGCCGCCGAGATATAATACCCACCTGATGCAGCTAAATCTCCCATCGACACAATTACGGGCTTCACTTTCTTGGTCAAAATAACCTCCCGCCAAATAATATCGGACGCTAAAGCAGATCCGCCTGGTGAATTCACACGCAAAACAACAGCTTTAACAGCATCATCTTCTCTTAATTTTCGTAGTTCGCGGGAGAATTTATCACCACCGATTTGGCCTGGTCCTGTTCCTTCACCATCAACAATTTCTCCGGCAGCATAAAGAACCGCGACTTCAGATCCGCTCGCATCATCTTTTAACTTTTTATTATAATCCAACAGGGAAACAAACGATATCTCATCCTTTTCCGAAATTTTCAAACGTTTTCTCAAATCCGATAAAAGTTCGTCTTTATACAACTTGGCATCTGCAAGCTTATATTTTACCGCGTCGTCCGCATCCCGGACACGATAGTCATTCGCAATAGCCCGTAATGAATCGGCAGCAATATTTCTGCTCGCTGCTATTTCATTAATAAAGGTACTGTATATACTTCCCAAATATGATGTTACCTGCAAGCGATTGGGATCACTCATTTTATTTAAAAAGAAAGGCTCAACAGCACTTTTAAATGTACCTACCTTCACAATTTGCATCTCCACCCCAACCTTGTCCAAAAGGTCTTTATAGAACATCGTAGAACTTGCCAAACCTTTAAAATCAATCGTCCCTTGCGGATTAACGTACACCTTATCGGCGGTGCTCGCTACATAATAGGCCTTTTGGTCATACCCCGCATTATAAGCAACAACAAATTTCCCGGTTTTCTTAAAAGCCAAAAGTTCGTCTCTCACTTCCTTTAAACTTGCAAAGCCAACTCCGATATGACTAGCATCTAAATAGATCCCTTTAATATTCCCATCCGTCGCCGCATACTTGATCCTCGCCAAAATATCGTCTAGACCAATATTTTTAGTGGAATAACCTGGAAGATTGAGACTACCCAAAGGATTCGCTTCGCTTCTCTCTGAAATATCATAATCAAAGGATAGGTATAAAACCGAGTTGCTTTTAACAACAATCTCCTGATCCGAGGATGCCGAGCTGATGATGGCCCCAATAATCCCCATCAAAACAATAAACAACACAACAAAAGAGATCACAATCCCCGTAATTGTTGCCAGTACGTACTTAAAAAATGATTTCATATTTTGTAATTAAATCCGATCCATAATCGATCTTCCTGTGAAAAGACTTATTTTCACTAAAGGTAATGCAATATTTTTTATTCACCCAGTCTTTTATTTCATCTACCCCACATTTTATTCGCGAAATTAAGGCTCATAGCCTGAAAGAAATTTACATATCCATAGACCATTAATACACTAAATCCAAAAAATAGCCGAAATTCAAACAACTAAGTTTCACAAAATCTTAATTTAGCATCATGAATCAGATTTATATACTATTGGGCACTAACCTTGGGGATCGTTTTCAACAGCTTGATCTAGCGAGAAAACAACTTGAAACACATGTTGGAGCAATTATTGAAGCTTCTTCGATCTATGAAACAGCGGCCTGGGGAGTTGAAGACCAACCGCCCTTTTTAAATCAGGTCGTTTTAGTGGCATCCCGGTTACAGCCCTTAGCATGCTTAAACCTGACACAACACATCGAACAGGAATTAGGACGTATCCGTATAAAAAAATGGGGTGAAAGAGTCATTGATATTGATATACTCTACTTTAACCAGGAAATTATCGATCTGCCATCGTTGCAGATTCCACACCCTTTTATTGCTGATCGCAGGTTTACACTGGAGCCTTTAGTGGAAATAGCACCAGCCTATATCCATCCCGTTTACAAAAAAAATAACGTATATTTATTGAATAAATGCAAAGACGACTTACCCGTAAAGAAAATTAGCGACGATGAACCATATCGACATTGAACTGATCCGCCAAAACATGTTTGACAACCACGAATTAATCAAACAATTTGTATCCATGTATCTTATCCAAACACCTGTGGATCTCGACAAGCTTCGACAAGCGGTAGCTGAAGGTGATCTTCAAAAGATTGGTGATACAGCCCATCATATCAAACCGACAATGGACTATATCGGTGCCTTTCACTTAAAAGAAAAATTTGAGGAATTAGAGACCAATGCAAAAAATGAAGCATCTCTCGAGGGCCTTCAGGCCACCTTCGATATTATAGATATCGAAATGAAAGAGCTCCTGTTTGAATTGGAACAATATGAAAAAACGATCTAAACCAGATCGTTTTTTTTATTAAAATGCAATGCCGATAATAGGAAATATAAAACTAAAATAATCGGTAAAGCCATAAATTGACCAACAACAAACAAGATCAACGTCAAGATCAAAAATATAAAGCGAAACTTATTCGTTTTCCAGTCCATCGAACTAAATTTCATCGAAAACAACCTAATTTCACTCACCAATAGATAACTGGTTAGAAGAATACTAACGATTAATACAATCGGATTTAAAACCAATTGCGGGTACTTGTCTGCAATATAAGGCAGTGAAAGTACATAAAATGTATTCATTGGCGTATTCAAGCCAATGAAATCAGAAGTTTGACGCTCATCCAGGTTGAACTTTGCTAAACGTAAGGCCGAGAAAACAGTAATGATAAACCCTAGATAAGGCAACAGAGAGCCATCAGGAAACACCTTTGTCAATAAAGTAAACATAATTGTCCCGGGTAAAAAACCGAAACTGACCATATCGGCCAACGAATCAAGCTCTTTTCCGATTGGTGATTTAACATGAAGAAGCCGCGCCACCATTCCGTCAAAAAAATCGAATATCCCGGACGCAAAGACACAAATAGTAACCACTTGAATATTGCCTTGCAATGCCATCAATACAGCGATACAGCCACTAAATAAATTTAGGCAAGTCAGTAGATTTGGGATATGTTTTTTCATTTACAGGATCTATTTTATAAAAAAAGCCATCATTCGATTAAAAATGATGGCTAAAATATCAAAATTTGATGGGATTACCCATTCATACTGATCAAAAATTCTTCATTTGATTTAGTTCCACGCAATTGACCTTGTAAAAATTCCATGGCCTCTGTAGAATTCATATCAGATAAGTGATTACGAAGTACCCAAATACGTTGTAATGTTTCTTTGTCAGTCAATAGATCATCGCGACGTGTACTGGAAGCTGTGATATCGATCGCAGGGAAGATACGTTTGTTCGCCAACTTACGATCCAACTGTAATTCCATATTACCTGTACCTTTGAATTCTTCAAAGATAACTTCATCCATTTTAGAACCTGTATCTGTTAATGCTGTTGCTAAAATTGTCAATGAACCACCGTTTTCGATATTCCGGGCAGCACCAAAGAAACGTTTTGGCTTATGTAAAGCGTTAGCGTCCACACCACCTGACAAAATTTTACCAGACGCAGGCGCAACTGTGTTATATGCACGAGCCAATCTTGTGATTGAGTCTAACAAAATAACGACATCATGTCCACACTCTACCATACGTTTCGCTTTCTCAAGCACGATATTAGCGATTTTCACGTGGCGGTCAGCCGGCTCATCAAATGTTGAAGAAACAACTTCAGCGCGCACACTTCTCGCCATATCAGTAACCTCCTCAGGACGCTCATCAATTAATAAGATAATCAAATAAACTTCTGGGTGATTCTTTGCAATAGCATTTGCAACCTCTTTCAACAAGTTTGTTTTACCCGTTTTCGGTTGAGCAACGATTAACCCACGTTGACCTTTACCTATTGGCGTGAATAAATCCATGATACGTGTCGAATAGTTTCCAACACCCATATCCAAATTTAAACGCTCATCAGGGAATAATGGTGTCAAATAATCAAATGGCACACGATCCCGTACCTCAGCAGGATTTTGCCCATTGATAGCTTCAACCCTTACCAAAGGAAAGTATTTTTCACCCTCTTTAGGAGGACGAATACTACCACGTACCGTATCTCCCGTTTTCAAACCAAATAATTTGATCTGAGATTGTGATACATAAATATCATCAGGAGAAGTCAAATAGTTGTAATCTGATGAACGTAAGAAGCCATAACCATCAGGCATAATCTCCAATACACCCTCATTAACGATCACATTATCGAAATCTGTACTTGAAGAAGTGTTTTCTGCTTTAGGAGTTTGTGTTGCTTTTTCAGGTTGGGGACCTTTATCTGCTGATGGTGCGTCTTCGGTTGCAACCGGGGTTTCGTCATGCTCAGAAACTTCACGTTTTCTTACCGTGACAGGTTCCGCAGTCTTTACGGTCCGCACACGTTTACGTGTACGTTCAGCATGTTCCTGGTTATCTTCCTCTACTTTAGCTGCTTTTTCAGCTGGCGCTGGAGCTGCTTCCTCTTCCCCACCAGTATTGCTAATTCTTTCGATTAATTCTTGTTTACGCAATTTATCAGCATCTGCGATACCGATCAACTTAGCAATCTCGCGCAATTCCGATACGAGTTTAGCGTTTAATTCGTTAATATCCATTAATGTGTTGTGTATGATTTTTGGATTTTTTTTGAGCTTTTTTCTGAATTCTGATTACACACTTAAACAAGTTTCCATGATTAAATGTGATGAAGAACTTAATGATTTCTTTTAAACCCGAAGTGGATTAAATATTGAGAACCTAGACAAAGAAAAAAACAAATTTTGTTATTTCAAAATATTTCAATAAAAATATTTACTATTGTAGCTAGTAAAACGATTTAACAACATTTTTAGATTGAATTTTATATTTTTTTTCATAAGTTCGTACCTTTCAAAATTTAAGTTTTTAGATCCCTTATATGGAACAGCAACAAACTAAAACCAATTACCCCGCACTCTACACATTGATTATTGTGTTTTTCTTTTGGGGGTTCATTGCGGCAGGGAACAGTGTTTTTATACCGTTCTGCAAAAATTACTTTCATTTAGACCAGTTTCAATCCCAGTTAATAGACTTTGCTTTTTATACAGCCTATTATATTGGTGCATTGTTACTATTTATCTTCAGTTCAATCGGAGGAAAGGACCTGGTTGGAAAATGGGGATATAAAAAGAGTATCGTTTACGGTTTACTTTTCTCGGCCTTGGGTGCAGCAGCCATGATTGTTGCTGTCGAAGTAAACTTGTATGTTGGTATGTTGTTGGGACTATTCGTTGTAGCCCTTGGTTTTTCATTACAACAGACTGCAGCAAATCCATTTGCCGTTTTATTGGGCGATCCAAAAACAGGTGCTTCCCGTGTTAACCTAGGTGGTGGTATCAACTCATTTGGTACAACAATAGGACCTCTTGTTATCGGATTTTCCTTATTCGGAACTTTTGAGCCTATTTCTGACTCCGAGATCGCCAACCTTCCTCTAAACAAGGTGGTTTATCTTTACATAGGTGTTGGTCTATTGTTCCTACTTGCTGCAGCATTATTTAATTTCAGTAAAAAAGTCCCTGCCGGCATTAGTGATGAACCAATGGAAAAGGCTAATAAAGCTTTACGTACATTGATCATTATGACCGTACTACTTTTTGGTATGTTCACACCGGTTTTTCTAAGCTATAAGAGCGATTTAGCCTTGCAGGTAGAGCAGTTACATAGGCAGGTTTCAAGTTTAACAGATCAGGTTCAGATTGACCAACTCAAATTGCACATTAAAGAAGTTGCCAAACCACTCGAAATGCAACGTATGCTATGGTTGGCCGGAGCATTGGTCGTTGTGATCGGCGGTTTATTGTTCTCCAATAAGAATGCACAAAAAAATCCAGAAGGCTGGGGTGCGATGAAATATCCACAATTGGCTTTGGGTATGCTCGCCCTATTTATCTATGTCGGTATCGAAGTTGCTATCGGTAGTAACCTCGGGGAATTATTGACATTGAAGGAATTTGGTCATTTGCAATCATCGCAAATTACACCTTATGTATCTATGTATTGGGGGAGTATGATGATTGGTCGTTGGGCCGGTGCAATTACAGCCTTTAACTTGAGTAAATCGGCTAAAAATGGATTATTAATTATCGTTCCTCTGATTGCATTCTCCATTATCATCGGAGTAAATACGCTTGCAGGATTTGAAATGTCGCATCTCTATTATTACGTAGTATGTATTCTTCTTCAAATTGTAGCATTCTATCTAAGTAAAGAAAAACCTGCTCGTACATTGATTATTTTCGGATTATTTGGAATCATAGCGATGTTAATTGGCCTATTCTCATCGGGTACTATTGCAATCTACGCTTTCTTATCAGGCGGTCTTGCATGTTCAATTATGTGGTCCTCGATTTTCAGTTTATCGATTGTAGGTTTAGGTAAATATACCGCTCAAGGTTCGGCATTTCTTGTCATGATGATTCTTGGTGGTGGAGTTCTTCCTCCGATTCAAGGAAAATTAGCGGATATTATCGGCATCCATAACTCGTATATTCTACCGTTAATCGGATTTTGTTATGTTGTTTTCTTTGCGATATTTGTTAAGGGAATATTAACAAAACAAGGAATCAATATTGACGAAATAGAGGCTGAAGGGGGCCATTAATACCCCTCACTAATTGTAAATAGTACACTATTTAAACAATTTTATTACACAGCTCAAAAACTGGCTTAACAATATCGTTAAGCCAGTTTTTTTATATAGTCACCAAAGTACAAAAATTTATTTTTTGAAAAATACGTGGATAAATTATGATATTTAAAATTAAAAAATGTATTTTCGGGGAATTGATTAATGAATTGATTACTCATTTTATAACGATAAACACAATTAAAACTACTCAATAATGATAATCATTGCTGACGGGGGATCAACAAAAACAAACTGGTGTTTGTTAGACGATTCGAATAAAAAAATCTACTTCAACACAGAAGGATATAACCCTTATTTTGTTGATAGTGAATACATTGTAAACTCCCTAAAAAAAGGACTACCGCAAGATTTACCTTTTGAAAAAATCTCAGAAGTAAACTATTATGGTGCAGGTGTTCATAACAAGGAAAAAGCACAAATTGTAGTTGATGCCTTAAAACAAGTATTTACTACAGCTGAAGTTGAAGTAGGACACGATCTTCTTGCAGCAGCAAGAGCATTATTAGGAACTCAAGCCGGGTTTGCTGCAATCTTAGGAACAGGAACAAACTCTTGTCTCTATGACGGCAAAGAAATCACATTAAACATCGACTCAGGTGCTTACATTTTAGGTGATGAAGGTTCTGGTAGTTATATTGGTAAAAAATTATTGGCAGACTATGTTCGTAATTTGATGCCTAAAGATGTTAAAGAAGTATTCTATAACACGTATAAAATGACAAAAGACGAAATTATGGACGCGGTTTATACCAAACCTATGCCAAATCGTTTTTGTGCTAGCTTTAGCAAATTTGTTTATGACAACAACGTAAATATCGAATATACACGTAATATCGTTGATGAAGCTTTTGAAGCATTTTTCAGAAATCTTGTTAGCAAATACCCTAATTATCAAAGCTATACTTTCAACTGTATCGGTTCGGTAGGTTATAATTTCAGAAATGTTTTGGCTGAAAAAGCTGAGCAATATGGAATGAAAGTAGGCAAGATCTTACGTTCTCCTATCGACGATTTAGTACAATTCCACATCGATAGAGCGGCAGCAACTGCCAAATAAAAAAGAAAAATAATCTTTAACATAATGAAAGGTATTCAATAAAATTGGATACCTTTTTCTGTTGCTCTTCCCCCACTCTCTTGACTTTATGGTCTTCTCCTCCATGAAAATCCCCCGCTAATATTAATTTCCAATAAACTAATTCATACCGTTTTACAAGACATTTTAATGATTTAATAACAGGAATTTCATCGGTACAAAATAAAAGTATCCTTTTTTTGTAAAAGAAGATAACAGATTTATTGAATGAAAAATCGTGGCATGCAATAATACAAAAAACGGTAAAATAGACCGCTCATGATCGATTCATTTCAGGCAAATCCGTCAAAGGTGAACTATAGTCCTCAACAGCGGGGCAAACAACAAAATCAACAAAGGTTGAGACATCTTTGTAGACATAGATGAATAAACAAATTTATTGCAAATGAAAAGAAGCCTTGATATACTTGTAATCTCAGATTTACACCTAGGTACCTACGGTAGTAGAGCTAAAGAGCTTTTACTTTACCTAGAGTCCGTATCTCCCAAAATACTGATACTCAATGGAGACATCGTAGACATTTGGCAATTTAAAAAAAGTTATTTCCCACAGGAACATCTCAAAGTCATCAAAAAAATCATTGACATGAGCTCTTCGGGCACAGAAGTGCATTACATCACGGGCAACCACGATGAAATGCTGCGCAAATTTACCGATCTAAAATTAGGTAATATCAAGCTGAGCAATAAACTACTTCTCTCACTCAATAATCAAAAAGTATGGATCTTTCATGGGGACGTTTTCGACGCATCCATTCATCATTCTAAATGGTTGGCCAAGCTGGGTGGATGGGGCTATGACAAACTTATACAGCTCAATAATATCATTAATTACTGCCTAGATAAAATGGGTAAGGAGAAATATTCTCTTTCTAAAAAGATCAAAAACTCGGTTAAAAAGGCCGTCACGTATATATCGGATTTTGAACATACAGCTACTGAACTAGCGATTGAAAAAAATTACGATTTCGTTATCTGTGGACACATCCATCAACCTCAAATCAAAGAAGTTATAACACGAAAAGGAACCTGCACCTATATGAACTCAGGGGACTGGATTGAAAATCTCAGTAGTTTAGAATATAAAAATGGGGAATGGAAGCTGTTCTATTTTGAAGAAAACAAAGAACAAATCCTGAAGAATAAAATCATCGATATCCCTCTTTTCAGCCTGGAAGATCTTAAAAAGATTGTCATATCTTAATGAACACAACGCAGATCTGCATAAAATCAAGAAAACAATACAACAAAAAGCCGAGCTAGCTCGGCTTTTTGTTGTATTGTTTATAACTCAAATGTTGAACCGATTTCCGGCAATGACAATGAAATATCCTCATTTTGGAATTTATCCAAAGCTTGTTGTCTATCGATCGTTATTGGCGGAAATGAATCGTAATGAATACCAACTACCCGAGCACAATTCACAAATTCAGCGGCTTTAATTGCATCATCCACATCCATTGTATAATGCCCACCAATAGGCAAAAATGCCCAATCCAGCTTCATGTCTGCCAGCAATTTCATTTCCATGGTTAATGCCGTATCTCCAGCAAAATAAATTCGCTTGCCTTTTACATTAAAGACAAAACCTACAGGAAACCCACCGTATTGACCATCAGGTGTACTATTGGTATGTGCGGCATATACCATCTTTACCGAACCAAAAGGTAGTTGAACCGTTCCGCCCAAGTTAAACTCGATAACTTTATCATCAGGTACTCCCTGTCTTCTCACCCAGCCTGCCGTTTCAACAATCGCTAAAACAGTGGCACCGCTGTTTTTTTGAATCGTCGCCATATCTGCCACATGGTCCTGATGTCCATGACTTAAGAAGATATAATCCGGTTTAATTGTATTTACATCGATTTCTTTTGCAAGTGGATTATACGTAACAAATGGATCTAAAAGAACCTTCGTTCCGTCAAAATCAAACTCCACACATGATTGTCCGTAATAAGTTGCTTTCATGATAATATCGCTATTGATTAAATAATCCGCTTAGTCCTCCTAGTCCACCCAACATATCCTTGCTTGCTGCCTGCATTTCAGCCTGGCTGATATTCTCAGCTTGAGCAATTGCCTTATTCAGAGCAACCACAAGCAACTCCTCCAATTCTTCCTTATCTGCGTTTGATAAAAATACAGGATCGATGGTAACCTCTTTTATCTCTTTGTTTGCTGTCGCTACCACACGGATTAAACCACCTTCCACTTCACCAGACACAGAAATTGAATCCAATCTTTTCTTGATTTCCTCCGCCTTTTGCTGGGCTTGAAATAATTTGTCAAACATATTTATATCATTTATTTCAGGCCAATTTACAAAAATCTGCGCATACCTACTATTGCTAATTTACTTTCGCCAATGCCTCCTTTTTTTCTGAAAGTGACTGGTCTTATTGACCAGAAAGAACCTTCAGTTCGCTTTCATTGCGCTTGGTGTCTTCGAAGTCATGAAGGTTTTGTATTTTTGCACCATGCAAAGCAATCAAGAAAAACTAGTCGCCCATATTTTGGACCAGTTGGACCTAAATCCGGCAGCTATTCCAGCTGAAACCTACGACACATTGATTTCAGATCGTCCTCAACTTGTCGACATCGATGATATGATCTCCTATATCAAACGTATCGGGACTGATCTCGATGCCATCGATAAAACAGTTGAACTGGTTGAAAAAATTGAAGACGAAACAAGTATTCTAATCCATAAGCTTAAGTTTATTTCGGCCACTGACAGGCCCAAAGTACTGGTGCTGGACCAAATACAGCCCCTTGAAATAAACCGTTCCGCCTATCTGCAGGAAGCCATAAAAATTGCAGGTGGTATTCCAGTTACGACAGAACATGATGCCGATAAAATCATCGTCATCGGCAATGGGGAACAGACATTTATCCAAATTCCACAATTGTTGAATACGGCAGCTATCGCTTCATCCAAAGCTATCGAGCTTGATCAGGTCTTTATTATGACCAGTGAACAATTTGCACAAATTCCCGGATACAATTATTTGAGCGAACTCGAATCCTTAGCCGAAATTCTTCAACCAAAGTATTTCGTTTATGGTCATGAAGGGAACGATTGGCTACAATTTCAACTAAGCTAAAGAACCAAAATATTGGCATAAAAAAACAGCTCCGGTAGAACGAGAGCTGTTTTTTATGTTTTATAATTTTAGTTATATCTTCTGCGCAGGACATTGTATAATTTTTCAACGGTATGCGGCTTATCTGCCCATTTATTTTTAATAGCATAATTTGTCTGCAAAAATGCATCCGCTTCCGCATAGCTTGTAAATCTATTCAATAATTCGACAGCCTCACTATACGCTAAACTATACCCATTAAACAAATCCTTAATAAATAAGAGCTTATCATTTAAGCTTATTCCTGCTTTAATATCTGTGAGTTTATCGCTATGTCCAGATTGATTTACCTGATAAACACGGTTCTGCACGCCAGCTTGCTTCTGTTGAGAGATAATTTCATTTAAGGTCAATGGTCTCGCGGGAGCTTCTTCAATGACCGTATTGATTTCTTCCTGAATAAACACTTCTTGCGGCTGCTCAATTACGACTTCTTTTGGTTCTTCGATGACTTCTGTAACGAAGACAGTAGGTTCTTCAACTTGCGCTGTAACTTCCTTTTCTGCCTGATAAGCTAATTCCTCCACTGGAGCAGCCTCAAAAACCGGTGGCGTTGCAACAACTGGCGGCGCGACAGGTTCAGCAATTGCAGGGCTAGGCTCTCCCGATTGTATCGGTTCACTTTCAGAAACAAATGAGGTTTCTGGCTCTTCCAATTTTACAGGTTCACGTTCAGAAATAAATGGGACTTCGTTTTCCCCCACACTGGTTTCTTCATTTGCTACAATGGCTTCTTCATTTCCACGGTTGAAATCTTCAACTGGTTGAGCTTCTTGAATCTCGCTTTCAGTCGGTTCAGCAACAACTTGCTGCGCTGAAGTTCTAAGGGTGGAAGGCGGTGTAAAATAGTCGTTGAAAGCAATCTTCTTACTGTCTAAGGCAGCAGTACTTAACGTATGCTGTGATTGAGTTCCCTGAAGAACGGCCTTGGTCTTAAGTAAAGTTATGTAGGCAGCCACAGCCTGTGCCTTCGCTTCCAGTGTTACTAATTCGTTAATTTCGGACAAGCTGCCCTGTTCCGACAAGGTCAGATACTGCCCATTTAAATCCTGTAATAAATCGCCTATCGTATTAAAAATTTCCTCTTTAGTACCCATAATTCTATTTGAAATCACCAATTAATTATTTATACACTTATACCTGCAACCGATCAAAAAGTGGAAAACCCAATCCTTTGATTTAGAAATATTTGGATTTACGCCCAATTTTTGCTACCCAAATTTAATATTTAATTCTGATATTAGCGGTGTCAAAAACAGAATATAATGGGAGGTCATTTTACAAAAATCACCTTATTTGCGGACCTTCCGACAAAATTAAATTAATCAAATGCTTTTTTCCGAACATAATTTGGCTTTGCGCCCCGCACAATATGGTAGCATTGAAATTGTCTGTGGATCGATGTTCTCGGGCAAGACTGAAGAACTGATTCGCAGGCTAAAACGAGCACAATATGCACGTTTGAATGTCGAAATCTTTAAACCAGCGGTTGACAAGCGATATGATGAAAAGTTGGTCGTTTCTCACGATAGCAATAGCATCCCATCAACACCCGTTGATCATTCTTCAGCGATCCTACTCTTAAGTTCATCGACCCAAGTTGTCGGAATCGATGAAGCACAATTTTTTGATGACGGTTTGACAGAGGTATGTGTCAAATTGGCAAATAGTGGTATCCGGGTGATCGTTGCCGGTCTCGATATGGATTTTCAAGGGCAACCATTTGGTCCAATTCCCAATTTAATGGCAGTAGCCGAACACGTCACGAAGGTGCATGCGGTTTGCATGCAATGTGGCGCTCCAGCGAATTATTCCTACCGCCTGACCAAGGATACGGAAACCGTGCTTTTGGGTGAAAAAGAAGCTTATGAACCACGGTGTAGACCTTGTTATTTCGGCTTGAATAAGTAAATGATCCAAAAAGTTAACTAAAATCTGCCAAAAGGACCATAAACGCTATTTGGCATAGGATTTGAAATATACTTTATAAATAAGAAGATTAACGCTTTTAATAGCGACAAAATACTTTTCATAATTTAGGTTTATAATTGGTTAGTTAGCACCTCCTTGCCCATCAAGGGGGTGTTTTTTTGTTAAAAAAGAACGCTGTCCCCAGGTTACTGAGCACAGCGTTCTTTTTTCATGAACTCCTATAGGCAAGGCTTAAGGCTGAACACCGTAATTTATAACCTTACGGCCAATGTTACCTGTTTGATCCATTCCCTCGACGATGACCTTGTAATTTCCATTTCCATCGGCATTATAAAATTGAATGGCAGCTTCCCCCGTCTCTGTGATTGAGACTTTCGGATTCCAGTAAATGGTCGTTCTCAAATCGTTTACAGCCTTTCTTTCCGGCGTATCGTATTTTGGAATATAGAATTTGCGTTCTTTAATATAACCTAGAGGATACATATCGATCACATTTGATTTTGGCAACATGCTCTCAATTTCACTCAATGACATTCGCGGTTTCTTCGCTTCCACTTTTTTCGTATAAATGGACACAACACCATTATTTTGATACATTCTGGAGACTGTTCCCAATTCATCACGTAAGAAGATTTCGATTCCTTCGATATCCGCGACATTGATGCTGTTCAATCCAGGCTCATCAATAGCCATACCGTTCAGAAAGAACTGAACAGGCGTGCGTCCCCCCGCATTATAATCGCGGGAAACATAATATTTCAATGTCTGCGGATCATAAGTAATGCCAGTTAATACCGTTTGAAGACACATGGTCAACACGTTACAACCGGTCAAACGCTCGGGTTCAATACGGTGTTCCGGCATGGATAAGCCCGAAATAGATGGAAAATCTTTATTGGTGATTGCTTTCTTCACTACGCCTGTCACTTCGACCTCATCCAGAAGGATCGATTTTCGATACTCTTTTCGGCTATTCGCCAAATAAGGAGCAAAAGCCTGGTCTATATTCGGCACAAAATAACTTTTATAGCCATTATTCTTATCGATCTCCGGGTAAAAGCTCTGATCCATATTAATAACCAGGCTCCGGTAATTGTCGTTAGAGCGGGCATTAACCGTTACTTTAGACGAGTCCGGGAACACAAGATCCTTAAAGGTGAATCGTCCATTCTGATCCGTATAAACGTCTTTCTTAATATTACGCGAAGGAACCGATAAAAGTAACCCTCCATTTGGATAAGGGCGTCCAGTATTCATCCGAAGTATACCGGATAATTCAATTCCTTGCTCGGGAAGAAAACTGATCTGTGGCAACTTCTCCGATATAAGTGTCGGGTAGTCAAATCGACGGTATCCCTGTGTCATTAATAGTGCATCCAGCGCTTTATCCCGATTGGGATTCTTTTCATCGAAATATGAATTTGGGTTTTCTACATTTCCTTTGAGGTCCGAAGTCAACAGAAAGTTGCTCACAATAGAGAGATCTGCCTGATCATTATAAGGAACTTTGGATTCGTCTATTACAGCGACTGAATAGCTTCCGGGGAACTTCTGCCCATTGTTGTCCACAGCAAGTTTAAGATTGACCAAGTCTTTAGCCTTATAGCTTTGCTTATCGCTGGTAACTTGAATATTTAAAAGCTTTTCACTTTGAACAAATGCCAAGCGTTCGCTGATAGGTTTTCCGTCCGGACTCAATAAGGTTACCTGAACAATACCATTTGGCAAACGCTCTTTCGGAATATTGACTAATGCAGACGAAGATTTTAAATTCACCTGTGCGCCAAAACAGAGATGGCCATTCGACTGAACCAAAACATAATAAGATTGCCCCGGGTTCTTTGAAAAATTCTCCTCGCTAGTTACCACGGCAAACTCCGCATTCGTGGCATCCTGTTTTACAAAAACAACATTTGCCTTGTCACTGACAACAGCCGGCAATTTGTATTTGCGCTCCTGTCCATTCTCAAACTTCACAACAGCTTGATAATTATCTCCTGCGAGCGGCAGAAGAGAAAAATAGCCCATTCCAGTTCCAAAGTCTGCAAACTCCGCTACCGACTTGCCCTTTGAATCCAAAATACTACCTTTTACCTTTAGCCCCTTACCATCGGATCCAATGGCTTTAAATGCAACTTTTTTGGCCAATCCAGCGATAATATCACCCCCTTCAGGAAAGAATTGCACATCTGCATCCCACAAGGCATTTTTGAGCAAGAAGGAACTGGACAAAGGTTTTTCATTTTTATTTTCCTGAATGCTAATCTTCAGTTGTCCTTTCTCCAGATTTGCCTTTTCTTTTGCAGACAGGTTTATGGTTACTTTCCCCAGCCCATCGGTCTCAGCTTTGCCCTTGTCGAAGGTTTCCCATCCCGACACAAACTCCCAATTGATTTTTGAATTGATCATCGGTTTTCCCGTACGATCGCGGAACTGTATGACAGCTTGGGTTTTATTACCACCAATGTTATTTTGAAATTCAATGTTCGTAATCAATTTCTTATTGATTACATCCCCGATTGGCACCACTTTGTTAAAAAAGTAAGCATTATCAAAGTTGGCCATCCATTTTGTGTAGGCCCTAAAGCGATAATTGTCCTGAGACATAAATTGAGGATCAAGTACAATCTGCCCATTTCCTACCCCTTTATCCAATGGAATTTTTAGTGTCTGAATCAGGGAATCGCGACTGTTCAGCACTTCCACGTAAGCTATTTTACTCGGCTCATATTCGGCCAAATTGCGGGATAAATAGGTTGAAAACCAGAGAGTATCCCCTACAGCATAATAAGGCTTGTCGAAATGTAAATGTACCTTTTCAACTGGGTAAACCTGAAAATATTTCTGAACTCGTTCTACGATTGTATTAATAGGCAATGTAGGTGTAGTCTGGGCATAAGTGGTCCCTATTCCTAACAGTCCTATCGATAAAGTCAATAGTTTTATGTGCTTCATTGAAAGTCTTAGAATAAAAAATGAATAGCTAAATATATTCAATTTTGAGCAAAGACCAACCGCATTGGGGTATTTTTAACATTTATTATACCTATTCATGGGACGATTTCCGACGCGCTAAAAGTAATTAGAGCAATGGAGCCAAAAGCCTACAGATAGAATCTACTCCTCTTTTCCAGCGGCTTCGCTGCATCCACTTTCGAATTGTAATCAGGTCTGAAACTTCGATATCAGCCAAAAATTGTGCATTAAGACGGTCGCAAAGCGCTTTATCCGATACAATTCCCGAGATTTCAAAGTTGATGTAAAAACTTCTGATATCCAAGTTTGTCGTACCGATATAGGCCAGCTTCCCATCAATGCAGATGGTTTTGGCATGCAGAAATCCCTTTGTATAGAGGTATACATTAACTCCTCTTTCCAGTAGTGGTTTTATAAATGAGAAGGAGGCATGCTGTACAAAAAACGAATCAGACTGGGCCGGCAACATCAAGTCCACACGGACACCGGAAGATACCGCGAGCATTAAAGCAGTCGTCAATTGATCGCTGGGAATAAAATAAGGTGTACACAACTGTACATATTCTTTTGCTTCGTTGATACCGGCAATAATTGCTTCCATATTGAAAGGTGCTGGCGATCCAGGATCACTGGCTGTAAATCCTACTCCACTCTCATCTTCATCGGTAAGTGGAAATCGGTTTAAATAACCGCGGCCCAATTCAAACGGTTCTGCATCTGTCTGGTTCCAGCTGTTCCAAAACTGGATTTGCAAGGTATTTACTGCTGCGCCGACAACCATCATCGCCGTATCCCGCCAGTAAATCTCATTTTTTCCGTTATTGATATATCGATCTGAAATATTGATTCCGCCGACAAAACCTATTTTCCCATCGATCACCGCTATCTTGCGGTGATTTCGGTAGTTGCTATTCGCCAAGGAACTAAAGGTCACCGGAAGGAAAGCTTGAAACACAAAATCGGGTTTATGCCGCCGTAAATATTTAATCACATCCGGAGCACCAAAACTATCCAATATCAGGCGAACAGTCACGCCAGCCTTTGCTTTTTCTTCTAGAATATGTAAGATTTCCTGCCCTACATCATCCATTTCCCAGATATAATATTCCATGTGAATGGAATGCTGCGCAGCTTTAAGGCGATCTATAAGTACTGGAAACTTTTCTTCCCCATTGATAAACAGGGTGACATCGTTGTTGAGGGAAAAAGTAGAGATCTTCTGATTTTTAAGGTAGCGGTATACCATAGCCAAACTACCGATCCGCTCATTTAACGTATAGATATGTTCCTCCATAATTTCGGATTCCTTACGCCAGGCATCCAGTAGCTTTTTGGACTGCTCGCGATACACACGCTTCATCCTTTTGACCTTCTTAAACTTCTGACCAAAGAAATAATAACTGAGCAAACCGACGACAGGTAAGAAAACAATGACCATAATCCAGGCGATGGTCTTAGAAGGATTACGGTTTTCGATCAAAATCGTCCCGATTACACCAATATAAAGGATGAGTAAGGGAATCCAATAATAGGTTAATGCAATCTGTAAAATATGATGAAGTACCTCCATATTGTGTGCTAAGGGTTTTACCAAATATAATACTTAGCATCGACATATTGTTTGTCGTTAAACACAGTTTATTGCACCATCTACATGAATGAACGGACTTAAATAGGGAATATCTAAATTGGCACCCCGGAGTATAAACCATATCCCCAATAAGAAATAGAGAAAAGGAATCCATTTCGAAAATCCAATTTTGAAAGATCGGGAGAAATTTCCCAAAAAAGAAAACACAAACAAGAGCGGGATAGTACCTAAGCCAAAAAACAACATAAAAAAGAAACTCTGCTGTGGGCTATCCGCATTTATGGACGACATAAGCGCCATGTAGACCATACCACAGGGCAACAATCCATTCAGTACACCGGCAACAAAGCTACCGCCCGGTTTATAGAGCCATTTCGACAATAACCGTACGATTGGCTGAACAGCCTTCGTCTGCCAGCTGGCAATTTTTCGATTATGTTTACCAATAAGCTGAAATAAAGCAATTCCAATCAGGATGACACCTGTAGCCCAGCTTAGACTACGCTGCCAGCCCTGGATCTGCGCAAATGTTCCGATCGTACCCAGTAAAAGTCCCAAACAACCATAAGTCAGTACCCTACCGGATTGATACAGTATTTTATTTAAGAAAACGTTCCAACCAAAGCCTTGCCTTCCTTCAATGGCGAAAATTAATGGACCACACATGACCGCACAGTGTATGCTTCCAAACAATCCCATGAAAAATGCAAAGTAGGTATAACTCATTTCCGTAAACTAAAATAAAATATGCTCTTCAAACAAAAAATCCTTACCTACACTCTTCCAGTCGATATATAAATTCCACATGCCTTTATCGAACGTGGAAATGGGCAGTGTATATAAATTACTGGTTGTCTGAAAGGGCAATTCTTTATCCAATCGATTATCCGAAGGTTTTCGAAACAGCAATTTTCCCTTATTATCTTTGGAGACAAAATGAATATACAAGGTATCTTGCCTGATTTCAATTGTCGGTGATTCCTTCATCATCAATACATTCTGCTTTTTATCGTAAGCTTGATCATAATTCAGTCCCTGCTCGTAATAATCGTCTTCTTCCAGACTATCCGAATCGTGACTCACCATATATATTCCTGCTCCGACTATACACAACATAAATACCGCCAAGGTTAAAAAAATTTTTGTACCCCAATTCATTGTTTTTCATTTTAATTCATACCCGGAGGCGCTATAAAAGTAGTTTTTAAACTTTCCACTTTCTTATCGCCCGAATAGATAGCTAATTTTACATTACTTTTATAGGTCTCAACATCCTTATTTGCGATAATTAGAAAAAAGCTCAGTGTCGCATGCCCATCTTTACTCAATTTTTGAATAGGATTGACCAGTTGAATCTTTAAGCGGGGGTCATCACAGACCAATTTAAAAGGCATTTCTTTACCAGACTTATTAATCAATTCCAAAGAATACAGGTTGCTTATTGTCTTATCATCACGAAGCTGGTAGGTACTTCCCTTTGCGCGGAGCAGTCTACCGTCCACCTGAGAACGATTGAACAACAGAAAACCAAAAACCGACATTAAAGCAACCAGCACGACCGAATAAGCTATTGCTCTCGTATTGCTTTTTTTCTTCAGTGTTCCTTCAATCTCACCCATTGGATAAAAACCAATTAACTTTTTCGGCTTTCCGATTTTGTCCATCACAGCATCACAGGCATCTATACAGGCCGTACAGCTCACACATTCCAATTGAAGGCCATTTCGAATATCAATTCCTGTGGGGCATACATGTACACAGAGCTTGCAGTCCACACAATCCCCTTGCGTCGTCACTGCATCCTTTTGCTGTTTTCCTCTTGGCTCCCCGCGTCTATGATCATAGGCGACAGTGATACTTTGGTCATCCAGGAGTACACCCTGCAATCTGCCGTAAGGGCAAATTGCAATACAGACAATCTCCCTGACGTAAGCAAACACGCCATAGAAAACCAATGTAAATATGATTATTGATATCAGTCCACCGATATGTTGGTCCAATGGATCAGTGATAATCTTCATCAGCGCATCAACACCGATGATATAAGACAAAAAGATATTTGAAATGAAAAATGATATGATTAAAAATATACCATGTTTCAAGAATTTTTTAAATTGTTTTTGATCCGTATTTGGTCCCGCATCCAATTTCTTTTGTTGCTGCCAATCACCTTCGATCCAATATTCAATTCGTCTAAATATTAATTCCAAAAAAATGGTTTGGGGGCAAGTCCATCCACACCATACCCGTCCAAAGACAACAGTAAACAAAACCACACATACCATCACGATTAACATACCGAATACGAATATGTAGAGATCTTGTGGATAGAAAAGATTTCCTAAGATGGAAAACTTTCGCTCAATAATGTTGAACATGAGAAACGGTTCACCATTTATTTTGATAAAAGGAACGATAAACAAGAACAGCAGTAGTGAATACCCAACCCACTGTCTTTTTTTGTAAAGCTCTCCCTGCGGTTTTTTGGCATAAATCCATTGTCTTTTTTTTGACTTAGATTCACCGTTATTGGCATTATTCACGACTGCTGTACTCATTGCTATTTCAATTTACTACTCTGCTTTTTTATCTGCTTCAGCTGGACCTGTTTTGGCATCATCCGCTGCTTTCTCTCCGTTTGCCGCCTGACCACCGCCATAGGATACCTCATCACCTTGCGGAGCTTTAGGGTTAGCAGGGTTTGTATCCCTTAAGGTGACAATATAACTGGCAACCTGTGCGATTTGAGCGGGACTTAACGTTTGTTCCCATGGCACCATTCCTTTATCAGGAACACCATACTTAATGGTTTTGAAGATGTCTTTAATCTCACCACCATGTAGCCAAAACTTATCGGTCAAGTTGGGTCCGATACCTCCCTCACCACTACCTCCGTGACAAGCGACACAGTTTGCTGCAAAGATCGCTTTTCCATCAGCTGCCATTTCCGGCTGAAACTCCACGCTACTTTCGTCTACATTACTCGCAGAAGCAGTAAGATAAGCCTGACGCTCTTTCTCGGCAATGACCATCTCATGTTCATATTCCTGGTCCTGGTTCATTCCGATACCCGACACCTGATAAACAAATAAGTAAACAAGGCCGAAAAAAATCGTTCCATAAAAAAGGAAATTGAACCAGATCGGAATCGGATTGTCCAATTCGCGGATACCATCATACTCATGGTCTATGACAATATCCTTTTCTTCTGAAATCGGTCTGATCCCCATGATCTTGTTCCACGACCTTTTCATCCAGCCCTTATTCGCCACCTTTTTGAGCTTTTCCTCCTGGGCCAATTCAGGCATGGTAATCTTAATGATGGATTTCATCGCGCGATTGACCATCAATGCCGAAGCGAGAAGAGCCAGCATCACAACGATCAATACAACAATTAAGATATCTGTGTATAAATTATCTGTACCGAATCCTATCGTAGATTGAACAACTTCTGCGGTAGCTGGTGCAGTATCCAATAATAAACTCATATATTATAGACTTTCAGGTGAATGATTCAGTTCCTTTTCTGTTTCATCTTCTTCCAAAGGCAATTCCTTCATATAAGTAACATAGTCTTTTTTCATTCGAAACAACATTATTGCTACTGAAATGAAGAACACCAAGAAGATCCAAAGTGATGCAATTAGATAAAGCTCACTGCCGTTTAGATTTGTTATTTGCTTAAACATAGCTTTATTGATTTGCGTTAACATTATCAGCTACTTTTGGAGCTGCTTTTATATCTGTTCCTAATCGCTGTAAGTATGCAATTACAGCTACAATCTCACGGTCAGCTAACACATTCACTTGATTTTGTTTTAGATCATCAGCAATTTTTTGTGCCTGTTTGGTGAGATCCTGTTCAGCATGTTCAATTTCCGCATCGGTATAAGGGATTCCCAATTTCCGTAACGCCTTCATTTTATCTTGCAGAATAGCATTATCCAGCTTCTGATCGATCAACCAAGGATATGTTGGCATGATACTTCCAGGCGAGGTAATCGTTGGATCCAACAGGTGATCAAAGTGCCATTTATTAGGATATTTTCCACCGATGCGATGCAGATCAGGTCCTGTCCGTTTCGAACCCCATAAAAACGGTGTATCGTAAACAAACTCACCCGCCTTGCTATACTCCCCATAACGGGCGGTTTCGGATCTAAATGGACGAATAGTTTGCGTGTGACAGTTTACACAACCTTCTCTCACGTAGAGATCCCTTCCCTGCAGTTCCAATGCTGTATAAGGTTTTACACTCGCAATTGTTGGAACATTTTTAGAAATTGTAAAAGTCGGCACCATCTCCACCATACCCCCGATGAGGATGGCGATAAGAGCCAGTACCATAAATAAAATTGGCTTACGTTCAAGACGACGGTGTTGAGACTGTTCATTTACTTGAACCGGCAATAATGCAGGAGCTTCTGCTGGCTCATTGGCCAAGAGCTTCCCTTGTTTCATGGTTTTGATCAAGTTAAAGGTCATTAGGAAGACCCCCGACAGATAAAGTGCACCACCTATTGCGCGCATCATGTGCATCGGCAAAATTTCTAACGTTGTCGCCAGGAAGTTTGGATATTTCAAGACCCCTTCTGGTGTAAATTCTTTCCACATCAAGCCTTGTACTACGGCTGCCCAATACATCGGGATCGCATAGAACAAAATACCCAAGGTACCTATCCAAAAGTGTGTTGATGCCAATTTTTTAGAATATAATTCTGTCTTATATATACGTGGTATCAACCAGTACAGAATACCAAATGTCATAAACCCATTCCATCCCAAAGCACCTACGTGTACGTGCGCTACGATCCAGTCGGTAAAGTGAGCAATCGCATTCACCTGTTTCAAGGATAGCATAGGGCCTTCGAAAGTCGCCATACCATAACAAGTAAGGGCCACGACCATGAATTTTAACATAGGCTCTGTCCGTACCTTATCCCAAGCACCACGTAAGGTCAACAAACCATTGATCATACCGCCCCAGCTTGGAGCAATCAACATGATGGAGAATACAACCCCTAAAGACTGTACCCAACCCGGTAGCGCCGTATAGAGCAAATGGTGAGGACCTGCCCAGATATAAATAAAGATTAAAGACCAAAAGTGAAGAATACTTAACTTGTAAGAGTAAACAGGACGGTTGGCCATCTTAGGAAGGAAATAATACATCATTCCCAAATAAGGGGTTGTCAAGAAAAAAGCAACTGCATTGTGACCATACCACCATTGTACCAGTGCATCCTGCACGCCCTTGTACACATAATAGCTTTTCCAGCCAGCTACAGGCAATTGGATGGAGTTAACAATATGCAATACGGCTACTGTAACAAATGTGGCAATATAGAACCAAACTGCGACATACATATGACGTTCGCGTCGTTTGATAATAGTACCGAACATATTGATTCCAAATACCACCCAAATGAAGGTAATTGCGATATCAATAGGCCATTCCATTTCGGCATACTCATGGCTTGAAGTAAGACCGAGTGGTAGAGTAATAGCCGAGGCAACAATAATTAATTGCCAACCCCAAAAATGGAGCTTGCTCAAAGCATCACTAAACATTCTTGCTTTAAGCACCCGCTGTAAGGAGTAGTAAACTCCCATAAAAATACCATTACCTACGAACGCAAAAATCACCGCATTGGTATGTACAGGACGTACACGGCCAAATGTAGTAAATTGCAATCCGAAGTTCATTTGGGGCCAAACAAGCTGCGTCGCCACAAGCAATCCTATGGTCATACCAACTATTCCCCAAATAATGGTAGCGATTCCGAAATTCCTGACAATCTTGTTGTCGTAATTAAATTGCTCTAACTGCATTACTTAAATTGTTGATTCTGGTTCAAAAGTAAGCAGCAATTTATGACAATCTAATGATGGGTAATGCGTAAAAAAGTGATGTACGTCACTTTTGTATTACAGTATTACAAGGCTTAGTTACTAATTTCGGCTACTGGATCTAAATGACTTAGCGAAAATTGAGATTCTGAAAGGTACTTTTCACCAGTATATCTGACATCAAAAGTGACCATAATCAAATTTCCTACCGTACAGTGCGTTATTTTAATAACAATATGGATTGAAATCAATGCTATATTCACAAATTTATTCCGAAAACATCGAGGACTATCCGCATGAAGCGAATTGCATCTATAGCGTATCTAATCTTATCAAAGTCGCAAACCTTAATCTTTCAATGTATTGTACTATCCAACTGTAGCCAGTGAGCCAAAGCCTTTTCGAAAAGGAGCAGTGATGGCATGAGCTTGAGCAGACACAATAAAGGCTGCGGGGCGGCTCCGGTCGGGGAAGTATGGAAGATAGGTAATAGCATTGTACGGGGAAGTAGCGGGTAGTACGGGGAGTATCTAAACGAAAGAAGCCCTTGACTGTTTCCAGCAAGGGCTTCCGTGTAAAAAAAGGCACCGACCTACTCTCCCACCTGTTACGGCAATACCATCGGC
>NZ_JBNPWQ010000040.1:0-46640 GCF_050433745.1 Sphingobacterium sp. HSC-15S19
ACAAACTCAACTCTTTTTCTTTATTGCCTACCATACCTAAATTTAATCACCTAAAGATAAGAAAACTAAATTATTTAGCAAAAGGATAGGTCAATATAGTTTTTCGTTTTTGACATACTCGCCCATAATATTGAAATTGACACTATGTTTGAGTACTTTACGTATTGCTGCTTCGTAGTCTGTTTGTTTTTTCCATTCTACGTCAACGAAAAAATCATATTCATTGCGTTTTCCGATTACCGGCATTGACTGAATTTTGCTCAAATTGATATTCTGTTCGGCAAAGCATTGTAAAATAGTCGCCAGGGATCCTACTGTATTTCCTGTTTGGAATGATAATGATGCTTTATTGGCATTCTTATGTTCGACAACTTCATTAGATAATACGAGGAAACGCGTTGCGTTCTTTTTATTGGTTTCGATTCTCTTTTCTAATATTTCAAGACCATAGATTTCAGCAGCCAATGTCCCAGCAATTGCAGCAGTATCCGTTAATTTTCGCTCCGCAATCATTTTCGCAGTTGCAGCGGTATCAGATCCCTCGGTTATACGTACACCTTCAAGTTCAGAAAGAAATTCCTCACATTGGCGAATGGCAATTGGATGCGATTCGATGTGTTTAATATCCTTTAACTTAACGCCTGGCAGTACCATGAGATTCTGTTGAATGTTTAGGTAAACTTCCCCAGTGATATGGAACTTGTAATCTCTCAATAAATTATAATTCGGTAATAGACTTCCCGCAATTGAATTTTCGATCGCCATAACGATATAGTCGACTTTTCTTTGCTTCAGCAATTCACAAGTTTTTTTAAATGAATCACATTCTACAATTTCAACTTCTCTTCCGAAAAATTTAAATGCGGCCTCTTCATGAAATGAAGCCTTTGCTCCCTGTATTGCAATTTTTAAACTCATTGTTTTTTTGTTCGCTATGTTGTCTCCAAAAAAAAGAGTCCCGATCATTTGAACCGGGACTCTTCTTGTTTGTATTTTTTATGATTTATACACAATCTAATCCCGGCTCTTATTTTTAAAATAAAAGAAGTTAAAATAGAAATATGTATACGTTCTGTTCATCCTGTTGTTGTTTGACATTTCAAATGTACGAATGTTTTTGAAATATCAAAGAAAAAAAATAATTTTTTATTATAAATATTGAGTTAATTTAATGATTTTTTTATGTGTTTTTATGTGGTTTTTTTTGATTAATTTTTAGTGATTTATTTGTGATGTTTTTAAAGTGTTTATTTTGCTTTAATGTTGATATTGTATTGTTGTTTAGTTGCTTAAGTTTTTGTTTTGTTGTTTTTTTTTATAGTAAATTATGTTTTAGTGTTATTTTTTATATTGAAAATAATTGTGTTTTTATGTGATTTTTTACTGTTTTTTTTGCATTAAATTTATGTGTTTTTAATATTAATATTTCCGTTTTTTTTGACTGTTTTGTTGAAAAAGTATTTTACTACCTTTGGGCAAACGCTGGATTTTATGCTAAAACGAAGTAATTTTTATGTATGTGGATGTATGATCTGTTTTTTATTGACAGGTTTTACTTTTAAAGGAGAGGAAAAAGAAGCGAGGGTAAAGCGTGTTATCGATGGTGATACCTTTGTCATTGAAAATGGAACCTCAAAAGGGGAGAAAGTTAGGTTGATAGGGGTAGATGCCCCGGAAACGAGACGGACAGCACGCAAGGAAATCGGTTACTATGGTCAAGAAGCAAAGCAGTATTTAACGGCAATGCTGAATGGAAAAAGTGTAAAGTTAGTCTTTGACGTTGGAAAACGGGATCGGTATGGAAGACTTCTTGCCTATGTGTATATTGGAAAGAAATTCGTCAATCGGGATTTGGTTGAACAGGGGTATGCAGTATCCTATACACTAGCACCAAATGTACAATATGCAGATTTATTTGTAAAATTGGAACGTCAGGCTCGTCAGGAGAAACGTGGCCTTTGGAAATAAATGAATTTTGAATCATGATTTTTGTTTTATTAAGTGTCATCTGCAGCGTAACCGTTGCTGTTTTATTAAAATTGGCAAAACAAAATGGAGTCGAAACTAAACAAGTTATTGTTTGGAATTACCCCATGGCGGTTGCGCTGACCTATTTTGTATTGCAACCGGATCTAAAATCGCTCGTATGGGATGCTATGCCGGTTACGTTGTATACGAGTCTGGCGATACTACTTCCAGGGATGTTTGTTTTTATAGCTTTGTCCATTCGCTATAGTGGTTTGGTCAAGACAGAGATTGCACAACGCCTATCGTTGTTTATTCCCCTGCTTGCATCATTTTTCTTCTTTCATGAAAAAATGGAGGGACATAAGATGCTCGGAATAGCCCTTGGTTTATTAGCCATCTTATGTTCTATTGGCTGGCAAAAAAATCAGCACAATAGCTCGATGGCTGATAGTCGTTATAAAGCACTTTATCCATTATTGGTATTTATCGGTATGGGTATAATTGATATCCTCTTCAAACAGGTCGCCTTGCATGTTATTATACCTTATATCAGTTCCATGTTTATTATCTTTGTGATGGCGATGTTTATTGCAATGGTGCTATTGCTGTATTTCCTTTTTGTGGAAAAGCAACGTTTTTCAAGGCAAGCTGTGGGATATGGATTGGTTTTGGGAGTATTTAACTTCTGTAATATCCTATTCTATATGAAAGCGCATCGTGCCCTACCAGACAATCCATCAGTCGTATTTACTGGGATGAATATTGGTGTGATCTCATTGGGCGCTCTAATTGGCGTCTTATTTTTTAAAGAAAGGTTATCATTATTGAATTATTTAGGCATAGCGCTTTCTATTGTTTCAGTTTTAATCATAGCATATCTATGAGTTTATTTGAAGATACTTACCGGACTATTGATGCAAAATACGAGGGAATTTTTAGGGATAAGGGCAGTAAATTTATTGCTTATGCTTTTCCATTTAAATCCGAAGACCAATTAAAAGATCTGATCTTGGAAGTGAAAGCGATTCATCCGAAAGCTAGACACCATTGTTGGGCTTATCGTCTCACGCCAGATCGTGCTGTTTTTCGTGTGAATGATGATGGAGAACCGTCGGGGACAGCAGGACGCCCAATTTTGAACGTTCTCCTGTCGATGGATGTAACCAATGTTATCGTGATTGTCGTTCGCTATTTCGGTGGTACATTATTGGGTGTCCCAGGCTTGATTAATGCCTACAAATCAGCAACCCAAGATGCTTTGACCCAAGCAGAAATTATCAAGCGTACAGTGAATGACCATTATGGTATTACCTTCGATTACCTCCATATGAATGATATTATGCGGATCATAAAGGAAGAGGGCGTCGAAGTTGAAAAGCAGGAATTTGATAATCAGTGTTATTTGGAGTTTGAAGTCCGAAAAATGCAAGTCAATCGAGTTGTTGATCGGTTTTCCAAAATAGAAGGTTGTCAGTTAACTTATTTATATACGATATGATCAACGAATCGGAATTGATTTTAAACGCAGATGGCAGTATATATCATCTGAATTTGTTGCCGGAAGATCTGGCAAGTACAGTAATTACGGTCGGTGATCCAGACCGTGTAGCGAAAGTCTCGAAACACTTTGATCGTATTGAACTCAAAAAAGGGAAGCGTGAGTTTATTACGCATACTGGCTATCTGGGAAATAAACGGTTGACGGTAATCTCAACAGGTATAGGTACTGATAATATAGATATTGTGTTGAATGAACTGGATGCGCTGGCGAATATTGATTTTGCCAATAGAACCGTAAAGACTTCGCTGACTTCATTGGATATTATTCGCATTGGAACTTCTGGAGCGGTACAACAAGATGTTGAGATGGGAACTATTTTGGCCTCTGCATATGGAATAGGTCTTGATGCATTGATGAACTATTATCAGGGATCTTACGATGGCGAGGAGCAGGCGCTTCAGGTTGAGCTAGCCGAATATTTTTCCGCATTAAACTTAAAGCCCTACGTTGCAAAAGCTGGCGCAAGCCTTCTGGATCGAATAGCCTTTGATTTACCGAAGGGAGTAACCTTGACTGCGCCCGGATTTTATGCTCCGCAGGGAAGGACTGTCCGATCAACTAATACGATTCCCAATTTTATAAACTTGATCAGCTCCTTTCAATATAAAGATCAGCGTTTCACCAACCTGGAAATGGAAACAGCTGGTATTTATGCATTGGCTAACATGTTTGGACATCAGGCTTTATCCATCAATGCAATTTTGGCAAGTCGGGTAGATGGCCGGTTTTCTTCCGCACCTGAAGAAGTTGTGGATAAAGCTATACAGCTCGTTTTGGAGCGTATTTAACCGTTTGTCTGTGCAGGCAAGGGAGACTTTTTTTTTCTCAATTGATGCAGTAAAAGAGTTGAGAAAAACTAAATAAGGCTACAAATAGGAAAGGAGTTGTTTTTAGACAACTCCTTTTCTATTTGAATCAAATTTAAGCATGATAAACAGTAAAATGGTGAAACTCCATAAGGATGAACCACCGTAACTGATAAAAGGCAGCGGAATTCCGATAACCGGAACAATACCTATTGTCATACCGATATTGATAAATAAGTGAAAAAAGAGGATGGACGCTACACCGTATGCATATATCCTGGCGAAGGCTGAACGCTGTCGTTCGGCGATATGAATAATGCGTAGCAGTAAGGTGAGATAGATAAGTAATAAGGTAACCGATCCAACAAATCCCCACTCTTCTCCAACGGTACAGAAAATAAAGTCCGTACTCTGCTCAGGCACAAAATTGTATTTCGTTTGGGTTCCCTGTAAGTAACCTTTGCCTAGAAGCTGCCCCGATCCAATTGCAATCTTCGACTGATTCAAATTATATCCTTTACCTTTAGGGTCTTCCATTTTGCCTAGGATAATGTCAATACGGTCGCGTTGATGGGGTTGTAGGACATGTTCATAGACCAAGTCTACACAGAGAACAAATACAGCACAGGCTGCAAAAAGTATACTTAGATTAATAATGTATTTCCTTCTCTTGCGGTAGTTCCACATGACAAGGCCAATGAGTAATGCTAAAATCAAGATAAGTATCCATGGCTTGACCAATAAAGCAAGGACAAAAAGTAAAATGCAAAGACCGCCAAATATAAGTAGCTCATTATTTACGTAGCCCTCACGGTAAAAGACAAAAATCAACGAAAAGAACGCAAGGGCAGATCCCGTATCGGGTTGTAACATCACCAAAAATACAGGGAATAAGACAATACCGGCTCCCATTGCCAGTGTCTGCATAGTCGGAGCTTTATTACTTTGAGAACTTAAAAAGTTAGCCAAGAGCAGACAGGTTGAAAGTTTTGCAAACTCAGAAGGTTGCAAGCGGAAAAAGCCTAAGTCAATCCATGCCTGATTTCCGCCGACATTTCGTCCTACAACGAGCACGATGACAAGCAGGACAGCTGTTATACCATAAAATATCGGTGAGGCGGAACTGAAAAATTTCGCGTCTATGATCAGAATGGATACTCCTAGAATAATTGCAGAAACAAGATATAAAGATTGTTTTCCATAATTGGTTCCTAAGGTAAAGAAATTGGGTAGTTCAGGATTAAATACAGCCGCACGGATATTGAATAAGCCAATTAAGCATAGCGCAAGCCAAAGAGTGATGGTTAGCCAGTCTATCTTTCCAAAGAAACTAGTTTTTTGATTATTCATATCTTCTCTTTATCTCGCTATGGTGAACAATTGTTTCCTTTGGTTTTGTTAAGGCCGCCAGCTGACGTTTCGATTTTAAAGTGTCGGTTTTCGATTTGACTGAGTCCGTTTTCTTTACTTCTTTGGCCTTTGGATCGACAACCTTTTTTGGTGCAGGAAGAAAATTCGCTTTATAAATGCGGTCCTGAATATATTTTGGTGCAGTTATCGTGTCTTTGAGGTATTTCTCAACCATCATACTTGCGATAGGTCCTGCCCAGGTTCCACCGTAACCAGCATTTTCAACAAAGACAGCAATGGCAATTTTAGGGTTTTCTCGAGGCGCAAAAGCAAAGAAAACGGCATGGTTTTCTCCGTGTGGGTTTTGTGCTGTACCCGTTTTTCCGCACATTTCGATGCCTGGGATACGATTGGCCCATGCGGTACCTTCGGGCGTATTGACAGCATCACTCATCCCTTGGATAACAACCGGATAATACCGCTCATCCACGCCGGCACTGACTTTTTCGGTGAATTCCTTCTTGGCAATTTTCTGTGCGCCAATACCTTTAATCAGATGGGGTCTATAATAAAAACCTTTGTTGGCAACGATAGCCATAATATTGGCCATTTGCAAGGGGGTTATACCCATTTCCCCTTGTCCAATAGATAAGGAGATGTTGAAACTTGAACGCCATTTATCGTTTCCATAGCGTTTGGTATAAAAATCTGACGTAGGTAGTAAACCTGGTTTTTCACCCGGCAGATCAATGCCTAGTTTATGGCCAATTCCAAACTGTGTTACTGCATTGCGCCATAGATCGTAAGCCTTAGGTCCCGAAAGCCCACGTCCGTCGATCATCTTAGCATAGGTAAATCCATAGTAGGTGTTACATGATACAGCTACAGATCGCTGTAATGTAGTTGATCCATGATAGTGCGTACAGCCCATCCAGCCGCGTCCACCACCATAGCTATATCCATGCGGGCAGAAAAATACCGTATTGCGATCAATAACACCGGCCTGCTGCGCAGTCAGTGCTGAAACAACCTTAAATACAGAGCCTGGGGGGTAAGAGGCTTGAATAGGACGGTTAAAAAGCGGTTTGGTGTCGTCTTTCAATAATTTCATATAATTATTGCCAGACTGTCTTCCAACCATCATGTTTGGATTGTAACTCGGACTACTTACATACGCTAATATTTCACCTGTTGCAGGTTCAATAGCGACAATGGACCCCAATTTATTTTTCATGAGGTTTTCCCCTAGAATCTGGAGGTCCTTATCCAAAGAGGAAACCAGTCCTTCCCCTGCAACAGCAAGTGTATCGTATTTCCCCTCCATAAATACCCCTTTCGGGCGGTTCAGCGCATCAACCATTAAGTTGTTGACACCACGTTTTCCGCGAATAAGGTCTTCATAAGAACGTTCTACCCCACTGCGACCAATATAGTCACCACTACGATAAAACCCGTTGGAGCGTTCAATATCTTTATCATTTACCTCACTCACATAACCCAAAAATTGAGCAGCTATGCTGTCGGGATAACTTCGGATTGTTCTTTTTTGGACATAGAAACCACGAAATTGATATTGGTATTCCTGATATTGGGCCCATGTTCGTACAGAAAGCTGTTTTTCAAAAATGGATGCACGGTAAGGGGAGTGTACTCTTGCCTTTTCCATCCGTTTAATAAAGCCTTCCTTGTCAATGTCTATCAATTTGCAGAACAAAGCGGTGTCGATTTCTTTCACCTCACGTGGAGTAACCATAAGGTCATATACCGGTTCGTTTTGAACTAATACCTTTCCCTTTCGGTCCAATATAACCCCTCTGGCCGGGTACACAATGACCTTGCGCATGACATTGCTGTTTGCGGAATGTATATAGGAATCGTCTATGATCTGTAAATAGAATAAGCGAGCCACCAAGGTCAATGTGATGGCAATAAAGATTCCCGAAACGACGTACTTACGCGCAAAAAAACTGTTCATAGAAATGAATTTCTATCCATCGATCTACTACAACCGATCTTTCTTTTTGTAGAATAATATGCTAAATAATAGCATGATAATTACTGTAAATATACAACTTAAAACTATACTCAATAAGGTGTATTGGATGTGCTGGAAGGAAAAAGATTCCAAGAGATACAAAAATGTATGATGGATCAATGTTCCGAAAAAGATGTAGGAAAAGAACCAGCGAATATTCATGAAGCCCAACATCGGGGTAAAAAAAGATTCGCGTTCTTCAACTTCGAGCGTAATTTTCATGAAGAAAATACGGAAGGCTGCCAATGCAACACAGGCTGCGGTATTGACACCAAGGGTATCATAAAATGAATCTACGGTAAGTCCCGTAAGAAATGCGATCAAATACACCAGGAAATTAGGTGTTCCTGTCGGAAGTAAAAAAATAAATAAGATATAAGGAAATGCAGCGACCAGATTGTAATAACCGATATTTTGAAATAGGAAAACTTGCATGCCTATCAAAACGATAAATCGAATAATATTAAATATTAAAATCCTAGCCATTGTCCTTTGTCGATTCTTCTAGTGTCTTTAATTCTTTATTTAACAGGTCTTTTACAACGTAGACATGTTGCAAATTGGAGAAATTGGTGCTCAACAATAATCTAAGATCCAAAAAAGCATCTCCTGAAGAAATACCTGTCTGAATGACCGTTCCGACAAAAATTCCTTTTGGAAAATGTCCTGAATATCCGGAGGTATACACTTTATCTCCTTTGTTGACTTTGATGTGGTTTGGAATTTCCTTGACCATTGCCGCGCGGTAATCCATGCTATTGCCCCATACCAACGAGCCAAAGACCTCGGTGTGGCCCAGTGTAACGGATATACGCGTATCTGGATGCAATAGGGATTGAACGGTAGAGAAGTTAGGGGAAACATTCAATACAATACCAACTACCCCGTTGGGAGCGATAACACCCATACCTCGCTCTATACCATCTTTACTGCCTTTATCGAGTGTAATCGTATTTGCCTTTTGGTGAATGCTATTGTTGATGACATTCGCAATAATAAATTCGTAACGCCCAAACTCACTGCTATCGATTGCTGGGACAGGACCAATCTTGATGCTGTCAGTTGATCGATAGGCTTGTAAGTCCTTTCTTAATTGTGCATTTTCCTTTGCAAGTGCATCATTAGTCTCCCCGAGGTGCAGATAGCTTTTCCAGGAATTGACCTTTGCATACAGGCCTCCGATGATACTATTTGAAGAATTTAAAACAGAATTACGTTGGAAAGAATTGTTGGTGATCACCAAAAATAACGAGAATCCAAAAAATAGGATAAACCAGAAGAATGCATTGTATCGTCTCAGGAATAACCAAAGGTTTCTCATTTTTTAATGTGGGTATTTAATAAGCAAGCGATATAATAGTTTTGCATATTATATCGCTCTTTAATAAAATATTGTTATTAATTATCGAACGTTATGATTGCATCAAGAATTTAAATCGTCCAATATTTTTAAGTGCAATACCAGTTCCTCTTACGACAGCACGTAATGGATCTTCGGCAATATGTACTGGAAGTTTAGTTTTCGCTTGTATACGACGGTCCAAACCGCGCAATAATGCACCACCACCGGTAAGATAAATACCTGTTTGATAAATATCCGCTGATAATTCTGGTGGGGTAATTTCAAGTGCTTTTAAGATCGCCTCTTCAATTTTTGAAATGGACTTATCTAGACAATGCGCTATTTCGGTGTAAGAAACAGTAATTTGCTTAGGAACACCTGTCATCAAATCACGGCCTTGAACAGCGAAATCTGCCGGTGGTTCCTGCAATTCAGGTAGAGCAGCACCCACTTCAATTTTGATTTTTTCAGCCGTACGTTCACCGATCATGATGTTATGTTGTCTTCTGATGTATTGAACGATGTCAGAGTCGAAGTTATCACCAGCAACACGAATGGACTGGTCACATACAATACCCGATAAAGCGATGACAGCAATTTCAGTGGTACCACCACCGATATCGATAATCATATTACCCATTGGTTCTTCCACGTCAATTCCGATTCCTACAGCAGCAGCCATGGGTTCGTGAATTAAATAGACTTCTTTGGCACCCGCAATTTCTGCTGAATCACGCACAGCTCGTTTCTCTACTTCCGTAATACCGGAAGGAATACAAACAACCATACGTAGGGAAGGGAAAAACCAGCTCTTACCATTGTTTACCAATTTTACCATACCTCTGATCAGGTGTTCAGCTGCCGTAAAATCAGCGATTACTCCATCACGTAAAGGACGTACTGTCTTTATATTGTCGTGTGTTTTACCCTCCATTTGCATGGCCTGGCGACCAATGGCGATCACTTTGTTTGTGGTGCGGTCAAATGCAACAATAGAAGGTTCATCCACTACTACTTTGTCATTATGAATTATTAGGGTATTTGCAGTACCCAAGTCAATCGCAACTTCTTGCGTAAACCAATTAAATAAGCCCATCTGCTAATCCTTAAGCTATTTTAAAATAATATGCAAACCTACACAAAAAAAATTAATCTTTTTGAGGTTATACATCAAAAAAAACTACATTCTGAAAGTAAATTCTATCTGGAAAAAACTGTCTTTAAATTTAACGAATATAATCTGTAATTCTTACGTCCTAGGTGAAGTTATTTTTAATTGGATGCGGTGTTAAAAAAGAATTAAGCCGGTGTTTTTGAAATCATTGACCGCGAGAAGAAAGAATCCAATCGGGAAAAGGTGGTTTTGACAACTATCTGGAGAGGGCTGTTGTTTCGAAGGGTTCCTACACGCTGTTGTTATATGTTTTTAGCGAATGGATTAAACAGGTAAAATAGAGGTAAAAAACAGCGCCATTATCGTTTGGGATAATGGCGCTGTCGGGGTATTGAAATAGTTTATCTAAACTCCAATTGAAAGTTATTGGGCTGTTTCAGCCTGTTGTTCTTCCGGAGTCGGCTCATCATATTTGTGGAAGATCAAACGCACACCACTGTTTTTGGTGAAAAATTTGATCGACCAGTTTACGAATGTGATCAATTTATTTCTGAATCCATAGATGGACATCAAGTGGACAAACATCCAGGTCATCCAGCCAAAGAATCCATTGAAATGGATTTTTCCCATGTCAACGACAGCTTTATTACGACCTACCGTAGCCATGGACCCTTTGTCGAAATAGTTGAATTTCTCAGTTGGTTGATTGGACATTGTTTGAAGAATGTGTTTGGCAACATAAGCTCCCTGTTGCTGAGCCACCGGTGCAACACCTGGTAGGCCGCGAGGAAGGTCATCTGTGATAAATGCCGAAACATCACCAATGGCATAAACACCTGGCATATCGATAACACGACATTGATCATCTGTCTGTATACGGTTACCACGTTGGATAATCTCCTTTTTGAAACCATTCGGATACTGCCCAGCTACACCTGCTCCCCAGATAACAGTTTTTGTTTCGATACTTCTGCCATCGGCGAAAGTAATTGAATTGCCATCATATCCAGTTACCTGAACATTCAATAATACTTCTACACCCAAATCTTTGAGGTACTTTTCTGAATCTTTAGAAGATTTTTCAGATAAGTTGGCCAATACTTTTGGAAGTCCTTCAACCAGGTAAACCGACATCTCAGATTTTTTCAATTCTGGATAATCTTTCTCAAGAACATTGTTTTTGATCTCTGCGATTGCCCCCGAAAGTTCTACACCTGTTGGACCACCCCCAACAATAACAAAGTTCAAATTAGCTTTACGATCAGCAGGGTTTTCTATTCGTACTGCTTCTTCGAGGTTCTGTAAAACATAGCTTCGAATATTTAATGCTTCTTGTATATTTTTCATCGGCAAAGCATATTTCGTGATTTGCTGATTTCCGAAGAAGTTCGTGGTAGCACCTGTCGCAACAATTAAATAATCGTAGTCAAAATCACCAACATCTGTTCTTACAATCTTAGCCTCATTGTCTACGCTTTTTACGTCAGCAAGTCTAAAATGAAAGTTGTCTTGGCCTTTGAACATTTTGCGAACAGGGAAGGAGATGGAGTCCGCTGAAAGAGTGCCCGTGGCAACTTGGTACATCAATGGTTGAAAAGTATGAAAGTTATTTCTGTCCAGCAACAGAACTTCAACTTCCTTATTTTTAAGCTTTTTAGCAACTTCAATTCCTCCAAATCCAGCACCAATAATGATTACTCTTGGGAATTTTCTATTTGAACTATTGCTTGGCATATTTTTAATAGTTTGTTGTAAAAATTCGGTACAATCGAATTAAGCTGCAAATATCTTAAATTTTGGCTCAAAAAGCTAAAAAATATTTATTTATTATGCTGATATGTTGTGAATTTTATTGTAAAGAGGCTAATTCTTTCAATAATATGTTTTGTAGTTGTTTGATTTTTAGCTCTTTATAGTGTACATTGTACCCTTTGAAAAAAAAAGATGTATAGTGTCATCATTGTGTATTTTATACACAATGATGACACTATTGTAGCGCGCCTTTGATCTTGATTTTCATGCCGTTATTGGTATTCTGTAAATGCAGCTGACAGGCAAGTCGACTTTGATCATCGGCATCCGGAAGTGTGTCCAGCATGTCGAGCTCCTGATCACTCGCTTCGGGAAGTGTATGCAGGCCTTCGACAACTTCGACATGGCAGGTAGCGCACAGCGCCATACCACCACAAGTGGCCAGAATTTCATATTCGGATGCCTTTAAAATCTCCATGAGTGAAAGATTGATATCGGTAGGAACTTCCAGGATATTTTCGGTCCCATCCCGATCAATAACAGTGACTTGAATTAAATTATCGTCCATGGCTAGAAAGTATTTATACCGTTTACAGTGGTGTATTTGAATGTCAATTTTTGATCGGGATAGACAAATTTAAAGGCACTTTGACACATCAGGGCAGCCTCATGGTATCCACAGAGAATGAGTTTCAGTTTGCCTGGATAGGTGTTGATGTCTCCTATAGCATAGATCCGTTCGATATTGGTTGAGTAATCAAGCGTATTGACCTCTATCGCATTTTTATCGATATTTAATCCCCAATCTGCGATTGGACCAAGCTTCGGCGTAAGACCGTATAAAGGAATAAAATAGTCTGCATCTGTTGCTGTGACTTCTTTTTCTTTATTTGTTGTTTCAACATGAGACAAGTAGTCATTGCCATGAATATTGGTCAGATTGTGGGACAATAATAAGTTGATCTTACCTTGTTGGGCCAATTTGAAAACCTTTTCAGCCGAGTCCGGAGCGCCTCTGAAGGAGTCACTTCGGTGGATTAAAGTGACCTGTTGCGCAATATCTGCGAGATGGAAGGTCCAATCGAGCGCGGAATCACCGCCACCGGCAATGACGATTTTTTTATCCCGGTACTTGGTGGGGTCTTTTACCATATAATCTACGCCTTTTCCTTCAAAGAGGTGAAGATTTGGAATTTCGGGCTTGCGTGGTTCAAAGCAACCTAAGCCCCCAGCGATGACAATGACCTGTGTATGAACCACCGTATGATCATTGGTTTCTATAATAAAAGAACCGTCGTCCTGTTTTGTTATATGTTCCACGCGCTCGCCTAAGGTGAATGTGGGGTCAAAGGGTTTAATCTGTTCAAGCTGTTTATCGATCAACTCCTGCGCAGTGATACTTGGATAACCAGGAATGTCGTAGATAGGCTTATGGGGGTAAATCTCCGAAAGTTGACCGCCCACTTGGGGTAACACATCAATCAAATGGCAGCGCATTTTTAAAAGCCCAGCTTCAAAAACTGCGAATAGGCCAACAGGTCCTGCTCCGATGATACAGATATCCGTATTTATCATAGCTATTCTATATTTAAATTGTTATATATTGTATTCAAAATTCTTGTGAAAGCTTCGAAATCTTCGTCCGCTAGATTTTCCCAGGCCTTCATACGAATCTCCGTAACAATTGGCGTAAGCGATGCTACTTTCAATTTTCCTTCTTCTGTCAAATGGAGGTATAGACTCCGACGGTCTGTTTCGTCAGTGATCCGCTCAGCCAGATTCTTTTTAAGAAGGATATCTACGATCCGTGTCAGTGTGGGCTGGTCTTTTCCGCAGCGCTTGGCCAGTTCTTTTTGTGAAAGTTGATCTGTTTCGTATAAAGCCTTTAAAACGGTCCATTGGTCTACAGTAATATCAAATCCTTTCTCGGCAAAAGAAGATTGGGCGAACTGTTTTACTTTCTTGGCTGTTTGGTCCAAGATGAAGGAGTAGCGGTCAAATTTTTCGTTTAGCATACAAATATTTAGTACAACAAATATATTTAAAATATTTAGTGTGACAAGTAATTTGAATGCAATAAAAAAGGGCGTTCATTCGAACGCCCTTTTTTATTTTATCGATATCAGCTATTAAGGTCTTACGACTTCAGCTTTTTTAGCAGTATTACCTTCTGCCAAATGCTTTCCTTTACGTAAGTCATATACTGAAGGTGCAGCTAAGATAATAGATGAATATGTACCTACGATAACACCGATTAAGATCGCGAATGAGAATCCACGGATAACTTCACCACCAAAGATAAACAATACAGCAAGAACAAACACGATTGTCAATGAGGTAATAATTGTTCTACTTAATGTCGAGTTGATCGCATGGTTTACGACATCGCCAAGATCTTCATTATGTGCATTTGGTTTCGATACGAATTCACGTAAACGGTCAAATACAACCACTGTATCATTCACCGAGTAAGCAATTACGGTTAATATTGCTGCTACAAAGTGTTGGTCAATATCAAGTGAGAATGGTACGATACCATCCAAGATAGAGAATAATCCCAATAAAATGATCGCATCGTGAATTGTTGCAATAGCTGCTCCAACTGAATATTCCCATTTATGGAAACGGATCAAGATGTAAGCTGCAACAATGATGATAGAGAAAATTGCTGAGCTGGTTGCTCTAGATTTGATATCGGTAGCGATACTTGGTCCAACTTTTTGAGACGAAAGAATCTCATGTTTATTAGAAGCATCTACTTTCGATAGACCTTGGTTTAATTTGTCCAATACTTCTTTATCAGCAGTGTCCGAAGTTTCTTCAATATGGTAAGTTGTTGTAATACGCAATTGATTGGCTGCACCGAATACTTTTACCTCTGTTGTTTTCTTGAAGATATCGTCCAAGTTTGTACGTACAGCTTCTAAGTCCACAGGTTTATCATAGCGAACAGTATAAGTACGTCCACCTTGGAAATCCACGCCTAAACTGAATCCTTTTGTGAAAATTGATGCAGCAGAAATTAACACAGCAACGATTGAAATCGCGTAAAAGATTTTACGTTTCTGCACGAATTTGAAGTTTGCGTTATGCAAAGTGTTTGCAGACCAAGGGAAAGAGACTTTGATTTTGAAATCTTTCGCTAACATCCATTCAAAGATAACACGTGTAACTAAGATCGCAGTAAACAATGAAGTAATAATACCCACCATTAACGTTGTTGCGAAACCTAAGATCGGACCACTACCAAATAAAAATAGGATAATACCAATTAAGAAGGTTGTGATCTGCGAATCCAGGATGGAAGGTAAAGCATGTTTGTAACCATCGGCAACAGCCTGACGGATCGATTTTCCTAAGCCCAGTTCTTCACGGATACGTTCATAAATCAAAACGTTTGCATCGACAGCAGTACCCATTGTCAATACGATACCGGCAATACCAGGTAGGGTCAGTACAGCATTTAAGGATGCCAATACCCCCATAATGATAAATACGTTTAACAATACCGCGATGTTTGCTACGATACCCGCCGTATTGTAGTAAGCGATCATAAAGATCATTACCACGATAATACCGATAACAGCAGAATTTACACCGGCATCGATGGCAGCCTGACCCAAAGTAGGACCCACAACAGCTTCTTCAACGATTTTAGCCGTTGTAGGAAGACGACCTGCCTTCAATACGTTCGCCAAATCTTTGGTATCTTCTACCGTAAAGGATCCAGAGATTGATGAGCTACCATTTGGAATTTCACCGTTTACAGAAGGAGCAGAATAAACTACATTATCAAGAACGATAGCAATCGCATCTCTGTTTTGAGCTGCTTTTGCTGTAATTTTCTTCCATTGATGAGCACCTTCACTGTTCATTTGCATACCAACCACAGGTTGATTTTTCTCATCAAAGTTTGCTGTTGCGTCAGTGATCACATCACCCGTCAATACAGCACCATTGTCCTGTCCAGACCCTTTAATGGCGTATAATGATAGTTGCTCAGGTGTTTTTTGCTCTGGTTTAACAGACCATAAAAGCTTTAAGTTTCCAGGAAGTATTGATTTCACCTCAGGACGTTGCAAGTAAGCATTTACTTTTGCCGTATCTTTTAATGAAGCAATACCGACCATTGAACCTGGCATAAGTGCCATTTGTTGGTTTTCGCCCATGTAAACAGCTGGACGTAATACTTCAAATAATGGATTTTTCTGACCTAGATTTACAGCAGCACTGTCTTTCTTAGCATCTTTTTTACCACCGGTTAGATTAGACAATAAATCATCTGATTTTTTGCTTGTATCTGCGGCAGTATTTGTTGTAGCAGCTGGAGCAGCTTTTAACGTTGATGCTAAAGTTTTGTCGATATTTTCCAGTATTGGATAAACTTCCTGGTTTGTATATGTTTCGTAGAATTCCAATTTAGCCGAACCTTGTAATAGGTTACGAACACGGCTTTCATCTTTCACACCAGGTAATTCGATCAAAATACGGTTTGTACCTTGTTGAATTTGAATGTTTGGAGATGCAACGCCAAATTTATCGATACGTGTACGAAGTACTTTGTATGAGTTTTGGATGGCATTGTCTGCTTCTTTTTGAAGGAATGATTCAACTTTGGAGTCTGAATCACCAGGTTTAATTAGAGCAGCGTTATCTTTTGTTGAAAAGAATGTCGAAAGTGGAGTTGTAGCACCGATGGATTTGTACTCTTCCATAAATAAAGCAACGACTGTTTTTGCACTCGTTTTGCTTTTTGCTACTGCTTGCTCCAACGCTTTGTTGAATTTCTCATCTTTTGGATTATTCGCCAAATTGCGGATCAATTCGTCCAATGAGATTTCCATGGTCACGTTCATACCACCTTTCAAATCCAATCCCAAAGCGAGTTCATTTGCTTTGGCTTCCCGATAGGTGTATTTTGCAAAACCTAAATTGTACACTACTTCACCGGCCATTGAGTCGAGGTAGCTTTTCTCTTTCGCCAAGTCTCCTTTGGCAAAATTCTCAGCATCTCGTTCCACATTGCGGGTCACCCAAGTAAATGATAGGGAGTATAGACACGCTAATGACACCACTATCACTAAAAGTTTAATCAGCCCTTTACCTTGCATCGTCTGTTATAATTGTATTAATTTTAATGTTAAATACTGTTTATGTAATTGATAATTAGTTCTCGTTTAATCACATTTTACCAAGAATGGCAAAGGTATAAAATTTTTGTAGAATGAAAAGTTTTATTTACGCCAATCAGGTCAACGGCATAAAAATAGGAGAATTGAAGAAAAAAAGAAATATTTATTGATTTTATTTATAAAAAAAGGCCCTGCTCAACATAGAGAAGGACCTTTTATACTGTTTAGTTGTTTTATATTATCTCAATGTGTATTTGATACCAAACGAGAATGTTGACGCATGGAAATCACTTCCATGGTTTAATTGCCAATCTGGCTTCCAGTCAGCGTGAAATCCAATTGGTGCTGAAGGAATTTTAAATTCCAAGCCTAATTGTGGTCTTAAGCTTATCGCTGTATAATTATCTCCAATATCAAAGAAAGTAGCCTGTGCACCAATACCTGCATACCATCCTAATCCAGCTGCTCCACGGAAAGGTCTAGCATGTTGCCAGTCAGCTCCTATTGCTACAACATGGTCGTCAAACATCACCTGTGCTTGACCGTTGTTAGCTCCTCCGATTGATTGTTTATATTGAACACCCCAAAGATCAGCGTGCTTAGTGCCATCAAACACAACACCAATTGCTGCACGTTGAGGAGACTGAGCTTTCGCTTCCTGTGCGCCAAATGCTAATGCTGCGACGGCAGCTAATGAGAGTAATGTCTTTTTCATAATTATCTTATCTTTATATTTTCATTAATTAAAATAACTTTTCGTGTTACCAAAAGCAAATAGCCTGCCAAAAAATGATAAAGGCTGGGACGTACCCTAGATGAATGCTTAATTCATAACGTTTCTAATTTGTCTTCCGATTGTAATTTGTATCTTTTATTTTTTATTATTGCTTATTTTTCTTAAATTTGCCTGGCAAATAGAAAACCCAATACATATTTGCCATGCAATTAGATCCACAAAAATTCGTAGCAGAAGGTCTCACTTACGACGACGTCTTATTAATTCCAGCTTATTCTGAAATTTTACCCCGTGACGTTGATACGAGCACTTCGCTAACAAAAAAAATCAAATTAAATATTCCATTGGTTTCTGCAGCAATGGATACGGTAACCGGTGCTGATTTGGCGATTGCGATTGCTCAAGCTGGCGGTATTGGTATGTTACATAAGAACATGACGATTGCAGAACAAGCTGCTGAAGTACGCAAAGTAAAACGTTCGGAGAGCGGTATGATTCAGGATCCAGTAACGTTATTGGCAACAGCAACTGTGGGTGATGCCTTCAATATTATGAAGGAGCACAAAATCGGTGGAATTCCTGTTGTGAACGAAAAAGGCCAATTGGTTGGTATTGTAACGAATCGTGATCTTCGTTTCCAAAAAGATATGAGTCGTCCAATCAACGAATTGATGACTAAGGAAAATCTTGTTGTTGCTCCCGAAGGAACGGATTTGGTGAAAGCGGAAGAGATTCTTCAAAACGAAAAAATCGAAAAACTTCCTGTCGTTAATGAAGAAGGTATTTTGAAAGGCTTGATTACCTTTAAAGATATCCAAAAATATAAACATTATCCCAATGCTGCCAAAGATAGCCATGGCCGTTTATTGGTTGGTGCGGCAGTAGGTGTTACACCAGATACCCTTGATCGCGTTGAGGCTTTGGTGAAAGCAGGTGTGGATGTGGTTACAATCGATACGGCACACGGGCATTCTAAAGGTGTAATCGATAAGTTGAAATTGGTGAAATCGCAGTTTCCTGAGCTACAGGTAATCGTTGGAAATATTGCGACCGGTGCAGCAGCAACAGCTTTGGCTGAAGCAGGTGCAGATGCCGTAAAAGTAGGTATCGGACCGGGCTCAATTTGTACAACCCGTATTATTGCTGGTGTTGGTGTTCCTCAGCTTTATGCTGTATATGAAGTTGCCAAAGCACTTAAAGGAACTGGCGTGCCTTTGATCGCAGATGGTGGTATCAAACAAACTGGTGATATTGCAAAAGCAATTGCAGCCGGAGCAAGCACAATTATGGCTGGCTCTTTATTCGCCGGTGTGGAAGAAGCTCCAGGTGAAACAATTATCTATGAGGGACGTAAGTTTAAATCTTACCGCGGTATGGGCTCAATCGAAGCCATGGAAAAAGGATCTAAAGATCGTTATTTCCAAGACGTAGAAGATGATATCAAAAAATTGGTTCCTGAAGGTATTGTTGGGCGTGTTCCTTACAAAGGTACATTAGCTGAGGTCGTTTATCAATATATTGGCGGATTACGCGCTTCTATGGGATACTGTGGTGCTGCAACAATTGAAAAATTACAGGAAGCACAATTTGTCCGCATTACAGGAGCAGGGTTGAGAGAGTCCCATCCACATAATATTTCCATTACGAAGGAAGCACCAAATTATAACAGCAGAGGCTAGATGTTGCTTGGATGATATAAAAACCGATAATCTTGATTATCGGTTTTTTTTGTGTAAAAATATTAGCAAGATAGCCCCAGTGATCAATAGGAAATTTGTACTTTTATACCCTATTCTCAGGTTTTAAAATTTAAGGAGTTAATTTGGATTATTTAGCGGGTTTAAACCCTTCACAACGAGGAGCCGTAGAGCAAACAGAAGGTCCTGTGATGATTGTTGCAGGAGCTGGTTCAGGAAAAACACGGGTAATTACCTATCGTGTAGCACACTTGATTCGAAAAGGTGTTGATCCATTCAATATCTTGGTATTAACATTTACCAACAAGGCTGCCAAAGAGATGCGCGCACGTATCGTTTCTGTTGTTGGAAGCGAAGCGAAAAATATTTGGATGGGAACATTCCACTCGGTATTCGCAAAGATACTCCGTGTCGAAGCAGAATTGATCGGTTATCCCAGAAACTTTACCATCTACGATACGGACGATACCAAAAGTTTGTTGCGTGCCATTTTAAAGGAAATGAATCTCGATGATAAGCTGTATAATGTCAATCATGTGTATGGACGTATCTCACAGGCAAAAAACAACTTGATCTCACCGCAGGAATATAATAAGAATGAAGCCATACTGGCCGAAGATATTTCCAATGGTCGTGGTCAATTGGGGCAGATTTATATGACCTATGCACAACGCTGTTACCGTGCTGGAGCAATGGATTTTGATGACCTCTTGTTTAAAACAAATGTCTTGTTAAACAAGCATCCAGAGGTATTGCATAAATATCAGCATCAATTTCGCTATCTGATGGTCGATGAGTACCAGGATACCAACTTCTCCCAATACCTTATTGTCAAACGCCTGGCAGCAGTCAACGAAAATATCTGCGTGGTTGGGGATGATGCACAATCGATCTATGCATTTCGTGGTGCAAATATTCAGAATATCCTGAATTTCCAAAAGGATTATCCTGATGTGAAGATCTTTAAACTGGAGCAGAATTATCGATCGACTAAGATGATCGTAAATGCGGCCAATTCGGTGATTGCGAATAATCAGAATCAATTGGAAAAAAATGTTTTCTCGGATAATGAAGAGGGCGAAAAGATCAAGGTTTCACGTGCTTTCTCTGACAATGAGGAAGGTAAGATCGTTGCTGACCAGATTATCGAAGAGAAATCGTTAAAAGGACTTAATTATAAAGATTTTGCTATTCTGTATCGTACCAACGCCCAATCCAGGGCAATGGAGGAGGCCTTGCGCAAAATTAATATCCCCTATAAAATATACGGTGGTACTTCTTTCTATCAACGGAAAGAAATTAAAGATCTGATCGCGTATTTCAGACTCACCTTCAACCCAAATGATGAGGAAGCACTAAAGCGTGTTATCAATTATCCACGTAGAGGGATAGGGGATACGACGATAGAGAAGATCATGATCGCTGCAGATCAGAATCAATACCGTATATGGGATGTTGTTGCAAATGCAGCCCAGTTTCTAGACGGACGCAGTGCAACTTCTGTCGGTGGTTTTGCACAGATGATACAGAGTTTTCAGGCTCTTGCCAAAAACAATAACGCATTTGATACGGCAATGCATATTGCGCAGCACTGTGGTATTCTGAAAGAATTGTATGAAGACAAATCGGTAGAGGGGCTGGCGCGTTACGAAAATATCCAGGAACTCCTCAATGGTATCAAGGAATTTTCGGAACGGGAAGATATCGAAGAGCGTGGACTTGATGTCTATATGCAGGATATCGCCCTGTTGACAAACGACGATAATGATAAAGATCCAAATGCTGATACTGTATCATTGATGACCATCCACTCTTCCAAAGGATTGGAATTTCCGATTGTTTTCATTGTAGGCTTAGAAGAAAACCTATTTCCTTCCCAGTTGTCGTTGAATTCCAGGTCGGAATTGGAAGAGGAACGAAGACTTTTTTATGTCGCTGTTACGAGAGCTGAAAAAAAATTACTACTTTCGTATGCTACTTCGCGATATCGTTGGGGAACGCTGAATAACTGCGAACCCAGTCGCTTCTTGGATGAATTGAATCCGGCATGTCTTGCATTGGATTTTAAACCACGACAAACTTCTGCCTCAGCCGGAAGTTTTCAAGGCGAACGAATTGCATGGCAACAAAAGGATAGTGATGATACGTTTTCTAAACCTAAGCCTAAGCCGATGGTTAAAACGACATCAATACTACCGAAAGCCCACAAACCTACTGCGGGTTTTGCTCCTTCAGATACATCAAATCTTCAAGTCGGCATGGAAGTTGAACATGAACGTTTTGGATTTGGGAAAGTTGTTAATCTCGAAGGAAACAAAGGAGATATAAAAGCAACTATTTTCTTTAAAGAGTTGGGACAGAAACAATTGTTGCTTAAATTTGCAAAACTTAGAATAATTCAATAATAAAATACCAAAACGGCATCTTGATCGTTTAATTAGGTACTTATATTAGCTATATGAACTTTGACTACAACAGCACTAGACCAAAATTGATCCTTGCAGAATATGGTCGCAATGTGCAAAATATGGTAGATTACATCTGTACTTTACCCACAAAGGAAGAAAGAAATAAACATGCGCAGATTGTAATCGATATGATGGGGGTATTGAACCCACATTTGAGAGACGTGTCTGATTTTAAACATAAACTGTGGGATCACCTACAGATTATCTCTGATTTTAAATTGGATATTGACTCACCTTATCCAATTGCTACAGCGAAAAGTGTGAAACACGAAGTTGAGCATTTGGGCTATCCGCAGCATTCCATTAGATTCAAGCACTATGGTTTTACCGTAGAGAAAATGATTGAAAAGGCTTTATTGGCTAATGACGAGGCTAAAAGAGAGCAGATGGTTATCGGTATCGCCAATTTTATGAAAATGGCTTACCTGACCTGGAATAAGGATTCTGTTTCGGACGAGTTGATCATCCAGGATCTCAAAGAGTTGTCAGGTTATCAATTGACCTTACCAGAAGGTACTGTATTGACCAAACTTGACTTTAAAACTCCGCCTCCGGGAAATCGCGTTAAAGGTCCGGCTAACAGTAACTCAGGCGGAAATAATAACAATAACAATAATAATAATTCCGGTCACCAGTCGAAAGGTGGAGGCAAGCCTCGTATGACAAGTAACAACAACAATAATACGAAGCGCAATAACTACGGAAGCAATAATAACAGCTACAGTAGGGATAATAATAACAACAGCTACGGTAGGGACAACAATAACAACAATAACAGAAACAGAAAGCCGCAGGGTAATTATAATAATAAACGAGGCTAGTTCTTAAAGATTTTGTTTAAAGAAGCAGGCAATTGCGAAGTGATTAACAGATTTCTTTACAATTGCCTTCTTTTTTTAAGAATCGCGCTGTTTTATAAAAAAACAAGGTTCTTTGGTCTCCGATCCCGGTATGTTAGGCGGAAGGCTAAATATCCCAAGGCTAATACAAGAACCGGGATAAGATACTAAGAAGATATCACTTATATATAAATGAACGCATTTGAAATAATCGGTGGAAAACCGTTAAAGGGAGAGATTATTCCTCAAGGAGCAAAAAATGAGGCCTTACAGATTCTTTCTGCAGTTTTACTGACAGAAGAACCTATGACCATCAGTAATATCCCAGATATTAAGGATGTCAATAAGTTGATCGATCTATTGGCTGCTTTAGGTGTTAAAATTGATCGCATAGATAAGGACACATACGTTTTTGAAGCTAAAGATATAAATATAGACTATTTCCAGTCACCTGAATTTAAAGAAAAAGGTGGTGGATTGCGTGGCTCTATCATGATTGTCGGTCCTTTGTTGGCTCGATTCGGAAAAGCCGCTATTCCGAAACCGGGGGGTGATAAAATCGGCCGTAGACGATTAGATACACACTTTTTGGGTTTTGAAAAATTGGGTGCTAAGTTTGTGTACGATGCGACTACCCATTTTTTTAACGTTGATGCAACGGAGTTAAAAGGAAGTTATATCCTTTTGGACGAAGCTTCTGTAACGGGTACGGCGAATATCGTGATGGCTGCTGTATTGGCAAAAGGGACAACAACGATATACAACGCTGCTTGTGAGCCGTATTTACAACAACTATGTAAGATGTTGAATCGCATGGGGGCTAAAATATCCGGTATTGGATCTAATTTGTTGACCATCGAAGGAGTAGAGCGTCTGGGGGGAACTTCACACCGCATGTTGCCTGATATGATTGAAATAGGTTCTTTCATCGGACTTGCAGCAATGACAGGTTCAGAAATCACCATTAAAGATGTCTGTTTCGAAGAACTTGGCGTTATTCCATCTGTATTTTCGCGCTTAGGCATCAAGTTTGAATTACGTGGTGATGATATTTTTATTCCGGCGCAAGAATCGTATGAAATCGATACATTTATCGATGGATCTATCCTGACAATTTCAGATGCACCTTGGCCAGGTTTTACGCCCGATCTATTAAGTATAGTACTTGTTGTGGCGACTCAGGCAAAAGGAAACGTATTGATCCACCAAAAAATGTTCGAGAGCCGTTTGTTCTTCGTCGACAAATTGATCGATATGGGGGCGCAGATTATCTTGTGCGATCCGCACCGCGCAACCGTTATTGGACTGAATAAATCACACCACCTGAGAGGTATTGAGATGACTTCGCCAGATATTCGTGCCGGGGTGTCTTTATTGATTGCAGCGCTATCTGCCAAAGGAAAATCTGTGATCCACAATATCGAACAGATTGAACGTGGCTATCAAGATATCGAAGAACGCTTGCGTAAATTAGGAGCAGATATTAAACGTATCGATGCCGAACCAAAAGGTCATTAATTAATGCGAATAGCCTATGTGCTAGCGTAAGATAAAAGAAGCTCCGGATATAAATTCTGGGGCTTTTTTTGTGATATCTGCATCAAATAAGGTAAATTTGTCTATACTACATTTAAACAACTATAGATATGAAAAAATATCTAAAAAAGTACGCCTTAATTTTCCCATTATTAGGCATAGTACTTCTTTTTCACAATTGTCAATCCTCTACACCCAAAGAGGTTAAACTACATGAAGAATCAAATACAACAACGGATATCCGCTCTTCTAAACGGATCAATGCTGCGGTAATCGTACAAAAAGTTACTTTTCCCAATATGCCTTTTGCTGAACTAATCAGGTTGATGAATCTGACCAAAGATAGTTCACCTGCTGCATTGTGGAAGGCAATATCCACGCTACCCCAGGCGGAACAAATGAAGAAAGATAGCTTTGATATTGAAAATCCCCTGCAGCGTATGGAGCTGATGCTTGCCCCTTTACGTAAGATGGAAATTAAATTTGATCAACAACAAGCGAAATCTGATGCTGCGGGCCTGACGTACCGCCTGGAAAATTATGTGAATTATAGCAAAGGTTCAGGCGAGGCTTTTTTAGCAAATAGTGGCAACGAGACTATCAATGTAGGACTGAACTATCCAGAAGGGAAACTTAATGGATTGGCGAAAGTGCAGATACGAATAAATCCCAAAGAGTATATGATCGATAAGACCGGAAAAACAAAAGTAATTGCCGGAATTACCTGTCAGCAGGCCATTTACAATAAAATTGATGCAATGGATAAAACGCTCCCTAAATTTGTCGTTTGGAAGAGCCCACGGATCCCGAAGGGAATCAATCTGCTGCACCCCTATGTGTTTGATGAAAACGAAGGGATTCTTGAAATTGATGCCTATCTCAATGAAGATGAAAATTCCCTATTGCGCTTTACAACCACAGCTGTCGTCGAAAAGCAATTTGAACCCAAAGAATTTGAGGTTACAAAAGCCCATGCTAAACTTGACGCGGCCAAAGATCAAAACAGCATCGAAAAAAATGTACTTGATGTCGTGTTTCATTAGAAAACACCATAAAAAAGGAGTTGATCACATGATCAACTCCTTTTTTATTTGGGATATATGTAAAAGTTTACATTAAAGGAGCAGGTGCTTCTTCTTCAAATAAAGGGAATTCCTTGATAATGTTATACCATGTGATAACCTTTTTAATATCCGAAGAATAAACACGTGATTCATCATGGCCAGGAGCTACTTCACGGAAGAAATCTCTTAATGTTGCGCCATCAGATTTTGTATCTGGCAGAGCGATGCCTTTCTCTTTGATTGTTTCAAAAATATTCAATAGACGAATTTCTTCTTCTTCACCATAGATGGTGATATCTTCCAAAGTCGCCATTTTTGTAGAAGATAAACTTACTACCGTTTTAATTTTTGCCTGATCAAGGGTTTCTAAAATAAAACCACCTTTATTTTGTCCAACCAATTTGAACAATCCTGGTTTACCAGTTACGGATACTAATGCTCTTAAATTCATTTTAATACTATTTAAATCTCCAAGAATTAATCTTCGATAACTTCAATTGATAAAATACGGTCACCTTGTCTGATATCGTCAACAATGTCTACGTTTTCGATAACTTTTCCAAAACAAGTATGGTTACGATCTAAGTGAGCAGTGTTGTTACGGCTATGACAGATGAAAAATTGAGAACCACCAGTATTACGGCCTGCATGAGCCATAGACAATACACCTCTATCGTGGTATTGGTTTTCGCCTGTTAATTCACAGTCAATTTTATAACCAGGGCCACCCGTTCCAGGGATTCCTGCAGCTCCTTCACGTGAATTTGGACATCCACCTTGGATAACGAAATCAGGGATTACACGGTGAAATGCCAATCCATCATAATATCCTGATTTAGCAAGTTTGATAAAATTGGCTACTGTATTTGGAGCATCAGCTGTGTAGAACTCCACAGTCATGTCGCCTTTTTCTGTTTTAATAATCGCTTTACTCATATTCAAAAATTTTTATGAAATACAAAGATAACGTTTCAGAGTGAAATGTGAAGTAAATCCCGATTGCCAATTTTTTTTAATTGATAGATTGTGTATTTCTCAGGATATTAAGTAACAGTATTTTTGTATATTTATGTACGCTAGCCAATTATAATTAACTGTAGATGTCAAATCCGTACAAACTAGTCATTCGGGAGTGGGCAGAGGCCGATCGTCCGAGAGAGAAACTATTGAGCCAGGGCCGTAGGGCGCTTACCGACGCCGAATTACTGGCTATTTTAATCGGGTCTGGTTCCAAAAATGAAAGTGCTGTTGAATTATGCCGGCGCATATTGGCCGATGTCAATAACAACCTGCAGACGCTTTCGATGATGGAGGTTTCAGAACTGAGCATGTATAAAGGGATAGGCGAGGCAAAAGCTATCGCTATTCTTGCCGCATTGGAGCTCGCACGCCGGAAAAACGACCTGCCCGTAGAACAGCGTAAGCTCGTAAATAGCAGCCGCTTCGTTTACAACTTTATGAAACCCATACTTCAGGATCTGCCCCATGAAGAGTTTTGGACGCTGTATCTCAATACGGGGTATAAAATATTAGACAAACAACTGATCGGACGCGGCGGTAATGATTTTACGCCAGTTGATGTCAGGATTATATTACGATCTGCACTTAGCCTTAAAGCACATGCAATTATATTAGTTCATAACCATCCCTCGGGCACCTTGTATCCAAGCAATGCTGACAAAATTCTGACGCAAAAAATTGTTGAAGCCTCTAAAATTATGGATATTAGAGTTGCCGATCATTTAATCTTTACCGATAACGGATATTATAGTTTTAAAGATGAAGGTATAATCGACTAGTTACAGCAATTCTTATTATGAACAAAAACAGTATTGATAGATTCACGGACAGGGTTGTCGATTACGAGAAATTTAGACCATGTTACCCAAAAGAGATTATTCAGGTGCTTAAAGAACAAATAGGGCTGGATAAAAAATGGTTGGTTGCCGATATCGGTAGTGGTACAGGGCTATCTACGCAACTTTTTCTCGAAAATGGGAATGACGTTTTTGCTGTTGAACCCAATCGGGAAATGCGTGAATCTTTACTGCATCATTTTAAAACCTATCGGAATTTAATCGCGCTGAATGCGACTGCCGAAGATACATCTATTGAGTCTGGATGCGTAGATCTCATTTTTGCAGGGCAATCGTTTCATTGGTTTGACCGGGAAGCATGTAAGAGGGAGTTCGCTCGCATTCTCACAGAAAATGGACGTATTGTACTGGTCTGGAACCAGCGTGATCCCGGCGATGCTTTTCAACAGGAGTACGAAGATTTTCTGCTCAGTCATATACCAAGTTATCAATCTGTCAGTCACAAAAATATCAGTGATGATGATCTCAAACAATTTTTTGGATCACGTTCAATGACCAAGGTAACCTTACCAAATCAACAGATATTGGACCTTCGGTCGTTTTTGGGAAGAGTACGTTCATCATCTTATTTTCCCAAAGAGCAGGCTGAAAACAAAACGCTCTATGACGATCTCCGTACACTTTTCGATAAGTACGCAATCTCTGAGCGTATCGTATTCAAGTATATAACCGAAATTTATATCAGTTAACTAAGAAATGGGAATTTGCAAAGCTTCTTTCGTTGCATTTTTTCTCTTCCAGTCGAAAACTCTTCGTATAGGCGAAGAATGAAAAGGGAAGATTAAGATGAATAACGTTAGGATTACCCCGATAATAAATAGCCCGGAGTAGGCGTCGCGTATGGATAGTAGCGAGGCTTGGACTTGGACCGATTTCATTATATTTCCTCTTTGTAGCACCAAGCTATTTGTTCGATCGATTATACCAGCAAGATTATTGGCATTAAGGATCTGTAGGTGGTAATACCAATTAGTAATGATGTTTGACCAGACTACAGGCACCAAAAATGAACGTGTAAGAATCAAAAATACTAAGCCAGAGAGGTAATATTTGCTGGGAATATTACCGGCCATATATACGCCTATTCCAATGTAGGAAGTGATCACGCCCATTCCTCTTAATGTCAAAGGGAGATAGAACAAAGCCGTGTTTGTTTGTTGGTCGATAATCCTTGCAAAGAAAAAGCAAGATAGGGCATAACACGCTGCGGAGAATGCCAAAATGAACTTGCATTTTTTTGTTATTTTGAAATAAATATAAGCGATTACTGCGCCGATCATATAACCAGGAATTACATAGGTATTTATTTCGGCGACTTCCAAGGGGTTTGTACCAAGCGTAATTCCCAAAAGGGAGGAGTACAGCGAGGTCGAGCTATAAAAAATGCCGAAAATAAAAATTGTTCCAATGGAGATAGGCAGAATCCGTGTTGAAAAGGCTTCAAAATTTAAGAGTGATTTTCGGATTAGTACACTTCTATTTATAAAAAGTATAAAAAAACAGAGCGATGCGATTCCGGTGACCAAAATAAACCTGGAATGAAACCAATTTTGTGTCAGACCATATGTGCTGAAATAGGCAAAATTCAATAATGAAATACAAAGTAAAATACTTCCAAACCAGTCATATTGATAAAGAGGTACCTTTTTAAAATCTGACGATTTCATAAAGATGATGCAGATTAACAACGCTACTGCAAGTAGTATATTTTGAAATAAAAAGACAGTTTCCCAATAGAAACGCGTTGCAAATAGAACAGATACATAACTTGCCAAGGCAGGAATGATCATTGTCATGGGGTAGTAGACTGCATATAATTGATATCGTTCTCCACGTGGCATGAGAAAAGGGATCATTTCCCCAATGATAGCCATCGTGACAATAATCTTGGCACTCCCAATAAAAAATGTGGCCATACAGATGTTGACACCATTATTAGCATGTTCCAAAACCGCATTGGAAGCGAGGATAATGAAGATAGATACAATTAATATCGTCTTTTTGGAAAATAATTTCAACAACCTAAATACCAGTGGTATGGCACATACCATTCCCGCATAATAACAATATGTAGCCATACTCAGATCTGCGGTGATACCGGCGTATCCATTCATGACATACGTGTTAATGGATGTTGGGATTCCATTATTGAACGAAAATAAAATATTGAGTACAAACAGAAAGAACAATTCCCAACCTGAACTCAACCAATCTCTGAATATACGATCTTTCATGATTATTTAATACGTATGATAGCATTCATACCTACGCGAAGCATGGCGAGATCTTTTGGGGTATTGGATGCTGTAAAATTAATTCTAACCGGAATGCGCTGTTGTACCTTAACAAAGTTCCCCGTAGAATTGTCAACCGGAACAGCAGAATACTTAGATCCTGTTGCTTCGGATATGGCGGCTACTTCACCTTCAAATGTCTTCCCGGCCAATGCATCAATTTCAATGTTGACTTTTGCCCCGAGGGCAATATTTTTTAGTTGACTTTCGGTATAATTTGCGGTAATCCATTTCTGCTCATCACGTACAATATTGACCAATGGCGTACCGTTTTGCACCAATTGGCCCTCTTCTATCGTCCGCCGTCCCAATACACCGTCGTACGGTGCAGTGATAACCGTATACGAAAGGTTTAACTTGGCTAGATCAATCGCAGATTCGGCCTTTAGTAAGGAGGCATCATTGATTGACAGCTTCTGTTCAGACTCATGTGTGTTAAGTTTCGATACACGCTCTTGCGCCAAAAGTGCCTTATATTTGGCTAACATGGCCTCATAATCTGCTTTTACCTGATCGAATTGATATTGCGTTACTGCTTCATCTTTCACGAGACTCTGGTAACGCCTATAATTCAATTCCATATTATCTAGCCGGGCTCTCATCTCATCGATATTGGCATTTGCTATCGCAGTACTGTTGCCGGCAATGGCAATTCCAGATTGCGATATTGTTTTACTTGCTTTGGCATCGGCAAGAGTGGCTTGTGCATTTTGTAATAAAATTCTGTACTCAGCATCATCAATAATGACGAGTGTATCGCCTTTGTGAACTTTTTGATGCTCATCAAATCGAATTGTTTTGATATAACCGCTGATACGCGAATTTATAGGGGTAATATGGGCATCTACCTGGGCATCATCTGTATAAACAGATTCGTTGATGTGGAAAAAGACTAAGATACCCCAGATAATTGTAACCACAATGACGACTGCAGATAGGATGTTGATGATCCATATCTTCCGCCTTCGTTTTATTTCTTTCTCACTTAATGTTGAATTGCTCATGACTCAATTACTTATCTTCTTTTTTTCTGAAAATCAAGGCTCCCGATACGATTGCTTATCAATAATTGCGGTCAATTTTTCGAGAGTTTCTGTAATTTCCAATACTTTTTTTTCTGATATCTCCTGCAGGATCACACGGTAGAGGTCTTGCTGGACAGGATCTAATAATGTCCTATATTCGTCTCCCTTTACCGTTAATTCGATTAAATTATTTCGTCTGTCATTGGGATCGCTGACGCGTCTAACCAGATCCCGTTTACAAAGATTATCGATCAGCGGAGTGACACTTGCTTTGTTCTTCTGTATTGCTGTGGCTATATCTTGCTGATTCATTTGCTCCTTCTTCCACAGTGCTGCCAATACTTGTAACATTTCATAGGTGATATCCAATTGCTGTTCCTTTATTTTCTGGATATAGTATTGTTTTAAGCTCGTTCGCAAAGCAATGATACTATCCACTAAGGGTTTTACTGGATTCATGGATTCGTTTTTCATAGCACAAAGTTAAACATAAAACAGTTAAATATCAAACTAATTTATTTTAGTTAAAAATGTGTTAAAGATGAGTGCTTTAGAGAGAGATGGCATTTTATTTGGAAGCACTTAAACGAAAGGAAAAAAAGATATGTTAAGAGTTGAATTAATCTTCTTTAGACGTTGCCTACTGCCATTGCTGATTTTAGGAGGTGGGATAAGTGTTGTAAGGGCACAGCAAATGCATGCTTTTAATAACTTAGAAACCGATTATCATTTTGTATATCGGTGGGTAGATCCATTCTTCCCTTTAAGCCCACAGGTCGATGTGATGACCTTGGACGTTGCGCCGATCGATAAAGAGCCCGAGCAGCAGGAGAAAATAAAAACGTCAACGGGAAAACAGCGTTTTAACGGCAGGGTGAGTGAGCGCGTATATGAAGGTTCGGAAGTAATCGTGAGCCCTGGAGAATCGGTTGGCAATATAACCTACAGCTCCACTAGCTCCGCCACCCGGTATCGTGTTGCCATTGATCGACGCAGTAATGAGCACTACCATGGAAAGCCTGTATTTATAGATGCGAAGGGGGTAAAATATGTAATTGATTCGAAATTTAGAAAACAAGTTGTCGAATAATTCCTTGGCTAGGTTAAAAATTTGTTAAAATTATTTTTTCAGGTAATTAAATCGAAATACGGCATTTGTATTGTACTTTTATTTACAATTATTTAAATAACAATTGAGTTATGAGAGCAATAAATCGTTTCAAAAAAATCACAGCTGCATTAGCTTTGATCGCTGCAGTGGGATTGGGACAATCCTATGCACAAACGGCTCCTAAAAAAATGGAAAAAGAAGCCAAAAAGTCTGAACAAAAAGCAAAAGAAGTAAAGACTAAAGCCAACGAGGCCGAAACGAAAACGAAGGCAGTGCCGGTGAAAGCTACTGCGAAGAAGGAAGCTGCAGTCAAGGAAAAGTCAGCGCAGACGAAAAAGGTGGCTGATACAAAAACAGCGCCAGCAGCACCAGTGGAAGCGAAGGAAAAAGCCGTGAAAAAAGAAAGTGCTAAAGCTGAAAAACAAGCCGCTGCTGTGAAAAAGGATGCCGTAGCTACAGCTGATAAACCAAAAAGTGAAAAATATAATGAACATACAGTTTATCTCGGTCCAAAAGGTGGCAAATATTATATCAACGGAAATGGTAATAAAACGTACATTTCTGACAAAAAGTAAAGAGCAGCTGAAAACGAATTATATCAAAAAAGGGGACATCGATCGATGTCCCCTTTTTTGATTTCAATAGTTTAGCGTAGCAAATTCATTAAATAGCTTTTGTTGAGATAAAAGACATCTAAACTTCCGCCGTCATCCAGAATACTGTTGCTAATCTCCTTTTTATGTTGCTGTAAGGTCTGAATTTTATCTTCGACCGTGTTAGGGCTGATTAATCGGACTGCGGTGACCGTCTTTTGTTGCCCCATGCGATAGATCCTATCGATCGCCTGTTGTTCAACAGCAGGATTCCACCAGGGGTCTACCAGGTACACGACATCGGCTGCGGTAAGATTAAGTCCGGTACCACCGGCTTTTAGACTAACCAGAAAAACGGGGATATCCTTGTCGGATTGAAAATCACTAACCAATTTACCTCGATTTTTGGATTGGCCTGTGAGCATTAACGCGCGAATACCCTGTTTATCCAAAGCCTCTTTAATCAGGTTGAGCATACTGACAAACTGTGAAAACACGATCATTTTGTGCTGGTCTTTTTTATGCTGAATTTGCTCGATAAGCATTTCAATTTTGGCAGAGTCCGCAGCGCTAGTCAGATCCTCATTTTGGAGCAGTTTGCTTGAATTACATATCTGTCGCAATTTTGTTAGACCTTTTAGGACATGCATGGGGCTTTTCTTGATTTCATCGCCATCTTTGGCAGAGATAAAATCTCGAAACTCTTTTTCATAAAGATCATAAATTCGCCGTTGGGCAGTTTTCATCTCACAGTAAAGGACCAGTTCATTTTTTGTAGGAAGATCACGTAATACATCCTGTTTTGTTCTACGGAGAATGAAAGGCTTTATTTTCTCTTTCAGCATTTTTTTTCTCTTGCGGTCATGGAAAGCATCAATAGGAGTCGTATAGACATCTTTGAAATATTTTTTGCTTCCTAGTAGACCCGGCACAATAAAGGAAAGCTGGGCATAAAGATCCATCGTATTATTCTCGATAGGAGTTCCTGTTAAAATAATGCGATTTCTTGATTTTAATAAATTTACCGTTTTGTATCGCTGGGAATCCGGGTTTTTGATTTGCTGCGATTCGTCCAATATGACATAATTGAAGGTTATTTTTTTTAGCGTATTAATATCCGTCAGCAGGTTGTGATAAGAAACTAAAACAAGGTCATATTGTTCAAACTGCATCCCTTTTTCTATTCTATTTGGACCATCTAAAACCAACGTTTGGAAAGATGGAAGGAATTGCTGGATTTCATGCCGCCAATTAAAAATTAAGGTCGTGGGAAGTACAAGTAATGTTGGTGCAGATTGTCCCTTTGCTTTTTGAGTAGCCAGAAAGGCTAATATTTGGATCGTTTTGCCAAGTCCCATGTCATCGGCAAGACAGCCACCAAAATTAAGCCCATCCAAGAAATGCAGCCATTGTAGCCCTTGTTGCTGATAAGGGCGTAAGTTTCCGACAAAAGTTGGTGGTATCTGGACCTCGGATAGCGAAGAAAAATTAGCGAGCTGCTTTCTCAACGTGCTGAGCTCCGCCAACACGATAGGGTCTAGCTCCGCCTGATCAAATAGTTGATCGATTTCATTGAATTTGTATTTTGGAATTTCAATGAAATCATCAGCTATCGATTCTGCTGCATTAAAATAGGCTTCAAATTTATCGAGCCACTGTTGCGGTAAAATGCCCTGGGTGCCGTCATCCAAGGTGATGAATTGCGAGCGGTTCCGTACTGCCTTTTCAAGTTTTTTTAGGGAGACACTTTTGGGGCCAAATTTGACCTGTATATTGGCGTTGAACCAATTTTGTCCACTGAGGACCTCCACATGTATTTTTCCCTTAAAACGGCTTAATTTATTTCCACGTAACGTATTAAATCCGATGATCTGTATACCCTGATGTTGCCACTCCTCAAAAGCATCCAGAAACCAGTTACTGTCCAGAAAGTATTTGCGATGCAAATAAAAATGCTGAAAGCTTCCTTCATCCATTTGCTCCTGAAAATAGGGATGCTGCTTCAGTAACAGGGAAATAACTTTTGTTTCAGCTTCACGTTTCCGATCGACCAAAAATTGTGTACCCTTGCTGTCTGTACCAAATATATTCCGCTTACTTAAAATAGGAATTTCGACCTCACCATAACGCATGACAGGAATAAGGTTGACAAAATCTTCCGATTCTTCGAGAAACAAAAGTGGCTGCATGTCCTGATAATACAGATTTTCCTTCAACTGTGGCTTGCTTGCTTTGGGAATATCTTTAAAATTTAACTCCACGGAATGTGCTATCTGTTCCAAAAACAACCTGTTGAATTCTTCGAACTTACGCTGATGGATCAACAATTGCTCACCTTTGTTGCCAAACAAACGGATCAACTTGAGGTGAAACCTATTTTCAATCAGAAAAAGCTGATTTTTGATGAGAATGAAATGGTCCAAAAGAACGACTAAATCCTGTAAATTGTAGGCTATCGTATGAATATGAATTTCTCCTTGAATGGTATAAAACGCACCTTTTTTTGAAATAAAGAGCTTAATATCACCTTTGTTTAGGTTAAATTGAACAGTCGATAAGGTGGAGGCTGTTATATTGTCGGATTTTTCATAGTCATGCAGATAAAAATCGAGGTGTAATGGGTTTTTTGCAACCGCCTTCAGACTGGAGCTGATTTCGATATCCTGTTGTACAGCTTGAGAAAATTGGTAAACAGCGGTGTAAAATTGCATTTCCTCAATCGAGCTGCTTTGCCAGATACGTGACTGGCTCTCACTGGCGGAAATCGGGTTTTTAGGTAGGCCGGATTTCGTCATTGGAGCTTGGCACAGGAGTATTTGTAGATTTTTGTAATACCGGTTGCGCGTTAACACCACAAAATGCTGCTGCTTTTCGGCTGTCGTCTTGGCCTTTGGGGCAAGAGATTCCTCCACTAGATCAAAGTCATCAATGGAGGTTAGCTGTTTGTCTTTTAATAGAAACTCCAGCTTCCCTGCTTTGATCTGGGCTGAAAAATAGTTTTCTAAAGACGATTCCTTTTCCAGTCCATATTGTGCCGCAACCTTCTTGAGTAGATGCTGATAGCGGTTGTGATCAAAAAATGCCAGCCAATTCTCCTGTGTAAATAGTTTACCTAAAGCCGCCTTTTGATGACGGCAGAATCCTGTTTGTGGACAATTGCAAAAGACGGCTGTTGTGGGCAACGTATGGATGATCATCACTTCAAAATCGGTATAATTCTCCAGTACCTGAAAAGTTGCCTGATTGACCTCCATTTCCATCGCATTGACCTGAAAATGGGCCAGTGTCAGGTCCATCCAAGGAAAATAAGAATAACGGCTCACCTTGGTGAAATCGATATCGGTCAATGTATACTGATGGAAGTCCATAATGCTTGGTTAAAAATTAAAACTCATTCCGCCATAATAATTACGTAAAGGGGCAGGATTAAAATACCGTCCTCCAAAAGCATTGATATCGTTTCCAAGACTATATTTTTCATTGAGTAGATTGTCGGCCCCAACAAAAAATCTAATTTTATGCTGTGAACAGACAGATTTGCTCCAGGATAATTTGCCTTGTAAAAGATGATACCGTTTGGCATAAACAGTGTTTGCGTCATCCAGTGGTATTGCTGCTGTTAAATTGGAAAGAAGATCCAACTGGAATTCATCCGGGAAAAGTATATTCAACGAATTTACCCATACCGTTTTAGGAACCGCAGGAAGTTTATTGTTCTTATAGTTTTTGTCGCCTACCTGATAGGTTTTGAAACTGTAGTCATTGAGGGAAAAATTACTGGTCAGCTGTAGGCTACGGACCGTACCGGTTGTTTGAGGCCTGATCAAATACATGAATAGCGATGCTTCCAATCCCTTTTGGTTTATTTTACCCGCATTTTGAAAATATTCAGCACCATTATCCCGTACCTGTCGGATGATGGCATTGTTCATTTGATAAGTGTAGGCCGCTGCATCTAAAATAATCCGGCGATTCCACAAATGCCAACGAAGCCCAAATTCATGGTTTGTACCTGTTTCTGGTTTCAGCATCGTATTAATTGTATTGTCTGACGAACGGACTTCAGCAACAGTTGGTGCAGAGAAACCTTTAGAAATCGATGCTCTAAGTGCAAGCATTGGAGTGATCAAATAGGATAGTGCTGCTCGTGGCATCCATGTACTCCCGAAATCAATATTTTCTTTGTTTTCTTGTGCGACAGGATAACGTTGCTGGTAGCCAATTTTATTCTCATTTAATCCGAGCGACAGCTCTACCTGGAGACGCTCTAGCCATTCCAGTTGGGTGCGTGCAAAAAATGATTGCTGACTGTTTTCCAATTTGTCCTTGGCCTGAGGATCGGTAGCGACACCTTGGGCGTTGTCATAATTGTCAATAGCATACCAACCCTTTTGCGCTTCCAAGCCCAGTTGGACTTCATATTTTAAATCTTGGCTCAACAAATCCACATAAGATAAATACAGGCGCGTTCCTAAATTCTTTTCATCTCTTTTCTCGTAATTGGTGATGAAGGGATTTTTGATCTGATTGGATGAGCCAAATACACTGGCGAATAAGGTCATCTTAGAACTGAGATGCGTCTGGTTGCTCAGTCCACCAAAGAATGTTTTATCGTAGATTGCTGCTTTTTGTTCAGCAGCACCAGGATTTGGTCCGCCCTTAGGCCGGGCCTGCCTGCGGTCGCTCTCCATTTGTGCTGCGGTGAGCCCTCCCGGAGTTTGGTAACCGAGATCCGAATAGAAACCGGTGAATTTTAATTCGGATGTTTTTGCATATTGCCAATTGTAATTGAGTTGGATATTCTTTTTGTTTAAGGCTGAATTCTGGCGATAACCGTCACTTCTTGTCCAACTTTGATTGATAGCAAGTTGCTGAGTCTGGTTGATGGGTAATATTGCATTGAACTGTTCCTGGAAAAGACCGTAGGAGCCCCCCGTTAATTGGAGGTTGACTTCAGGTTTGTCAGATCGATCAAATCCTTTACTATAAAAGGAGAGTACACCGCCTGAATTGGCCCCATAGATCGATCCATCTGGACCTTTCAATACATTTATCTGCCCTATTGCGGATGGATCTATCAAGTTAAGGTAGGTGTTCCCGCCTGCGTCAGTAAAAGGAAAGTCGTCCAGATATATTTTGACATTGCGAACACCAAAAGGTGAACGGACCATACTCCCACGGAGTGCTAGCCGGTAACTCCCAGGGGAACGTTCTTCCATGCGTAAACCCGGCACCCTGTTCATTGCTGAAACAAAGGAGGGCGACTGCTGGGATTGGATCATTTGGCTGCTTAACACAGCCGCAGAAGATGTCAATCGCAATAGCGGTTGTTTATTGAAGTAGGCTTTAACTTCGACTTGTTCTAGCCGATTAGTCGTAGTATCCACTTCCTGCGCATATAATTTGCTACATAAACCAAGGGTAGCAAGTAGGTAATATCTTTTCATCGTTAAGGTTTGGTCGGCTTAGTCTGCAAATTCCTGACTGAAATAAATTTCAAAAATCTGCTTTTTCTTATTGTATTTTAGGCATTGAAAATTCGCATATACGGAGCTGGTCGGTACACAAAGACTGTTGGCCATGGCTTCTTTTGAGAATTTTTTGTTCAGACATCCCTGCTGCAAATCAAAGTTTTTGTTCGTCGAAATATCGGTCACATCAAAGGAATTGTCGTCAATCAGGTAATTTGAATTGTTTAATCGAATATAATCCTCTTGATCAATCAGTTCGGAAGCAACGAGATAATCGAGCGATCCAAAGCTGGATGAACAATCCAAATTTTGAAGGGTATTGACAACTTTTAACTCTTTATACAGTGTGTTGTATGTATTGCTTTTATGATCGAATAAGGTGATCTCGATGGGATGATTACCTTTGTTGTATACCGTATACCCAAGGTCACCGGGGCCATTTTCGAAGATATTCCCTTTCGCGATCGCTAAAACAGCCAAGTTAGGATGCCCAAGAAAATAATCTTTCTGGTCTGCACTTAGTGTTGTCGTTAACTTCTGGTGCAGTTTATCGAAGAGGCCGGCGTCGTTCATTTTCATTAACTGCTGCGCTTGTTCCTTTATTCTGTCTGCAAAACGCGGGCTATCGTAGCTCGAAGTATCCGATGGGAGTGGTGGTGATGCAGGAGGGACTACCTGTTCTTTCTTTTGTTCGTCATTTTTCGTTGTTTTTGACGTCTTTGTCTGATGACAGGAAACAAGAGCTGATAATAATACAATGTATAGAAAAAAGGTTTTTAAATTCATGATGAAATATCGTCAATGCCAATTCAGTCACTCTTCGTGAATAGAAAGAGCAACAACATCGGCTAATTTAGTTATTTTATGGCAAACAAAGCTGTCGCAATCTGGAATTAGAAAGCTTCATTCAGCCCCAAAAAGAAACCACGGGAACCATATTTTCCAAAGGCATAGTCCAGACATAGATTTGTGCGTGTTGCTTTGTTAAAGAGTACCCGTAATCCGGCACCACCCCCAGGTTGCCACCTTTCAAAAAGTTTGGTGCCCAGTTCGTCGCTGGCAGTCTGTAGGTTAAAAAAAGCAGCTCCGCTCAAAAAGCGATTCTTTAAAATTGGGAAGCGGTATTCTGTTTCGGCATAACCGAAAGAAATTCCTTTGAAATAACCAATGGTGTAACCGCGGCCGCTTCTGACGGCTACGTCTCTTCCCGTTCCGGGGAGATCAAAATAGGGGAGTGTACCACCGAGTTTATAGGAGCCCCAATACCAGAAGGCAAGTACATGAGCCGGGTCGGACTGAGATAAACTAAAGTATTTTCGAAAGTCGGTGGTAAGCTGTACAGCACTTTTGCTACTGCCCAACAGCGTTGTGTTCCATCGCACACCGATATCCGAATAGATACCCTTGTAAGGCCTATTGGGGTTGTCTCTTGTCATGTATTGCATATTGAGCAATAGTCCATTGGAATTATAACTGTCGGGCTCGAAGCCATGTTTTTCGGTGTAGATGGTATTGGGAGTAATGTTGCCATTGGGGCCGCTGCTGGTTATTTTTCGTCGTAAGTCAAACGCCAATCCGGCTCCAACAAATAGTCCGTCGGCGATACGTTTATAGACTTTTTCATTAAATGTAAACGCGTTATATTTTGCTCCGTATTTCTTATGGTCGGGGTTGGCAAGGATCTCTTCATCGGCATTGTTCCATTTTCCATGGGGAGTCATGCCCAAACCCGCATCTAAAGCGACCATTTTGACAAGTGCAAAAGCGCCCTGAAAATTTAGTTTATTGTTGGGGGTAAAGATATTATGGCTAATATAGAAGACCATGATGTTTTTTGTGGTGATTGAGGCGGATGTCGCTGCGATCGACATGGTCGTTGTTTTGGGGTCACCCAATACTTTCCCCGCGACAGCCTTGATTCCGATCTGACCACCAATGGTTGGGTTGTAGGCAATGTTGGGCATTAAGGTGATGGGAGAGCGTTTACTCGCATGTTCCTTTTTTCGTTTGGGATGGATTATTCTTCCGATTAGATCCGATATATCGTATTGACTGGCCAAGGCCGAGTCACGCTGATGTTTGTACTGTGCAAGAGAGTCTGTTTTTGCATCGGTTTGGGCAGCGAGCAGCGTAGGGATTGAAATTAAAAGTATTCCTAAAAAAGCATGTCGGAAGAAATCGTTAAAACGTAAAAGTTGATGCATACATTCGGGTCTATCTTAAAACTAAACGTCAAAAAAAATAAAATGTTTTCTCAAGTACTCGGAGCCTGTCTTTTTTTGATCTCTGAACAAATGCAAATGTGGTATTGTGTTGAAGAAGTTTATTTTTCTTGCGAAGCAGGAGAATTAAACTTGCAAATCACAGCAAATTTATCTTAGTTTGATTATTTAAACTAGGATATGATAGGACGCACTATATTTAATTATGGATTGACTTTGCTTTTATTGACAGGGGTAGCTCATGCGCAAGAACTGTATACCCCGAGAAATATTCAGCAAGCGATCGAGAAGGGAACCCGTACCAAAACGGGTCTACCAGGGAAAAACTATTGGCAGAATTTTGGTAAGTATGATGTGCGGGTGCAATTGGATCCGGCTACAAAGATGGTGAGTGGAACAGAGACTATTCTGTACACAAACAATAGTCCCGATACATTGAAACGCTTGGCTATCCGATTTGTGAACAATGTGCACAAACCTAATGCGGTACGTGCGGCATACGCTTCGGACGATTACCTGACTTCGGGCCTAAAGATTAAATCGTTTAAATTGAATGGTCAAGTTTACGACATAAACAGCAAAGACTGGGGAACGGTGAAGTTAGGTGATTTTGGGCAGAAAATCCTTCCGGGAAGCACTGCAACATTGGACATTAGCTGGGAATATCCGTTATCTGTCGAAAGCGACCGTGAAGGGCTATTGAATGCTTCCACCTTTTATTGTGCTTACTCTTATCCGCGTGTGTCTGTATACGACGATTACAATGGCTGGGATCTTCTGGAACATAATGGCCGACAAGAATTCTACAATGGTTTCAACGATTATCAATTTGAGATATCCGTTCCGAAGAACTTTGTTGTTTGGGCGACAGGTGAATTGACAAATGCGGCTGAGGTACTGCAGAAACCTATTCTGGACCGTTTCGAAAAATCAAAAGTCAGCGATACGCCAATACATATCGCGACAGATGCCGAAATGAAAGCGGGGAAAGTGACAACACAAGAAGCCTGGAATAAGTGGAAATTCAAAGCAACCTATGTGCCTGATTTTTGTTTCAGTGTGAGTGACAATTATATCTGGGATGGCGGAAGTGTAGATTTGGGAAGTAAGCGCGTGAGTGTGCAGTCAAGCTATGTCGCCGGAACAGCAGATTTTGAACAATACATTGGTTGGCAGCAATATTGCATTGACTGGTTTTCTAAAAATTGGCCTGGTGTCACCTATCCGTACCCAACAATGACAGCCGTTCAGGGGTTTGCAGATATGGAATATCCGATGATGATTAACGATTCGAGTGTCCCAGATAATCTTGTGGACGCACGGCAAACAGCGGACCATGAAATTGTACATACCTATTTCCCTTTTTACATGGGTATCAATGAGACGCGATACGGTTATATGGATGAAGGCTGGGCTACTGCATTGGAATTCTGGATTGGAAATGCGGAGATTGGTGCCGAAAAAAATAAAGAACTTTTCAAAGATGCCCGTGTAAAGCGCTATATCTTTGACCCCTCTACCGAAGAAGACCAACCCTTGATTACCATGACCTCTCAGTTGAGTGGTTTAGGGTACGGCAACAATGCCTACATCAAGGCCGCATTGTCTTATATTGCGTTACGGGATTACCTGGGTGATGAACTGTTTAAAAAAGCACTACACCATTACATGGAGCTATGGCATGGAAAACATCCGACGCCTTGGGACTTCTTTTATAGCATCAATGCTGGAGCTGGGCAGAATTTAAACTGGTATTGGAAAAATTGGTATTTCACCAATAATTACATTGACCTTAAGGTGAATGGTTTTAAACAGCTTGCTGGTAAAAATACACTGACGATCACCAATATCGGGGGATTTGCAATTCCGTTTGATGTGTTGATTACCTATACGGATGGATCGGTGGAGACAAAACATCAAACTCCGTCAATTTGGCAACACAATGAAAAACAGGTAATCCTGACTTGGACTTCGACTAAAAAGGTGAAAAATATTACCTTGGACGGTGGCATTTTTATGGATTACACCGCCAAGGACAACAGCTGGGACGTTATTAAATAACCCGATAGATCGTGTCAGCCTTTATGTTTGAAAAGGTTGACACGATTGGTGACTGAATGCTGTTGAAGTCTGCCTACAACTAGGTGTCCATTCCTGTAAGCCTTACCCTGGGGCTGTAAGATTACAGCTGATCGATGCTTCGAAATGTCAGATTAATTCGTGCACTGAACACCTTTTTTGTCGGTGGAAGCCGATGCAACCAATACGTTTGTGTAAGACCTTTCATCACCAATAAACTTCCATGGCCCAAGATGATGTCTATTTTTTCTTTGCTCGTTTTATGTTTAAAGGCAAACTTTCGTTCAGCACCAAAGCTTAAAGAAGCAATTGCTCCATTTTTTTTAAGGTCTTTTTCACCGTCACTGTGCCAGGCCATTCCTTCGTCGCCATTGTGATAAAGATTCAACAGGCAGGAATTATACGTCTCCTGTGTTTGTTGTTCGGCAATCTTTTTCAGTTCAAGAAGTTCCTTTGTCCAGGGAAGCGCCCTTTTAGTGGTGTTGGAATAGCTATATTCGAAAGCCTGGTCGCCATACCAAGCCACTTTTCGTTTGGTGACGATTTCGTTTCCAAAAATAATGGCACGGTCATTTACCCATTCGATCGAGTCCATGAGTCTATCAAAATAGTGGTTTGCTTCCTGTGGAGGTAGTATTTTACCATAATAATTGACAGTCCCATCGTAAGGGAGTAGATTTCTATTGCCATCGAAGAGATTGTCGAAAAGTTCCATGTTATCGTATTGTGTGTGTTTACTAAATAGCCGTATGTAAAGTCTCCCATCCGATCATCGCTGTTTTCCGCATTGGATCCCATCGGTAACCACCAAATATACCGCTGTTTTGTATAACACGATGACAGGGGATAAGGTAAGCTATCGGATTGCTTCCAACAGCTGTGCCGACAGCACGGGAAGCCTTGGGGTTTCCGATTTGAGAAGCGATAGCACCGTAAGTGCTTAAGTTACCCATAGGGATTTTTAATAAAGCTTCCCAGACTTTCAATTGAAAATCAGTGCCTTTTAAATGTAATTTTACCTGACGGATATCTTTATCTTGGGGATTTAATGCGCTGAGTGCATTCTCATGCATGCTGTTCCCCTGTTGTAGGTATGTTGCGTTCGGAAATCGTTGCTGAAGAGCGTCAAAAGCTGTTATGTTATCATCCGCGTAGGCAATATGACAAATACCTTTTGAGGTGGATGCAATTAGCATTGTGCCGAATAAGCTCTGATAATACGCGTAGGAAATCAATAAATTGGAGCCTTCATTTTTATATTCAGCGGGAGTCATCCCCTCAATGTTGATAAATAGTTCATGAAGTCTACTGCTGCTGGAAAGGCCAAGCTGGAATGTTGTTTCAGCAATGTTATTTTCCTTGAGCAATGATTTTGCATAATTTATACTTACGTACTGTAAGAATTTCTTGGGACTTGTACCTGCCCATGCGGTAAACATGCGTTGAAAATGAGCTTCACTCATGTAAACATGAGAAGCGATCTGACCCAATGTAGGTTGAGACTTAAAGTTTTCCTGTAAGAAATGTATGGCCTTGGCGATACGTTGAAAATCTACTTCTTGTTGAATAGTCATGATTGTTCATTTAATTTATACAAAGTTGCTAATAAGAAGAAGTCTTTAAAATCCGATTTATGCTAAATTACATGTTGGATGAAGGAGATTTGTCCGAATGACCTAAGGATTTATCTGGTGCGACCAGATCACGGATCAGTTGTTTGAGTTCTTTTATTTCGGGGAATCGACCGGCTCTTTTTCGATCGAATATCTCCTTATCCGCTACCCGTACTGTATAACGGCCTGCAATTTCGCTGGGGACCAGCATCACTCCATGGATCTCATCCGTGAACGAACTCAGTACCTCCTGCGCCATATAGGCGGCGCGCAGCATCCAATTGCATTTTGGACAATATTCAATTTCAATAACAGGTTTTGTTGCCATGAGTTAAGTTCAAGTACGTTGTTTTGTTTCAAACAAATTTATCAATCCTAGCGCTGCAATCCTAACGCTTTTTGTCATGGAAATTTCGAGATTATTTCCGACTCAGCGGAGTACTGTATACAACAAGCCCATTCCATTGGCCTTTTTCTCGGTTAATGGAATGGGCTGGTATTGTTGGATATTCCTGATAGGTATGCTGGAGGCTTAACCGATTTTCAAAGAGGTCATGGTCAGTGATCCAGCCACTGAATTGTCGTTGAAGAGAAACAACTCATCATTTTTCTCCTGTAAACCCAAGGTATAGATTAAAGGGAGGTAATGTTCAGGAGTTGGAATTGCCAAGTCGAACTCTTTGCCCTGTTTTCTGAAATCTATGAGCGCCTGATGATTACCATTCTGAATAAATTTCTTCATTTTTTCATTGGCTATAGTAGCCCACTCATACGCATAGCCTGCCGTATCGAGTTTGTCCCAGGCGACCATCCGTAAGTTGTGCACCATATTGCCGCTACCGATAATGAGTACCCCCTTTTTTCTTAGCGCGTTTAATTGCTGTGCAATTTCATAATGGTATGCTGCAGATTGTGTGTAATCGATGCTCATTTGAATAATAGGCACGTCTGCATCAGGGTATAGATGTTTGACGACAGACCATGATCCATGGTCCAGCCCCCATTTGTCGTCGAGATGAACCTCTGTTTTGCTGACGATATGCTGTGTTTCTAAAGCGAGCGCCGGGCTGCCTGGAGCTGGGTATTGGACATCAAATAATGCCTGAGGAAAACCGCCAAAGTCATGAATGGTGGCGGGATGCTCCATCGCTGTGACAAATGTTCCACGTGTTTCCCAGTGTGCCGAGACAACAAGAATCGCCTTCGGTTTTTCGAAAGTTTGGCCAATTTTTTTGAATCCCCGGACAAATTCGTTGTCCTCTATGGCGTTCATGGGACTTCCATGTCCTAAAAATAAGACCGGAAATTTGTCCGTTGCCTCCAGTTCCTCGGAAAATTTATATAAAGAGTTTGCTTTATGAGCTACTCCAGCTAATGGTAATGTTGCCATAATTTTAATAAAATCCTTTCTACGCATTTGATATGATGTGGCTGCGTCAATTTTTATTACAAAGGTAGGGGATGGGCTTAGCTAGGCGGTATCATTATCCTGTCAATCTGTTGTACTATTCGGAAATCTGTTATACGCTATTCGGAAATAAGTTTTTGGATTTCATTTCTAAATTCCGAAGGCGTCATGCCTGCTTTCTTTTTGAAGACATTGGTAAAGTAGGCTTTATCTTGGTAACCGAGTTCAAAACCAATTTCCGAGATCGTTTTAGTCGTTGTCAACAGGAGGTTTTTTGCTTCAATAAGTTTCCGTGTTTCGATAATCTCAGAAACGCTTTGTTGTAATATGCTCTGACAAATTAAATTTAGGTTTCGTGTCGACATAAAAAGCTTCTCCGCGTAAAAATTAACGCCTTCAGGACGGCGGTAGTTCTCTTCCAGTATAGATAGAAAGCTTGTGAACGTTGTACTCTGATTTTTCAATTGCTGTTGGCTGTCTGGAAATTGCCTTTTTCGTTCAGATTCAATCATAGTAAAGATGGTGCTCAATAGCTGCTTGATAACCGCATAATCTACGCTAGTTTGTAAGCATTCCTGTTGCATTAGCTCACACAAGACTATCAATCTCCCGAAGCAGTTGGGGCTGGCGAAGGTCAATGTCGCATTTTCATGAAAGTGGGCGTAGAGCTGGAAAGTCGTTTCGGGGATAAATTCACTTTTAAATCGAATGACCCAAAATTCAATGTTATTATTATGCAAAAGAGGTTTGACGCGGTGGGTTTTGCCCTGAGTGACAAAACTTATAAATGGAGCGGTGTAGATTTTTGTTTTAAAATCGATAAAATGTTCGAGTTTTCCTGCCACACCAATAATCAATTCCTCGAAATCATGTTGATGTATTTCGTTTTTGGATTGTTGTATGCGCAGTGCCTCATCGGCGTCAACTTTGTAAATTTTGAAAAGTCCGTTCAAAATAAGGAAGATTTTAATTTGCTATTTACGAATATACGGTTTCAGTTACATATTGTTTGTCAAAGACCATTTGGCTTTTCATATTGCTATTTTCGCTTGTTTCAGCGGCAGTTTTGACAAAAGGGGAGGTCTGTTGTTACCCCGCTTAGGCTCAAATTGTATACTGATTTGTAATTAACAGCATTATAATACCGTTTTAACAGGGGGTTAATAGAGGTTATACCCCCGCTAACCCCCTGTTAACCCCCTGTAATACCCCTGTAATACCCCTATTAATTATTAACAAAAGTTGAACGAAATTAGTAATAGATCCATTGCGAAGCCTGCCTCCATACGCTATATGATGACCTGGGGTTCTCCGAAGGCCCAATCTTGCGGCTGGATCAGCCATTTCAGCCTTCCGATCACCTGTTTTACAAAAAGAATCTTGCACCGTTACAGGCAGTTAAGGATAAAATGAAAATAATAAGAACAAAAGGCTTGGAAGTCTGCCCGAAAACTCCCTATCTTTGCACCACTCCGCAAGGGAGGGACGGTTACTTCGAGAGAAGGAATCCTGAAAAAAGAAGGGTTTAAGAGAAGTCTGGCAGGATT
>NZ_JBNPWQ010000041.1:0-46374 GCF_050433745.1 Sphingobacterium sp. HSC-15S19
CTTCCAACTCTTTGGAACGGCTTGGAATTATCCACTTTAGTCTTTTTTGTCATATACTTTACAATTTAGTGTAAAGCTATATCAGGACAAGACATTTCTAGAACAGTGTAAAGGACCGTCAACTTATAATTGGGCTGCTAAAAATTTACACCAAAGTGGTGTCTTTTGCAGCGGAATCACTGGTGTACTTTGGAGCGGAATGGTGGTGTAGTATAGTGCGGAATATGCAGTTGGCGGAATATCTGTTAAAAACAGAAAATAGAGTTCTTGTTGAGGCAAGCCCCGTTGATGCCATATGGGGTATTGGACTTGCACAAGATGACGTCGATATTGAAAACATCTATTGTTGGCGCGGTCAAAATTTATTAGGCTTTGCATTGATGGAAGTACGAGATTTTCTAGGTCAATTTGGGCAATTTCAAGCACTTCAAAACGCTATGCCACCGCCTTGGTCGAAGTTTTCCGATAAGGACAGTAGGGATATGTTTTGGAGAATGGGATTGGGTGAGGAATATTTGAGCGAATTCGGTACTTATTATGATAATCTGTCTGAAAGGGAACAAACGATATATCAACTGACCTATCCTCCTCCTTATTCATGGATGGATTTTTATTAGCTCAAAATAGGAATGTCCCCATTTCATGAAAAGATTGATCAAGCTATTTTGACATGCCGAATTTAGCCAATTACATTATACATAAAATTAAATCGAACAATTCGGGTAGACTTTGCTGTTTCGTTATGCCATGTTTTTAACGTTTATTGGATCACTGTACGACGCTAATTTTTATGTTAAACCTTTCTTTCGAAAGGTAGCTTGTCACCGCTTCAGCATGCCACACCTACCTTCCACCTGAATAAGCTATAAAGTAGCGAAACACTTCAAATGAATCAGATCCATGAGGTTTGTGGAAAATTATATAATTAGAATTTTGCTCGTCATTCTTTTTGTTTTCTCCAGATGACAGTGTGAGGTTTTGCTCAAGTGCAACGGCTTTTCCGTGCCCGAATAATTTTATTGCAGATTCCTTAAGGTCGGGAAGTAGATCGCTATGCGCAGACAGGTACTTTTTAAGTTTGTCATTGTATGCTTCCTGCTCGGCCTCCGAAAAACCTTCGGATATAAAGAGATTACTTTTCGCGTTTGCGATTTCTCTCAGAAACTCATCCGCATGTCCTGACAGCAAAAATTTACGTAGTTGATCATATTTTGCTAATACTTCCACCTGTAGCTTATTTTGATTCATTTCTGAAAGATCCTGGGAATTGTTCAGACTTGTGACCGAAGTTGGCGCTTCTGCTTCAAAATCCCAGGTATGCGTATAAGCATCTAGCGGTTTTTCAAGCGCTGGAAATTCAAGTTTTTTGATCTCCTTGATATTATCATAATCTTTATTTTCAAGCAGGTAGATCCCTGTGTTTCTACTTATTTCATTGAGCATATCAGAAGTTATCGATTTTTGGCTCTTATTTGACGAGATCCTGATTTTCACCTCCTGTATTCCACTGGAAAAAATGTACTGATTCAACTTGTAAGGGCCAGGGATACCATTGTTCTCCTGTGAATGGGCAATAAGAAAATCATTTAAATATATTTCATAGTCTATATTTCTTATTTCGTGATTGAGCATATAAGATTTCATAGGAAGTTTTCCCTCCGTGTCGGTTTGGTCATTTTTTTTAATGTCACTTTTACCATTTTTTTCATTACTGCAGCATACAAACACGAATGCACAAAAAGCGATTGTCAATATAAAGTATCTCATCATTCTAATTCAACATTATTATTTTAAAATGAATTTACGGTTATTTCAAAACTTTTTGAAATCAATTCTTCTGCCAGTGAAATAATATGTAATGCTGCGCTGGGTTTTGAATGTAATAAGTTTAGGGAAATTTATTGCTATGAGCTGAGTAATTAAAAAGTAGCAAATGAAATAAAAGTAACGAAATTATCAGCATTCAGTTTAAATTTGTATACAGTACCTCAATTAAAGAAGATAAAATGATCGAAGACCTTATTAAGCTGAGGGCAAAATATTATTAGTAATAACTTTATACCAAATGAATCACAGATATCTTTTAGTACTACTTTTTCTCACAGTATGCCAATTGGCCTCGGCCCAATTTGCAAAAATCATTGATAAAGACGGCTATGTAAATGTGAGGAAACAAGCTACAGTGAATAGTGCGGTTGTTTCAAAAATTGCTGCTGATGAAATTGTTTATGCATTTCCTGATGAAAAGTTCGGCGATTGGGTAATTGTAGATTATACAGACAAAAGCAACAAGAGTATCACTGGCTATGTACACCATTCAAGAATTAAATATATCGAATCCTATAAGCAAATCCCTACTGTATTTTCTGATGAAGGCACAGCAAAATTTATGGCAAAAGATATAACCGTGCAAATAAATTCAGATAGTTTCGATTATGAAAAAAATAAAGGTGATTTTTCATCGACTCAATATGATGGCTATACCGTTGTAGACAAATTTAGAGAGCAGCAGGTCTGGGGAACAGATGGCGAAATCCCTACAAGCCATTATACCTCCATTGAAGCAACTATAAAGGGAAGATTTATCCAGATCCCGGCAAAGGAAATTGAAAGCCTATTTAATGTAAACAACGAGTTTGCAACATGCTACTATGATGACTCAAATGATAGTTTATACATTACTGCTGTTAATGGCGATGGAGCTGGTGGGTATGCAGTTTTATTTGAGATTAAAAAAGGTACATATCATGCAAAGGTGGTAACAATGCCATTTTAGCAATAGCGATAACGGTAAATTTACTGAGTTTTCCTGACCGTTGTCTAAAGTTCATGGAGGCTGCGCCAGCCTTTTTGAAAAATAACTAACTTTGTCCTGCAGTATTAGTAGATACATACAAGCATGCTAGAATGGTGAAAATAATGGTCGTAGAAGACAATGAACGCGTTGCTTCGAGTGTGAAAAAAGGATTAGCAAGTCAGGGCTACCTGGTCAATGTTTTTGGTGATGCGGAATCAGTGATCAAAGAAGCCAAATCTGTTGACTATGATTTACTTCTCATAGACATCATGTTACCAAGAATGAATGGGATTGAGCTCAGTAAACAGATGCGTGCGGCTTACCCCAGGATCCCAATCATCATGCTCACAGCATTGGGCAGTATCGATGAAAAAATATCTGGTTTTGATGCGGGAGCCGATGATTATATGGTGAAACCTTTTGAAATACGCGAACTTTTTGCACGTATCGCTGTCTTGCTCAAGCGGCACAGGGAAATCAGTGAAGAAGAGATTCAGGGGCTGCTGACTTATGATCGTATCAGTATTGATCTCCGGAGTAAGCAGGTTCATAGTCAGGGAAAACTTATTAAGTTGACTCCCAAAGAGTTTGATCTCCTTCACTTCTTTTTGAAGCATAGGGAGACCATGCTCAGCAAGGATGAAATCGCACGTAATGTATGGAGCAAAAACTTTGATACCGGAACAAACTATATTGATGTATATATCAATTATTTGCGTAAAAAAATAGACCGGGATTTTTCACCTAAATTGATTCATACGAAATCCGGACATGGATTTATTTTATCCAATAAAGAATGAAGATTGTCAATAGAACTTCCTGGGTATTTACGCTCTCTTCGGCTATCATCTTGTTTCTATTCGCCTATGCGGTTTATTTCTTCTCGGAATTAAATCGGCAGGAAGAATTTGTGGATCGGCTGCGCTATAAGATCATCTGGCGTGCAGAATTTATTTTTGATGCACAGGTGCAGGAACATCAGATAAGAAGAATTCATGAACAAAATAAAAAGCTGATCAACGAAGCACAGATTACTGTTTTCGATCAGCAGAATAGGGTTGTTTTTTCCGATATAGGCGAACCGACGTATCCCGATGTTAAATTGGAATCTTTCAAAACGTCTAATTTTTTTACATGGGAGCAAGGCAAAGAACTGTATATGGGCTTAAACTATCAATTTGAGGGTAAGCCTTTTTTCTTGATCGGACATGCGTACGATCTAACGGGTTTTGCACATATGGAACGGCTGAAGAATATTTTGATAACGATTTATATCGTTGCCCTATTTTTTATTTTTTTCTCTTCATTTCTATTTGCACGTTATATTCTTAAGCCAATCAATTACATTATACATCAGATAAAGGATGTGTCCGAACATAACTTGGGCACACGTGTCTCCTATAGTAATGCAAAAGATGAGCTCTCAGAACTTATCGAAACATTCAACAATACGTTCAATCGGTTGGAAAAATCTTTCAACAACCAGCGCCATTTTGTATCCATTATTTCACACGAGTTTAGAACACCTTTGGCAGCTATGATCGCCGAACTGGAATTGGCGCAGCAGCTGAATACCAATGTGGATGAGTATTTTAACTCTATTGATAGGGCATTGCTCGATGCGAAGGAGGCTACGGTACTTTCGACAGCCTTGCTGGATTTTGCCCGAGCAAACTACGATAGTTCGCAGGTAAATTTTGAAGAAATCAGACTGGATGAAATACTGCTTGAAGCAAAGTTGGTGGTCTTAGAGAAAAATAAAGACTATCGGGTAAGCATCTCTTTTGATGCTAATGCTGCAATCGACGAAGAGGAAATCTTGGTATCTGCAAATGCCTACCTCTTGAAAGTAGCCTTTTCTAATCTGATCGAGAATGCCTGTAAATATAGTGCAGATCGGCATGCCCAGGTACTGCTCTCCAGAAATAAAACCGTAGCGCAGGTGCAGGTAAAAGATCATGGTATCGGAATAGACAGCAAGGATATCCCGCATATCTTTGACTTGTTTTACCGTGTGGCGGGTACGCCTTCAAAAGAGGGACATGGCATCGGTCTCTCAATTGTTCAGCGGATTATTGAGATGCATCAGGGTACCGTAGCGGTTAATTCAACTCTCCATGTAGGGACTGTGTTTTCAGTCAAACTTAAACTGGTCTATCCAAAGGGGCTTGAATAAGCTAAAAATTCTAATGGTTTTCTAATAATATCACCTCCATATTCAGCCTAATTTTGACTTATCAAAAAAACAAAATTAGGTTGAATCATGAATAAAAAACAGCTTACCTTGGCGTTGTTCCTCAGTTTGGGACTAGGTAGCGCAGAGCTCGCCGAGGCGCAAACCAATGATTTTGGAAATCCAAAACTTACTCATTTCTTAAATAAGGAGCATACACGTTATATCAGCTTCAGCGGGTACGCTGAGCTGTGGGCGAGATATAGCCAGCTCAATCCGGGGAGTTTGGTAAACAACGAGTCCGTTTCGAATGTATCTGATCTTTCTTTGCGGCGTATTAGGGCAAAGATGACTTACAAGCCTACCGAAAATTTACTGTTTGTATTACAGATGGGGCCTACCAACGTAAACGTCAACAGCAAAACTAATACGTATATGGATCTCTTGGATGCCTATGCAGAATATAGTTTCAGTCCCAAACTTGCGATCGGTGGCGGCCGTTCGACTTGGCGCGGTCTTTCCCGTTTTACAACAGGACCGCTCAATACGCTGCTTTACGACTTGCCTCTGTATGCGACATCCAATACTGGGGCGACTGATATGGTCGTACGTGAAATGAGCATCTATGCAAAAGGGCAGTTTGGAAAATTTGACTATCGGGTGGTACTGGCTGATCCATATTCAGCCGCCAGTGCTGATCCAAAATTAAATAAAGCCACCTTCAGCAAAAATGAAGCACAAAAAGATGTGTCAGGCTACTTCCGCTACGCATTTCACGATAAAGAGAGTAACGAAACGCCATTCAATTCGGGTACATACCTCGGTAAAAAAGATGTGCTCAGCATAGGGGCTGGATTTGAGTATATGCACAATGCCCTTTGGCATCTGGATGAACGGCAGATGACCCAAAATGACGATATGCGCAATTTTGCAGCGGATATCATCTATGACGCGCCCATCGACAAAGAGAAAGGAACTTCGATTAGTGCCTATGGTATGGCCATGCACAGCGATTATGGTCCTAACTATCTCCGCTTTGCAGGGACAAACAACCCCGCGACAGGTATCGATGCGGCCAATGCAAGCCTGAATGGTGCGGGAAATAGCTTGCCAAATGCTGGCACGGGAAATACATTTTACGCACAGGTCGGCGGTACACTCCCTTATTTCAATCCATCCAAACATAATTTACAGCTGCAGCCAGCGGTTTCTGTACAAGTAGGGGACTACAAGGCATTGAAAGACAAAAGTCTAATTTATGATGCAGGTATCTCGCTACTGATGCACGGTAATAGCAGCCGGCTGACTTTTGATGCGCAAAATCGTCCGATCTATAATTTAAATGCTGCGGATCAAGCTGTGGTAACAGATCACAAGTGGGCATTTGTGCTTAAATATAGAATTGATTTTAATTAAATAGCAATAACATGAAAAGAAAAGATTTTATCCTTACACTAGGTACTGCTGGCGTAATGAGCTTTGCGGCCACCTCACTGATGGCAAAAGAGAAAAAAGCGAAAACAAAAAAAGTGTATTTCCACTATTTGCTTTTTTGGCTAAAACCTGATTTGTCTGCTGAACAGGTAGAAGAGTTTAAACAGTTTTTTGAAGGTCTTAAAAAGCTTCCCTATGTCAAAAATGTACGTTATGGCAAGCCAGCTGCTTCTTCCCCAAGAGCGGTATTGGACAACTCGTTTACCTACAATGCGTCCATGGAATTTGCGACATTGGAGGAACTAGAGGCTTATGGTAAACTGCCGGGGCACCTCGCCCTTGTCGCTAAATACAAACCTTATTTTGAACGGATGATGGTGCACGATACGGTTTATGAATTCTAAAATTAAAACAACAAAATAATAATTTCAAACATTACAAAATGAAAATGATATCCAAACTAACTATTGCTTGCGTATTGGCAGCATCAAGCTTAACCGCTGTGAAAGCGCAAGAAGGTCATGGAAAAATTAAGGAGGTCAACGTGGAAGCCGAAGGTAAAATGCCTGCAGTGCGATTGATCAACAATCCGGATGGAACCTGCTCGTTTCAAAAAGGCTTTATTCCAACATTGAAACACGCCAATACGAGTACATTTTGGACAAGCAATAAAACAGAAGAATGGGAGAAAAACGCTCATCCAGCTCCAAGAAGACAATACGTGGTTACGCTGAAAGGTAAAATCAAATTTAAAGTCAGCGATGGTTCAACTTTTTTAATTGAACCTGGAACGATTCTTTTGGCTGAAGATTTGAAAGGTACTGGGCATAGCTGGGAAATGGTTCATTCAAAAAGCTGGGAAAGATTGTATATCCCTATCAATGAGGGGGCTGATGATCTTTTCGTAACAAAAAATAACTAACATTTATGTTGTGCCGCAGTCTGACCTGTGGCACAACATTGCCAGTAATTTTTCTTTTTTCCTATCGTTTCCTCTTTTTTGTTTCGTCATCCAATGTTTTTAAAGACTATTGGATTTTCACTGTACGACGCCAATTTTTATGTTGAACCTTTCATTTGAAAGGTAGCTTGTAGCCGTTTTGTATTGTAAGAACGATAGCCAATTTGAAATAGTTTTATCAAAGTGATTTTTTTTATAAATTGTGTTGGCTTAAAATTAGGAATCCCCTTATTGGTAATCCAGAGAGAGCCCATTGGGAAATAAGAAATAAACCATAGATTTTGAGAAAGGACAAGAACTTTGAAATTGCGAAAGAAATTAGTCGGAAGATACAAGAATATCCTTCTTCTCTCTCTTCCGAAGAAAAGTACAAATTATATTGGCTGGCATTTGATCACATAAAAAAAAGTGCTTATAGCGGTAATCCGGAAGGTCAATATGATTATGCGCAACAGTTTGATTCAATTAATTTTTTAGGTGTTAATAATCCATTATACAATCCAAAGAAATGTATCTATTGGTATACAAAGGCGGCCAATGGTGGTTATGCAGAGGCTTATAATAACCTAGCGGATTTTTATGAAAGAGGCGAAGGGATTCAGCAAGATTTAAAGATGAGTTACGCATTATATAAAAGAGGGGCTAAACTCGGGTCAATTATTGCAAAAGCAAATTTGAAAATATTTGAAAGGGAAATAAAACAAGGGAAGTACAGGCTATAATTTCTATAGTAAAGATTTTCTTTTTGATATTGTAAGTAATCTAGAGGATTGTTGCCAAAATGAGCATTGGAGTTAATAAAAATGATGATGAAAATAAATAATCAATGATATGGAGAATGTATTTTTGCTATGGCACACCCACTTTGACGAATCATTAGATGGAGGAGAAGACGTAAAATTGATAGGAGTTTACAGTACCAAGGAACTTGCTGAAAATGCGTTAGTAAGAATGTCCAAAGTAGAAGGTTTCCGGGATCATACAGCGGGTTTTGAGATATCAGAATATAAAATAGATAAGGATAACTGGACTTCTGGCTTTATAACCGAATGAACTTAATAACTTTTGTATAAATAAAAACCCGTCCCCAGCATAAGTTTTAATGTTATGCTGCATTGCCTTCCGTAATTTCCTATTTAAATATAGCTTCCATTTCAGTAATTTTAAGAGTATCTTGTTCAATATTTACTGTCCCAAACAGGTTCCGAAAAATGGAAGGCCTATTTCTTATTGCAAAAAAATGTGTTTCCTTGAGCTTTCCCTTATTGTTGAAATATAGGAAATATTAATATCCAGAAAAGTCAAAATAGTATTTCAAATTCTGTCATTTTTGCAATAAATTGAGGAGTTTATTCTAAAGCAATGAGCAGATATTTTCCACGAACCATTTTAAAATTATTCAGAGTTTATAACCAAGTTTATGCGCAATATGATAAAGATAAAATATACCCTTAAAATCCACATCTTAGTTTTGCTTTGCTTTTCATGCTTTATGGTGAAATCTCAATCCAATGTTATTTTTCCAGTAATTGAGCACAACAATGATCAACTTGACAAAGTTTTTTTTAAAGAAATAACTGAAGTAAATTCGAGTATCTTCAATTTGGATGCGGTTGTCTCTTTTGAGAAAGCTGATTCTACTTTAAATATCTTCTACATGGGAAGGGATTTATTATACGATTATCTGTTGGGCAATTCAAAAGAGATCCTCGGAGTTCAAATAAAAGGTAGGATTATTGGAATACATAAAAGTGCTGAGAAATTATTAGATATAAAACCGGAAGTAGCTTTAGCTTCGAAGATATTTATAAAGCGGAGGAAGTTAAACAAAAATAAAGAGCTAATAGATTTTCCATCACCAACGGATTATAAACACTCCATATACAAGCTAGATAATTCAAAATTTAGACTTATAGAGCGAGATTTTACTCATGTACAAGAACTTTGAAATTGCGAAATAATTGATTTTTTATGAAAATAGGGCGTATTATTAGTTGGTTTGATAGAAGAGATGAGAGGCTTATTGGTGAATTTAATATAGACTTTATACCTTTAGATCTTTTGAAGGAGACTTTTAGACCTCCGATTGAAGATCCTTTAATGTACAATCCTTATGATATTAATATAGCGGAATCTGAAATTCTAAAAAAATATGTAGACATTGAATTCGAATTTGATAAATATATATATCAAATTGATTGTTTTCAGGCTTGATAATTAGGAGACTTTACACATAGAAATATCAGCTTTTAGTAAAAAAGGATTGTAATGAACAAATTGACAGTTTTTGAAATGGCTCTGCTTTTTGCCTTAGCAGAGAAATACCCGGTTTTGTATACTCATATTGATAAAATATATGTAGGTGAAAGAGAATGTACCGGTATGGGGCAATACGTATTCTTAAAATATTATGATGAAAATGATATTCTCCCAATTTCCGAAGATATTCTCTCAGTTGATAAAATCATAATAACAGAAGGATTGGAAATCGGGATTGGGTTCATTGGAAATATTGAAAATTTTAAATTAGTTAATTTGGAACTATTCGTTTATGGTTCTAACGATTGGGATTGTGTTTTTCAAAATTTCTTCTTAAAAGACTTAAAGGACCTATGATCAAGGTCTTTTTTTGTTTTGAAGATTTTACCAAAACAGATTTAGTTACCTTGGAGCGTGTGGGGAATGATTGGAAAGTATCTAAATCAATCAATTCGTATAAATAAGAGCGATTTCAAATAAATATATATGTTGTAGAGCCACGTCGGGAGATGTGGCTTTTTTACGTCAAAAGGGCCTGATGTTAAATCAGACCCTTTCTCTTAGCGTTTATTTGTACAGTAATCTTTATGTTTCCTATCGTTTCCTCTTTTTTGTTTCGTCATCCAATGTTTTTAAAGACTATTGGATTTTCACTGTACGACGCCAATTTTTATGTTGAACCTTTCATTTGAAAGGTAGCTTGTAGCCGTTTTGTATTGTAAGAACAACTGCCATTTCCAAATAGTTTTATCGGAGTGATTTTTTTTTATAAATTGGGTTGACTTATTTAAACTGTATGAACATCTTGGTTATTCTAATGTCATTCTTGTTCGCCCATATTCCGCAAGTTAACGCTTATAATGGCTAGCGGGTTCCTATCGCTGACAGATTGTCGATTGTACGTTGAATAAAAGCATCAGACGCTAAATTTTTAACCGTATTCTTATTGAGTATACCATTCTGTTCTTTTAAGATATATTCACTAGCTTTAAACCACTGCATCGGTATTCCATCTATTTCTTTGTCTGGTAAATAAGAATAAGTGAAATTCAGTTTTTCGATGTCGGAGACCAATTTCTTTACTTCATCGGCGTAATTTCTCAGTTGTGACACGCTGAGGCTATCTTCAATCCTTTTTGTCAACAATCGGTCCTCATACAATCTCGATTCGGTGAGCTTGATGACTTCAATAAAAGAAGCGACCGACGAATCATCAGAACCATCCCACCAATAATCACAGAATTGTTCATTTTCAGTGTCAAAATAAATCCTCCGTTCTTCTGTTGACATTAAGAAGCCTGGACGTTCATAACTTTCTGTTGGAATATCACCCCAAACGGAAGCCCATCGGGTTGTTTTGGAATAATAAAAACATCCAGTAAACTCACTCTCCATATACCTGTCAATTGTTAGTCCTAAGGATAAATAAAAACCGTTTTCTAGCTTTTTTGAAAAAAATCCTTGTGCGCTAGATATAGAGTCTTTAAAATAGAGGTACCCCAATGTCGCTAAAGGAGCCTTGACTTTAGTGATTAATTTTGCTTTTGTTAACTTCATTTTTTCAAGAATATTTCTCACCTCAAAAACTTCTCAAACAGTTCTCTTTCCTATCTGTACGCTATCAATATAATAGGTGCTCCTTTTGATGTCTTTGAGAGCTGCACTGTAGTCTGGGCATAACCTAACGAAAATAATGATGCGAAAAGGACAGTAAATATTAATTGTTTCATGTTGATTAATTCACATGAGTTGTTGTCAATATAAGTTATTTCTAAGTTTTGAATAAAACCTAATTATTTTTAACTCAAATACATCACCATAGCATCTCCATTCTCCGCAGCTTTTTTATAGAAGATTTTGAGATCATCGAAGTAATCGAGAAGATATTCCAAGGCATTTTCATCATCTTTCCAGATGTCAGGGTAGATACCTTCTTCTATCATCTTATTCGGATTATAGTTTGCTGAAAGCTCTTCCTTTGTAAGATCTTTTATCGCGCTATATATTTCTTTGGTTTGTTCAGCTGTACTATATGTTGCCGGGCCATAACCCATATCTTGATCGGGGTCAATTTCTGTAGGCCCCATAAGTATACCTAAAAGCGGTGCTTCTTCTTCAACTGCTTCTGCCAAGCTTTGTCCAGTAATTAGGAAAAAAATGCCTTCCCAAGCTTTATCTAAATACAGAAAGTTTTCGCTATCAATATTATTTTGTTTGAATGCAATATCTTCTAAACGTCTACTATCTGCGATAAAGTTATTAAGTGTTTCGTTATCTACACGTAGATAGCTTTGTGTCATTCCCATGGTATAATTTAAAGGTTAAAGTGTTTTTCTGATACCCATGTCTTGATATCTCATTTATATGGCCTTTGTTAAATTTTGTATCTCCATAAAAATAATGAACTACGCTATTTAAAACAATACGATAAATTCAATTATTTGAAATTTTCTTGATGGGCGTGTTATTATTCGACGTCTTCCTTTGTATCAGCAACCACTCATAAATCCAGGGCTCAGTTTCATAAAGGTATTGGGTGCCGTGACCTTCACCTGCGATGCGGTGAAAGATCATATTTACATTGCACTTCTTTAGAGATTCGGCTATACGTTCTGTTTCGTGTATGGCGATTTCGTTATCCGTTCCATGATACGTCAGGATAGGGATGTCTTTAAGTGTACAAATCCGAGTGGTGTCGCTATAGTTTACTCCTTCCTCTAAGCGTCGCGCGTTAAAAAGAGTTAATAACATTGCTAGATGTTTGGTTTTATAATATTTTTATTGTAAAACTAATTGAAAATGAGTAGACTGCAGTTGTTGTTGCTATTGCTCTTTATCGCAAACTTATCTTCTGCACAAGATCTGAAAGGCACGATTAAAGATAAGTATTCGGGTGATATTCTTATAGGTGTTTCGATCAAAGTAGCTTCACGCAGCACCTATTCCGATAGCTATGGCAAATTTATATTGCCAGGCATTAAGCTTGGAGATACAATTACCTTTTCTTCAATAGGATATCGCGAGGAAAAATATATAGTTGATAATAGCAATCTTGATAATTTGGTCATATATATGAAGCAAACAACGATATTGTTGGATGAAGTCAAGATCAATTCTTTAGGAAATTATAAGGCTGATTCCTTAAAGTTTCGGGAAGAATTTGCCAAGACTTTCAATTATAGCAAACCCAAATTTAAAGACATTTTCATCAGCAAAAATTATTCTTCAAATGTCCCGAGACACCCTAATCAAGCTAGCAATAGTACCGCCTCGCTGATTAGTATTGATGTGCTTTCTGTTATTTCTATGTTAGGGAAAAATAGGACCCCTCAATCCAAGCTCCAACAGAAATTGATAAAGGAAGAAGAAGAACAGTATCTTGATAATACCTTTTCGAAGCGTAAGGTTCAAAATTTGACGGGCCTTAAAGGTGATTCTCTACAAACTTTCATGCAGTTGTACCGTCCGAATATTGACGCCGCTAAATACATGTCCGACTATGATATTATCCTGTACATCAAAAAATGCTACCATGAATATATCGAGCCTTAAACTTCGCCCCATTAAGTCAATTTGTTAGAAGATATGGCACTTATTATTTTAAGATAAATAGAATAGCGCAATAGAAATTCCTAGTGATGCAATTAATGGTACAATGGAAGATTTGGCTCTATACTGTAGATCATTAGGAAACATTTGTTGTCTGATAAAAAATAGACCAGTTGCACCTATGCCCGAGAGGATGAAGTTAACATAAAATATATTCTGGCTCATTTCAGGATAATTATTTCGAATATAATTTATAATAATTAGTTGAATGCCTATATAAATAATACTATAAAAAGTAGTAATAACAGCTCCTTTTATATTTTTTATTTTTATGAAATTTAGCACTTGAAGTACACCACCAAAAAAGACACCAAATATTACGGAAAGCATCCAAATAAGTGTATTTGTATATAGTTCAATAGCGTTTACGTCCTCTGTGAGCCCTTTGTCCCATCCTTTGTCCACTATTTTTTCACTATCGTTTTTTTTGGCAATTAAAGCTTCGATTCGTGCTGTTTCGGAAGGAGTAAAAGTTCGCCCACGTTCCTGTAGAATCTCGTAGGCATATTTTACAGCATTTGAAACAGATCGACTATCTGGTTCTATATATTTTTCGAGTTCTCTATCTGATAGTTTACTAATAACATTTTTATTAACCATATTTTGAGAAGAATTTAAGATTGAATGCTTTATCAGTAAAGATCTAAATTTAATATTATTTTTAATTAAAAATCTACTGCTAACCTTCACCTCACCATTTCCGCCATTTACCGAGTTTTCCGGATTGTTGGTCTAAAGCAAGTAGGCTAGAGGCGTATTGTGTCGTAGTTTTGAGTCAACAAATAAGAACAAAAACCATCAAGAGCATCGACGGAAATGCTCATGATAGCTTCATCACACTTGAAGAACAAATTATTTAGATGAAAAACTAACAATACAAAATAAAGACATTATGAACCATCATGAGTGTATTCAAAAGGCACTCATGATAGCTTTATCATCAAATAAAAAACAAATAATTTCGAGAAAAAACGCTAGTAAAAACATTCGCAGCAGCAGCCCTAATCGCAGTATCCACATTTTCTATGGCAGCTGAAGGACCTGGAGCCAAAGCAACAAAAACAAACGTTAACCTTTCCACAGCAGACTTGGCACTCGATCACTATGTTGCGGTAACTACGGAGGGCGAATCAGCAGGAGTAGAGGAGTTATTCGCAGAAGATTTCAATCAAAAGATCCAGGCCTCCAATGCACAGTCTAACAACCGTAGTGCCGTAGTTAAACTATTGAAAAAGCAAAAAGGAGGGAAGCTGAACTGTACAGTAAGCACAGACATTTTAGAAGAATCGGCAGACTATATGGTCGCTAAAGTGACCTTGAAATTTGAGAACTTCACCAAAACAGATTTAGTTACCTTGGAGCGTGTGGGTAATGACTGGACAGTGTCCAAATCAATCAATTCGTATAAATAGAACTTTACAACTTGTGGTTTGCCAGTAACAAAAGACTAACTACTAGTGAATCATCTATTTAAGTTTAGTTTAGAAGCCAGATCGTGAAATCTGGCTTTTTGATTGTTATTTACGAACACTTACTCTTTTTGTATTTACAATCTGATCATTTGTGTTTTTAAATTCAAGAATATAGTTGCCAGGCCTTAAATATAGAAATTCCCTTGTTTTTTTGATGAAAAGCTGGTCTGCTGGTATTCGATGTCCTTGTTTTTCGTCTGCATAATAAGCTTGAACAAAAAGCCCTTTTTGTCCTTGCGTATCTAGCTGTACCGACTTTGTAAGATTATTATCTGATAAGTACTCAGGGCGACTATTTGGAGTTAGATAGCGGGGGTAAAAAAGTGAAATATCCACAAAGTCATCATGCCAGGCTGTATCGTTTTTTAAAGCGACGACAGGTTTGCTAAAGCTAAACGAAACAAACTTGTTTACGGTAAGGAATTCGTCCGTTTCAAATTGGGAATAATATCGTTCAATATGTCGAGTTTGTGATATTGTTAAGGGGTCGATATTGGTCATTTCTTTAAAGAACTGAGCCATTTTTTTCCAGTTGGTTCGTGTATTTTCATGGATATGGTCATATCCTGCATACACAAGCAGTTTCGCATCAGGATCAGTTTTTAGCAATTTTGCTAGGTTGGCGGCTTGTAATGAGTCGCGCATGCGATTACTATTTGTATTGTTGGCGTCATAATTTATCAATACAAAATTTTGTCGCAATGCTTCCCTGATCATTTCTGCGAAAAGGGGCTCATGGCTATAATAGCCTGTTGTATCTGTAACGGTTCGTGTCGTGTTAATGTTTTGATCAGCAAGGTCTTCAATAGCTAAATATTTAAAACCTAATTTGCGAAACCCATTTAATAATTGAGCTGCAAATGTGCGATGATAGGGAATATTATGAGCTTCGTTGATCATGACTACTTTTTCATTTTTGGCCTTTTTTAGGATGAACTTTCTGGCATCGACAAAGTCGTGCTGCTTATAAAATTTGCTATCATATTTTATTTCATCGTTTTTGAGCGCGTGGACATATTGCTGATCCCAATAAAATCTGGAGCTATCATAGTTGCCGATAAAAGAATGATAGGTAGATTGGAGTTGATAAAAAAGAGATTTCGTTCTTGCATCCATGCTATCCACTGTTAGCTTGTTGAATTCCTGGATAGCTATCTGGTAGTTTTCTGGATGCTTTTTAAAAAGTTGGTCATTGAGATCAAATAATTTTTGCGTTGTGATTTGTCCTGAGACTAAGTCGCTAATTATAAGTAGGAATAGCGTGAAAAATATCTTCATAACTAGTTTTTTAGTTTTATAACTAATATATTAGTTTGAATCCTGCTTTCAAAATTAATCTGTTAGAAATTGGATTCCACCGCTGAATTTGCCTTCGAACACCATGTTGCGGTAAAGACCGAGGGAGAATCAGCAGGCGTAGCGCATAGTTACCTTGGAGCGCGAAGGTAATGACTGGAAAGTCTCCAAATCGATCAGTTCGTATAAATTAGGAGCCATCCCTTACAAATAGATAAGTTGTGAAGCCATGTCGTGAGGTGTGGCTTTTTCTATTTTATGTTGTTTTCAAGTCTGAGGTAAGTAGAAGACTTCTCTGCAAAATTGGAGGCTGAAATAGTTTAGAAAATTATGTATTATTGCTAGCGTACATATTATGCAAAGTAGTTTTACGATGAGACTAAAATTTCTCCTTGTTATTTTGGGGCCAAGCTTTTTGCTTTTTTCTTGCAAAAACAAGAGTTTAACAAATTCCATTTGGAAAAATTGTGGCGATAATAGTGACCTGCAGGATATCCTTGTGTTTAATGATACGTATAATTTCGTACGGAATGATACCATTTATAGCAGGCTGGTTATTGACTCCCCAATCGCTGTAATTAACCGGATTGATAGCTATTATGGCGAAAGAAGATTATATCTAAATAGGCTTTCTGATCAAAAAACCTATAGGTACTGTGAGCAATAATTGATCATATTAACATGTTTTAATTTATGCAACTCAATAATGATCAACAGTATAATGTCGGTTTAAGAGTGAAAAAAACTAAAAATTGGCCATTCTTATTTATTGTATTTTTATTGGTTTTGGCAATTGTATATTCACGGTTAATTACTCATTCTATGATTATAGGGAAATATTATTTTAAATATCACGAATGTACTGCTATGGGGGATTTACCGAAAAGCGATGATATGCTTACTTTGCTTGATGAAAATAAATATAGAAGTTCTTACTGGGGAAATGGGGAATATCGTATAGAATATAAGTTTTTTAGAACACTATTAGTTTTAAGCAATTCAGGTGGGACGGTCTCAAATGAGTTAGAAATAAAAAAAGTTGGAAATAAGATCAATATTGTATTGGATGATACCTGTAATTTTTTTTATGAAAAGGCTGATTGGAAGATATCGGATTAAATAGGAGAAATTATATTACCATCAAAATCTAGTTAAAGCATATCAAGTTAATCTTTTTTTCAATATTTTATTCTTCAGGGAGCTACGTTTTTTATCATGATATCGTTTGTCTTTTTATTTAAAAGGCTGGTACGCTCGCTGAAAGAATATGTTAGCTATATACTATCTTTTCTGATTGCCTATATCTTTTTAATGCTCCTGCTTTGGCAGATAAATGGCGGGGATCTGTTTGTATTTGTTCAGAAGTATCATAATAATAGAGATTTTTGGGCAATGGTTTTCCCTTTTGCTTTTTCCAATATTTGCATGATAATAAAATCGATGCTAAAAAAATGACGAATTATTTTTTGTGAAAAATATTGAGATTTTATGAATCTGGCTTTTTTACGTCAAAAGGGCCTGATTCTCATCAGACCCTTTCTCTTAGCGTTTATCTGTACAGTAATTTTTATGTTTCCTATCGTTTCCTCTTTTTTGTTTCGTCATCCAATGTTTTTAAAGACTATTGGATTTTCACTGTACGACGCCAATTTTTATGTTGAACCTTTCTTTCGAAAGGTAGCTTGTAGCCGTTTTGTATAGTAAGAACAGTTGTCGATTTGAAATAGTTTTATTGGAGTGATTTTTTTTATAACAGGATATTTACCATGAAAGAGGAATTTGCAAAAGAAAATTGGCTAAAAATAATTGACCGGTCGAATAGCATTAGAGATATGATTGAAAGTCAGGATGATTGAAAATGGCTTATATTCTATAATTCAGCTATGGAGAAAGCTTATAAATTGATTCCCCAACAATTAGTAATTTTATTTAGACCTGCAATTTTGTAAAGAGAATGCTGGGCTCATCCGTTCAACATCCATCGATCACTATAGTTCGGCCTGGACTATTATGGTTAGCGGGTTCTGTTTGTCCATGTTGTAAAATATAAAACTCTGATTTTAGCAATTATGAAAATCTATTGTTCGAGGATGGGTTTAAATAACTTTTATAGGGGTCTTGTTCGTACCTGCTTCGTACAGCCTTCGGATCAGAACATGTAGGGTTCGATTGTTGACTAGTCTCTGAACAGTGTTTCCCTGTTCAGAGACTGTACAAGGTCTGTTGGGTGTTTGTACATTATCTGTAGTTGATCCGAACGTGGTGCGAATCTGATACGAAGCAGGCTCACCTCTCTATTCCCGCCATTCACCGAGTTTTCCCGTCTATTAGTCTAAAGCCCGTAGGCTAAGGGCCTATTGTGTTGTAGTTTTGAGTCAACAAATAAGAACAACAGTAAGAACAACAGAACTAACAATATAAAAAAGACATTATGAAAACGCTAGTAAAAACATTCGCCGCAGCAGCCTTAATCGCAGTATCAACTTTCGCTATGGCAGCTGAAGGACCTGGAGCAAAAGCAACAAAAGCAAAGGTTAACCTTTCCATCGCAGATTTCGCTTTAGAGCATTATGTTGCGGTAACGACTGAAGGAGAATCAGCAGGAGTAGAGCATTTATTCTCAGCTGATTTCAATCAAAAGATCCAAGCTACCAATGCGCAGTCTAACAGCCGTAGCGAAGTGGTTAAATCCTTGAAAAAACAAAAAGGCGAAAAGCTAAACTGTACAGTAAGCACAGCTATCATCGAGGAATCGGCAGACTATATGGTGGCTAAAGTGACGTTGAAATTTGAGAATTTCACCAAGACTGATTTAGTTACTTTGGAGCGTGTAGGCAATGACTGGAAAGTATCTAAATCGATCAATTCGTATAAGTAGTATCCAACAACTAGTGGTTTGTCAGCTCAGGCAGGCTACAGACCACTAGTGAATCATATGTTTAAGTTTAGTTTAGAAGCCAGGTCTTGAGATCTGGCTTTTTTGTTTTGTCATGTAATGTGCGTTACTCGTTGATTGCCGATCAAGGTTTTAGTTCAAAAAAGTATGTTAGATGATTGGTATGAGATGAAGAATAAGCCGATAATTTTAAATTTGTAATGATGATGGATAAAAAAGAACTTATTTTAATGATTGAAATTCAGTTGAAAAGCTTTATAGATTCCAGAAGACCGAAAGATGTAGAAGTGCGCAAAAAATTGGATTTTGGTTATTCGTGGGATGGACAAACGGCTTTACTGTTTGAAATTAGACCACAATGGAATGACCCATCGAATATTTTAGAATTACCGTTTGCAAAGCTTCGCTTTGTGAAAGCATCTAAAATTTGGAAACTCTATTGGATGCGAAGATCGGGCAAATGGGAGGCTTATGAACCGAAGCCCGAGAGTACTAATCTGCAATTATTGTTGGATGAAATAAATCATGATGGATATGCATGTTTTTTCGGATGATAAGCTTCATGAAAAATTATTTCCTCCTATCTTTTTTATGGCACCACGATAGTATTGTTTTCATTCTTTTGAACCATCCCATACGTTAGTGACGTTACATTGACTGTTAGCGTTGAATTCATTGTTATTTTATGGTTGAATAAGATAGTTTACGAAACGGTATTTCTGATATTGTTACAATTAGGTAAGTTGTTTAAAAAGTACACTCCGCACTGTTCAATTCTGGCTAAAACGAGACTCGTGATGTGAAATTTAATTCAAGACTGAATTCTCTATTTTTAAATGCTCCAGTTTTTAGAGGAGAGGTCAATGCCCGAAGATCTGACTGTAAATGACAGGAACTTCAAGTTAGGAAAAAGATTAGGGAAAGGATTAGGGAAAGGATTAGGGAAAGAAATAGTTGTAAGTGCTTGCTCCTACATACCACTTAATTTGGCGCAATCGAAGGTAAATACTATACGATAGATTGTTTTGTTGTAACAAATATTTACTAAATTTGTTACATATTAGATTATTTTTAATGTCGGAAACATCTAGAAATAAGATAGAAACAAAGATTTTTAAGTCTTCTCGCGGCGAATTTTTTTTCGCAGATGATTTTAAGAATTATGGGACACCAGAGAATATCAGGTTGACACTTTTCCGCCTGGAGAATGATGGACTTATTGAAAGATTGGCTCATGGTATTTATATTAAACCTAAAAAGGAGCCTTTATTGGGTACAATATATCCTAGTGTTGAAGAAATTGCTAAAGAAATTGCAAGGCGAGACAAAGCTCGTATTGCTCCGACAGGTGTATTAGCGTTGTATTTATTAGGGCTGACTACGCAGGTGCCGCTAAAAGCCGTTTATCTAACAGATGGTTCACAGCGGGATATTGAAATAGGTAAGCGTACAATCAAATTTAAACGTACTGTACCCAAAAGCTTTGCGATAAAAGATGATTTATTACAGTTGGTTGTTTCAGCTTTTAAAGAACAAGGTCAAGAGGGACTTTCTGAAGAATTCTTAAGCATGATCAAACATTCAGTCAAAAAGATAGAAAAACAAATTCTTGATTCTCAGTTGAAATATGCTCCAGTATGGATCCAGAAAGAAATAACTAAGCTTTACCAATCCTAAAATTATGTGGTTAAATCTTAAGACAGAACAAAAGAGGCTTGTATTGGATCAATTGAGCAATATAATGGGATTGCCAGCTTTTGTTATTGAAAAAGATTGGTGGGTGTGTATTGTTCTGAAGGATGTTTTTGCATCGAAAAGGGAGGTTAAGTATCCTTCCGACTGACGAGGTAATAAAAGAGTGGGCAGCGGATTATAAAACCATGCGTGAAAATATGATAGTGAGAGAAAGTCTAACATGGGAAGATCTTCTAAAAAGTGTCAAAAGAATTGAAGATAAGTTTAATATAAATCAATTTTCAAAAGATAACGAACCCCCTAAAAAGCGTAATTAAGTAAAGTTACTTATTAGGAATCTAATATTTTTGAGTACGGATATAATTTACTCCCTTAATTGGATTTTACTGAATTTATGCCCCTTAAAAATGGTTGCTTAGTCAATTGCTGTTCGTATTGTTCTTTGCTTATAAATGGCCATAGCTCATGATCTCCTGAATGCTTAAATTCTTTAAATTGCTCATTCCGCTCATTTAGTTTCACGCTATAATGCTGTCCAAAAGTGAGTGCGGTAAATAGTAAGTCTTTAAATGAAAATCGAAATAACGGATTTGTATGATCAAAGTAAGACCACTCATCCTCAAAATCTGAATTTAGAAATAAAATAATGCTTTGTAATCGGTAAATATTTTTACCTCCTCATTTCTACCATCCATGGAGTTTTTAGGCCAGGGTCGTATTAAAAACATTCGCAGCAGTAGCTTTAATCGCCGTATCTACATTTGCTATGGCAGCTGAAGGTCCAGTTTCAAAATCAGCAAAAGCTAACATTATAGCTAGTGGTCTGCCAAATCAAGTTATAGGCAGGCCATTAAAACCCTGAGGAAATAAGATATTGAGCCATTTTCAGAATCACTATCGAAATACATAGACGCTTGCAATAAACGGCAATTTTCAAACAAACGTATCATCAAAAGTTGTTTAATTAGGAAATTAGCCAAATCTGTAGCATGGAGAGTGCTGCTTTTTTTATACGGCGACTGAGCATGAAATTATGGATATTAATGTTAATTTTATATGAAATTAACATCTGTTAGGTTAATTTGCATCAATTAAATATACCGAATTCATGATAGCTGGACTGAACCATATTGCCATATCAATGGATGATTTTCTCTTATTACAAGCTGGAGATCAGTCTATTTTTGGTATTGTGTTTAATTATTACCAGCCAATTATCTATTTTAAAGTGAGGCAGCTCTGTAAAAGTGATAGTGATGCGGAGGAAGTTACACAGGAAGTTTTTATTGAATTTTATTTAAAGAGGATGCAGCTTTCCGGTCCGGAAGCCATTTTCCCCTTTCTATTTGCTATTTCAAAAAGAATGGCCATATCCAATTTCCGTAAATCGCTGGTCCGGTCCAACTATCTGCAGTCGCTTCAGCACACTTGGCTTGAAAATTCCTTTTCGCTGCAGGATGAACTGGAAGGCAAAGAACTGCAGGTCATCCTGGAATCCATTATTGAACAATTGCCGCCACAGCAGCAGGCAATTTACCGACGGAACAAGTTTGAGGATCAATCTTATCAGGAAATTGCCGATGAGGAAGGCCTCTCCAAAAATACGGTACGCAATCATCTTAGTCTAGCCTCGAAGTTTGTCCGGTTCAAGCTGGATAAAATCCTGTCCATCTTTTTTTTCTAAGCAACTCGGGTTGCCACCTCTTTTTCTGTAGTTGTAATTAGCCATCTCAGGGGGGCAAAAAAAGTAGGTTACCTAAAATCCGTAAAAAAAATATTTTTCTATTGGTACTTTTTTCGAGTTCGCGCGATTATGTAGTTGAAATCGATCCAAAGGAATGAACCAAATTGAACAATACTGCCAATTAATACGTAAATATCTTGCTGATCAAGCCAGTAAAGAAGAACAGGAACTTCTTCAGGAATTAATGGATGATCCCGTATTTCTTCAGGCTTGGGAGAAAGTCTGGCGGGAGAATTCGTATCCCGCACATCCTGCAGCATACCCTGATCCACATCGGATGTTGGAAAATATACTGGCTGATCCCCGAATTGCAACAGCGGCATCTGCTCACCAAAAGACTACAGACGGACATTTTAATTTCAGGAGGAGTTGGTGGCAGGTCGCGGCAGTCTTTCTGGCGTTCTGCGGTGCAGTGCTATGGGGCTACTACAACTTTTATAACGTGGATACGCCACCGAAGGAGCAGCTGTCTAATGTGTCGATCGTACCGGGCTCTGATAAAGCCATGATCATTCTTGAAGATGGAAAACAGATCGACCTCAGTTTGCTCAGTGCTGATACAGTACTTGACCAAGGCGAATATTTGATTACCAAAGATAACAGCGGTCAAATCAGTTATAGTCTCAAAGACAACCTGGCGCCAACAAATAACATCGTTTACAATACCATTGTTACGCCCCGAGGCGGGGAATATACGCTGAGGATGGCTGACGGAAGTCTTGTGCAGCTCAATGCGGGTAGTAAGATTAAATATCCCGTGAAATTTGATACCAAGTTGCGGTCCGTGCAGCTTGAAGGTGAAGCCTATTTTGAAGTCGCCAAAATGGACGTTAAAGGCAAACGGGTACCTTTTATTGTGCAAAGTGGTGCACAAACACTCGAAGTCTTAGGAACACATTTTAACATCAAGAGTTTTGATGATCACATTGTTACTACGTTGGTAGAAGGTAAAGTCAAGCTATCTTTTGCTGATGCTGCCTTGAAAGAACAGGTCCTAGCGCCCACTGATCAGGTCATTTTCGATAAAAACCGAAGGAGTGTGAAAAAGGAACAAGTGGATCCGTTCTATAGTCTCGCCTGGAAAAATGGAAATTTCGCTTTTGATAATGCATCCATCCAAACTGTCATGGACGAGGTTGCACGCTGGTATGATGTTGAGATCAGTTACGAAGACCAGCTGAAGGGACAGCACTTCTCCGGGACAATCTCTCGCTATGAAGATATCGATAAACTATTGAAAACAATTTCTTTCGCCGGTGGCGTACATTTCGAACGTAAAGGAAGGAGGATATATGTGCTAAACTAACACTGATGAGATGATAAGCATGTATAACAATCAGGAGCGCGCCAACGCCCCTGAAAGTTTTGTCTTTTTCTCGACATGGATGAATAGTAAAACCGTTAAATTTTATCTCAACCGAATGCAATTTAATAAAAAAAAATTGATCGGACCGAAGCAATTATGCCCGGTAAGATCCCAGAAAATACCAATTTCTATGAAATTGTCTTTAGCAATTCCACTCTTATTCGCAGCCAATTTGCAGCTGCATGCATTTTCTTTTGGCCAAACTGTCAATCTGAAGCGGAATAATGTGAAGGTGAGTGCTGTCTTGAAAGAACTGCAGAAGCAAAGTGGATACAATATTTTTTACAACGAATCGCTGATCGCAAAAGACGACCGTATCAGCGTCAGCTACCACAATATCTCTTTTGAAGAAGCCCTGAAAGATCTGTTGACGCAGCTTCAGTTATCTTATGTCAAAGCGGATAAAAATATTGTCTTGAACAAAAGAACGGATCAGGCTGTTCGCCAAGCGTCTGCTACGGAGGCTCCCCGGCTTTACCCGGTCAAAGGATTTGTCAAAGACGATCAGGGGCGACCGTTGGACAATGTTACTGTCAGTGAAAAAGGCAATAGGGAGAAAGCGCTCAGCCGCGAGGATGGCAGCTTTCAGATTCAGGTCAGCAGCCGTGATGCTATACTTGTATTCACCATGGTCGGCTATCAGCCGCTGGAAATAGCATTGGCACAGCAGTCAACATTGCATGTGACCATGAAGCCGGCCATCAATGCAATGGAAGAAGTGGTTGTCGTGGGCTATGGCGTGCAGAAAAAAGCGAATCTGACGGGTGCCGTATCGCAAGTCAATGCGGATGATATAGCGTTGCGTCCAAGTGCCAATATAGCAGGTACCCTCCAGGGGCTTATGCCGGGCTTGAATATCCAGCTCAACAACGGCGATCCATCCAAAACACCAGACGTCAATGTTCGGGGATTCAATTCCATCAATGAGGGTGGCCCGCTGGTATTGATCGACGGGATCGAAGGGAATATTACCCGGGTTAATCCCAACGATATTGAAAGTGTTTCCGTCCTGAAAGATGCTGCTTCTGCGGCCATTTATGGAGCCCGTGGTGCTTTTGGTGTTATCTTGGTGACCACGAAAAAAGGAAAGGCAGGAACCGTGAAGGTGGATTATGTCAATAATTTCGCCTGGACTACACCGGCCTCCCGTACCGATTATATCTCTGATCCTTATGTCTACGGGAAAACAGTAGATGCCGCACTGTATGGCTATAACGGCAGTTCCTATACACGCTACAATCCGATGGACTGGGAAGCGATCAAAATGGTGGCTGCAGGTGAGATTGCGCCCTTTCATGAGAAGCAGGCAGACGGAACCTATAAATTTTTCTATAAGACCAACTGGTGGGATTACCTATTTAAAAAATATCAGCCCTCCAATTTCCATAATATCGCCATTTCAGGTGGTAGTGAAAAGTTGAAAGCCTATCTCTCCGGACGTGTATTCAAAAGGGAAACAATCAACAATATCAATGACGATGCGGATATGGACCGCCAGAATATGAAATCCAATCTGGTATTCACGCCCAACAGTTGGTTGGAAATTTCGAACAATACGCAGTTTATCAACGAAAAGGATAAAGAATATGGGGGGTATACCAATGGTCTGGGGGGACTTTGGAGTACAACCACCTGGTATAATCTGATGCCTTTTTACCCCAATTTTGTTGACGGTATTCCAACGGATATCGGTGTGGGTACTGGCGGTCAGGGAGCTAATGCAGGACTGGAGTCGGGAAAAAGCTGGGAGGTGCGCAATAGTGAAGAATTTACAAATACTTTTCGTGTCCTGCTTAAGCCACTGAAAGGCCTACAGGTAAATTTTGATTATAGCAACCGCATCGAAAACTTTTCACGGAGCACACGCCTCAACCCGTTCAGTTACTATTCGGGCAACAAACTCAATTATACAACTGCAGGGCTCAACCGTCTGACAGAATATCGCTGGAAAGACAAGTATAATGCGATGAACCTGTTTGCGACCTACGAAAAAAATGTGGCGCAAAAGCATCAGTTCAAATTATTGGTGGGCTACAATCAGGAATCCTTTGACCGGGACCGTATCGCTGGGGCCATGGACAATCTCCTTATCGAAGATCTATCCAACCTGGCGCTGGGGACCTCCATGTATAGCTTGGCCGGAACGGCTGAAAATTGGGCTATTCAGGGTGTATTTGGCCGTTTTAATTATGCCTACGACAATAAATACCTGCTGGAAATAAATTCACGGTATGATGGTTCTTCACGCTTCCCAAGCGGGAGCCGATGGGGATTTTTCCCTTCCGTCTCATTAGGCTGGCAGCTGGATCGTGAACAGTTTTGGGAATCGATCAAAGGCAGCATACCCAGCTTAAAACTCAGAGCGTCATATGGCAAGCTCGGCAACCAGACCGTAGGGGTCAATACCTTTAAGGAATTGATGACCGTGCAGCAGTTGGCTTGGCTAAATGGGGGCTCCCGTCTTATCGGCGCGAGTACGCCGGCACCATTGCCGAACGTCGTCACCTGGGAACGGACCAAAAGCATTGACTTCGGGGTTGATCTTGGACTGATCCAGAACAAGCTAAATATCAATTTTGACTGGTATCAAAAGGATGTCGAAGGCATGTATCTTCCGGGGCAGCCGCTTCCAGCAGTATTTGGTGCTAATGAACCCCGAGAAAACTACGCTGCTTTGCGTAATAAAGGTTTTGAAGTGGGGGTAAGCTACCAGGACAAATTTGACCTTGCCGGCTCACCCTTTCGCTTTAACATCGCCGTGAATACCACCAATTTTAAAGGGATTATCACGAAATATAATAATCCGCAGGGCCTGTTGAGCTCCTATTACGAAGGACAGGTGCTGGGGCAGATCTGGGGATACCATATCGACGGGCAGTTTCAGTCCGATGCGGAAGCATTGAGTTATCAGAATAGTTTTCAGGATCCACAATTGTCCCTCTCGAAAGTCTATAACGATATTCTGAGCGTATCACAAAATAGTGAGTGGAATATGTTGCGCGGCGGCGATGTGAAATACGTAGATCTCAATGGTGATGGCCGTATCGACAAAGGCGACAACACGCTTGCCAACCACGGTGATATTAAACCCATTGGCAATGCCATGCCTAAATTTCCATTTGGTATCAATATGAGCGCTTCCTGGAATAATTTTGATCTCTCGGCCGCTTTTGCTGGTGTTGCCAAACAGGACTGGTATCCGACGGGGGATTTATACTGGGGATCCTATCAGCGCCCGTATCTTTCCTTTGTACGCAAAGACCTGGTAGATAATGCATGGACCCCGGACAAGAAAGGGAACAGGTATCCACAGATCTATCGGGGATACTCTTCCCTGCAGAGCGGAAGGTCGCTATACGAACTGAACGATTATTACCTGACCAATGTTGGGTTTCTGCGGATGAAAAATTTTACGTTGGGCTATACCTTGCCGCAGCAATGGACAAGGCGCTATAAAGTTGAAAAACTACGCTTTTACTTCAGCGGCGAGAATCTGTTGACCTGGAACTTTGGCAATCTGACAAAGTATATAGATCCCGAACAGGCAGGTGCAATGATCAATTATAATTCGCCCGCAAGTGCCAATGATCCTGCGGATTCCTCGGAGCGGGGGCTGCTACGGGACTATCCCATGGGTAAAACCTATTCTTTTGGTTTAATGCTTACGCTTTAATACTTGACAACGCAATGATAATGAAACTTACAACAAACAGCTATAAACTACTTGGTCTGTTGATCTTACTATCGCTGGCAGCTTGTCAGAAAGATTATTTGGACCGTCCTTCGGAGGACCAGGTAGAAGCACCTTATTTTTTCAATACAGCAAAGGATCTGGAGGTTGCCACCAATGATTTTTACACTTTTTTGCCCAATGAATCCTGGTATACAAACGATGGGAGTTCGGACAATATGATCCCCCTTACGGTGGCCGACCGGATCAAGGGCAATCGAACTGTCCCCGTGGGAAGTGGTTCGGGCGGTTGGTCCTGGAGCCAGTTGCGCAAGATCAATTATTTTCTGGCCAACTACCATAAAGTGCCCGACGCTGCGGCACAAAAGAAATACGGCGGCATAGCCCGTTTTTTTAGAGCAAATTTTTATTACGATAAGGTGAAAACTTTCGGTGACGTGCCCTGGTATGGAAAAGTGCTGACTGCCAAAGATGACGATCTTTTCAAGGCCAGGGATTCACGGCAGCTGGTGATGGATTCCATTATGGCTGATCTGGACTATGCTATTGAAAATATACCAGCCGAAAAACAGCTTAACTTAATCACTAAATACACGGCACTGCTGCTGAAAGCAAGGGTGGCGCTCTTTGAAGGAACGTTTAGAAAATACCATCAGATCGCGGGACATGAAAAGTTCCTGAATGCGGCGGTCAGTGCATCGGCCGAACTGATGAATTCTGGCGCCTATACCTTGTACAGCCAGGGGGGAGCAGATCAAGCTTATCGGAATCTGTTTGCCCGCAATAATCAGGATCAGGTGGAGACTATCCTTGCCATTGATTTTGAATTGGGCATGCGTGTGCATGGCCTTGGCTATTCCTTTACCTCGGCAACTTCGGGAGCCTACGGGATCGCCAAAGATATGATCAATAGCTATCTGATGAAGGATGGGAGCCGCTTTACCGATAGAACAGGTTACAAGACCATGGAATTCTATCAGGAAATGCAAAATAGAGATCCAAGGCTTACACAGACAACTGCGGGGCCAGACTTCCGTGCCAATGGAGAAACAGCAAATGAGCCTGTCAACTTGACGATCACCACGACAGGCTATCGCCTGATCAAGGCCTTGCCTGACAAATTGCAATGGGGCGTATCGGCCTCCTATTTCGATGTCATCTTATTCCGGTATGCAGAAGCACTGCTGATCAATGCCGAAGCAAAAGCCGAACTGGGGACGATCAGCCAAAGCGACCTTGACCTGACCGTCAATAAGCTGCGTAGCCGCGCGGGGATGCCGATGCTATCTCTAGCGGAAGCGAATGCCAACCCTGACCCTTATCTGCTGGCCATGTATCCGAACGTCGATGGTGGAGCATTCAGGGGAGTACTATTGGAAATACGGCGCGAAAGACGGATTGAATTGTTCAACGAAGGGCAGCGCTGGGATGATTTAATGCGCTGGAAAGCTGGATCCAAACTCAATCAGCCTATTGTCGGCGTTTATTTTCCTGGCGTTGGAGCCTATGATTTTACAGGGGATGGCAAGGCCGATGTATATGTCCATACAGGCAATACATCGGGTGCACCGGGTACGGTGACCACCTTGATCAATATCAATCAGCGGACACTTTGGGACCCAGTTTCGAATACACAGAATGCCAATAAGGGGTCACTTGATCCATTTTATCAACGGGGTAAGTTTGATGAAAAACGTGATTACTATGCACCGATCCCAATCGAAGATATCAAGTTAAACCCAAATTTGAAACAAAATCCTGAATGGGAAAAATTATACCGATAACATGAAACAACTTATTTTTATAGCGATCCTCTGTTGTCTATTGATCCCAGGATATACGTACTGTCAAAAACAGGGTGGGCCTGATTATGCAGTTGGCTATTCGCTCGATATCCGGAAGATAGCATTGGAAAAACTCAAGGCGGACAAAGCAGCTGGTATGGATTACATCGAGATTGCAGGGCTCGGTAGCTTCGTCAATGCAGACCTCAGTTTAAAAATCCCGCAGGCTGAATGGTTGCTTAAATGCGATTCGTTGGCCATTGTACTGAAAAAAGCTGCGGTGAAGGTATGGTCTATCCATATGCCCTTTTCCGCCAAAATAGATATCTCTACGCTGGACGAACAGCAGCGGCAGCAGGTGATGCGAATGCATTTGCAGCTACTGGAAGGTCTTTACCGTCTTCATCCGCAGGTGATTCTGTTTCACCCTTCTTATTACCTTGAGCCCAACAAACGCGCCGCCCGCAAGGAGCAGCTGGTACGTTCTGTCAATGAGTTGTACACGGCGGTATCGGGGGCAGGGCTTCAACTCGTCATCGAAAATATGCTCGGGCCTTCGCTGACGGTAGGGGAGCGGGAACGACCCCTACTGCGGACCGTAGAAGAATGTCAGGAACTTTTTGCCCGCTTTCCTGATCAGGTTGGCATTGCAGTGGATATGAACCATATTGCACATCCCGAGCGGCTGCTTTTGGCTTTTGGACCGCGCGTCAAGACGCTTCATGTCGCGGATGGGGATGGAACAAAGGAAAGTCACTACCTGCCTTGTAATGGTAAAGGGCAGAATGACTGGAATACCATATTGGCCGCACTGGAAAAAATTAAATATAAAGGTGTATTCATGTTTGAGTGTCATTATGAAACCACAGCCCAGCTGATTGAATGTTACCGTCAGTTGCAGCAGATTTATAGCAACACAAAACAATAAGTAGGTTCAAAAAACATTGATTATAATGAAAAAATCGTTATATATTTTTATGGTTCTTTTGTCTGCCTTAGGCATACAGAGCTGTAAAAAAGATAAAATCGAAAGTGAGCAGCGGCTCCTGGTCGATCGGGATTATATGGAGGTCGGCAGTAGGGCCGATACCTATCAGTTGGACATCTTGGCGAATGCAACGATTACCGTCAGTAGCGACAAAGACTGGATCAAACTGGATAGTACGGTGTATCCCAAAGGGAAAAATAAGATCCGGTTTTCTGTTTCGAAAAATTCGGAGGATGAACGTTCGGCGACTTTGCTGCTCAGGCTGAACGATAATGTATCGCAGGAGATCTTGATTTTGCAGGAATCCGGAAAAGTGCCCGTTTTTTATGTGACTCCCGCAGGTAAGGGAGATGGCAGTTCGTGGAGTAGTGCTACAGATCTCGATCAGGCACTCGAAAAAGCAACGACAGGCAGTACCCTATTCTTGGCCGAGGGAACCTATATTCCAACTAGAACCATTCGCAATGGTGATGTGAATGAGGAATCCGATAAAACCATAGAGATCGCAAAGAATGTCAGCCTAATAGGCGGATACGCGGCCAATGCCAAACCTGGAGATCAGCCCAATCCGGCTTTGTATAAAACCATCTTTCAGGGGAAGCTTTCCAGTGGAAAATCGGTGTTTCACACAGTCACAGTGACGGCAACCCCGGATCCTGAAAATCAGGTTATGCTGGAAAATATCAGCATCAAAGGGGGAAATGCCACCGACCGCAGTGCCAGTACAACGATCGATAACGTAAAATTCAGCCGTGGCCAAGGTGGCGGTATGTTGATTGGGATGGCTCGGCTCCTGCTCAAAAATGTGGATGTGGTCGACAATAAAGCGAGCGCAGATAAGGGAACTGCAGGTTTTGCTGCCGGCATCTATGCGTTTTCAGGTGCCCAGCTCAGATTGGAAAACTGTCGCATCAACAATAATAGCAACAGCGGAAATAATGGCGGCGGACTATGGATCGCCGATGGTTCACTGATTGCCTACGATAGCCAGTTTAATCACAATAGCGCCAAAGGCACTGCAGGGGGCGTACACGCCTATCCAAACGCGGATATCACACTCTATAATTGTGAGGTGATCGGCAATTCAAATACATCCTATGGAGCGGGTGTTTATCTGCGTGAAAAATCAAAAGGGATATTTGTTAATTGCGTGCTGGCTGAAAATTCCAGTACATCAGCCAATGGCGGCGGCGGACTGATGCTGTATGATAACAGTCAGGCAGACGTCATCAGTACCACCATTACCAAGAATACCGTTGTTGGTCCCGGAGGTGGAATTTATCGACGCAGCAATGTCAACAACCTGACTTTGATCAATTCGATCGTATCGGGCAATACCCAGGCGGGCAGTTCTACCGATGTTGATGCCTATTCAGATAACATCGCTGTCGTCCCACGGATACAGCACTCGGTTGCAGCGAAAGCGGTGTATGCTGCTGATGGAAGCATTGTTCCAAAGCTAAGCTTTGAACCTGCGACCATGCTGAATCCGGATTACCTGCCCATAGGTACCGAAAACCCGTCCATGAGCTATGGTTTAAGCTCATCCGGACTGTTTGAGCTTGCCAATAAATACACGCCGGTATTGGACGATAGTCGCATGCAACAAGATATCAATAATAACCCGCGCTCTTCTAGCTGGATGGGCGCAAAAGTGAAATAAGATGAAACAATTAAGCTGTCTAATTATCCTTACCATACTTTTATTGGGCAACAGCTGGGCTGCTGAACACAAGAATATCCTATTGTTATTAGGTTCAGCCGATCCTAAGGTACTGGCCCAGCGGGTAGATGTTGCTGCGCAGCTCTACCGTATCCGGCCGATGGATGCTATCGTGGTGTCTGGAGGTTGTGGTGCGCACGGTTCCAAGATCTGCGAAGCTTCGTCCATGGCGCTGCAATTGGCCAGTAAGGGCGTGCCCGCGGCATCGATCTTTAAGGAGGAAAACTCCAAGACGACGGTGCAGAACTATATTTTTAGCAGGCGCCTCAAAAATAATGCTGGCGAGCGAATCATCCAGCCTGGAGATACGGTTTATGTCGTTTCGAACCACTGGCATGCGATCGCTGTTGCTGCCCGCCTGGAAAAATACGATGGCGTGACAGCGAAGTTTTTTATTGAAGGTGCTATACAGCCCAAAAAAGAAGATCGTCTTGATTATGCCGGAATATTTAACGCTTACGATGACAATCACCTTTTTACGTTAAAAGGAACCTGGCTGACACCGGAAGCGGTATGGACAAAAAAAGACAGTACTTGTTACCTCACGCAGGATATCGTCTACACAACGGATGGGGCTAACAGCAGCTATAGCGTCAGTCCTGTGGAAAAGCTGTTTCCTTTTCTGAAAGGCAGCTCAGAGTTTAATCCGCCAGTATATATCGATGACCCGGCTGCATGGTATGTCCTCTTTGATGGCTATTGTCGTAAAGTTTCAAAAAAAGATTACAAGGTACTGGAAGAACAGCCTATTCAGGAATGGTTGAAGCTGCCAGACACATTGAACTGGAGCCAAATCAATACCGGGTATATGCAGGGAAAATCAGTGGTACTGATCGGAAAGGACAAGGTGCTATTGGCGGAGCGAAAAGGGAAAGCCTTTCAGAATGTCCAGGTAACTGTGCCGCAACACTATTTTGTCAACTGGCCCTATAGCTGGGGCGCGGGCAATGTCAGTGCGGCAAGATTGCTGCCGGGAGAAAATAAGGTCATCTTTTACCGCAATATGGAGTCTGCCGTATGCACTATTGACCAGAAAACAATTGAAAAAGCGATTCCATTAAAATTAAAGTGGATCGGTGAAATAAAGTAAGAACAGATGAAAAGAAATTTTATATACAGCTTATTGCTGCTTTTTCTTGTTATTTCATGCAAGAAAAATGAGGGCGGAACACAGCTGCCCTATGATTATAGTATTCCCCAGGAGGAAGACCTGGCGGAGATTATCAATACGACTGCCTGGAATACAAAAACTGTTGCCGACGGTGTCGTGTGGAAGTATTACCAATTTCCGCGGATATTTGATTCCAAACAATATGTCAATGTATTTGAGATCGATCTGAAGAAAGGCATGCAGCTGGAAATTCCCTATGTGAAGACCGGATTTCTAAAAACAAGTGCTGCTGCCACGGCTAAGGGCGCTTTGGTTGCATTCAATGGCAGCTACTTTAATACCAGTACAGGCGGATCAACCGTATTTTTCAAATACGATGGTCAGGTGATTAATCAGACTGTGAATGGATTTAATAGCTACCGTGAAAACGGGGCATTTACCTTTACCGGGCAGAACTATCAGATTGTGCCGAAGCCGGCAGGAGGCTGGGGGACCCTGAGTGCTACAGCCGCACTGGCTGGTGGTCCGCTTTTGATGCAGGATGGTCAGGTGTTGGAGCAGTTGAACGTAGATTTCAATACCAGTAGACATCCTCGTACTGCAGTTGGACTTACCAAGGACAATAAGATGATTGTAGCTGTTATCGATGGACGTTCGTCGCAATCACAGGGACTGACGATACCCCAGTTGGGCGAGTTAATGGCCGCCTTGGGCTGCACTTCCGCATTAAACTACGATGGCGGCGGTTCCTCCACGGCCTGGGTGAAGGGCGAAGGTGTGGTCAACTATCCTTCAGATAATGGAAAGTTTGATCATGAAGGTGAACGCGCTGTAGCCACGGTATTTACAGTGAAATAAAAGTTCGATCATTTTAGAGGTAGACGGCTATCTTATCGATAACATGAGATAGCCACTATCAAATTAGAATGATTTCTATTGTTATTAATTGAAACATCATGAAAAAAAAGACAGGTATCCTATTCTTCCTCGTCCTTGTTTGCGGCTTGGTATCTTCATACGCCCAACAGGTTATTCCCTCTGCTAAATTTGCGCTGCAGGGAAGAGCTTTTGAAAATGCGCCAAAATTTCATCGGATAGATACAGCGAAGTACAGCGAACTTCCGGCTGCGGTAAAGAAATTATATACCCATGCTGCAGGAATGTTTATTACGTTTAAGAGCAATACCAGCAAATTATCTTTACGCTGGAAGACGGCTGATGCAGAGTTAGGGAATAATTCCACGCCGATAATGTCGCGGGGTTTCGATGTATATGTAAAAGAAGCCAGCGGCTGGCGATTTGCAGGGGTAGCCCGTCCAGATCTTAACCTGGCGGAAAGTAAGGCTACGCTGGTCGAAGATATGGCGAAAACAGAAAAAGAATTTCTTATTTATTTTCCGCTATATAAAGAGCTATTGGATTTTGACCTGATTATTGATGACAAAGCCAGCTTTGTTGGTACCAGACAGTCGTTTGCTAAAAAGGTCGTGATCTATGGCTCCAGCATTGTTCATGGTGCTTCCGCAAGCCGTCCGGGATTAGCCTATCCAGCGCAATTAGGGCGCGAGTTGAATGCTAACGTGATTAACATGGGCGTGAGTGGCAATGCCCGCATGGAGCCTGCTGTGGCCGATATGCTGAGTGCTATTGACTCCATGGATCTGCTCATTATGGATTGTGTGCCTAATAGTAGTCCCGACGAAGTTAGGGAGCGAACGTTTAATTTTGTGGAACGGATCCGTCGGTCCCATCCCCAGTTACCCATATTGCTGATAGAAAGCATTACACGTCAGGTCGGCAATTATAACTTAAAATGGCATGCGCGGTTGACCGAGCAGAATAAGAATTTTAAGCTAGAGTATGAGCGATTGCTGCAGGCAGGTTATAAAAACTTGTATTATATACCCACGGATCATTTGATAGGCGATGATTCCGAAGGAACAGTGGATGGCACCCACCCTACGGATGTAGGATTTGAAAGGATGCTTAAAATAATCGGGCCTAAAGTAGAAGCTATCCTAGAAAAATAGTCCGTAAATCTTCACCCGCTCCCACCACTACTCCGGAAGTAATCGCTGACTTTCGGAAACACAATGTCATAGGGTCCTGTCAGGTCGCAGACTCAGCCTTGTATTTTTAAATCCATTAAAAGCCATCTCTAGCGCTGTGGCTCTTTAACGTCAAAAGGGCCTGATTTTCATCAGACCCTTTCTCTTAGCGTTTTCTTGTGCAGTAATTTTTATGTTTCCTATCGTTTCCTCTTTTTTGTTTCGTCATCCAATGTTTTTGAAGACAATTGGATTTTCACTGTACGACGCCAATTTTTATGTTGGTCCTTTCTTTCGAAAGGCAGCTTGTGGCCGTTTTGTATTGTAAGAACAGTAGTCGGTTTGAAATAGTTTTATTGGAGTGAATTTTTACTAAATGTTCTACTTATTTAGGATTCTCTACGCACTGCGTAGAGAATCCTAAATCTGATACGCAGTGCGTAACGAATTTTCAGTATTTCATTAAGACAAAGTCAAATTACTATTCAAACCTTTACATCAATAGATGATATAAAGGCACTTATCATAGACCATCATTTTAAGTTCTCCAGGACAAATCCAACCCAATCTTTTTGGTGAATTGAAGGGTCGAGGTAATGATCTGGCTGTAGGCCCACATTGTCAATTGCCATTTCAGGGATCCGGTAGCTTTTCGACCTGCAGTACCACAACTGAAATTCACCACTTGGAGAAATGGCGTGGTGCATATTTGAAATATCCAAAGAGCCATAGGTACTTTTTCCATAAAGTTTAACCTTTGCGCTCTGTTTTGTCTCGAGCAGAAACTGCTCGGTTGTACTTCCACAATATTCGTTTATCAATACGGCTACCTTTTGCGGAAACGGAAGGATTCGATCCATACTATCAATAGAGATCATATTTTCTTTAACCCGAACATATTTGCCGAGATTTAAGTTCAGCTTGTCATAAATCTCCTTAAATTCTTTCCTTGATTTTTCGTCATATAGGGTATCCTTGGAGAGCGCCAGCAAAGCAGCGTTGTTCAACTCTGTGGAAAGCAATTCCAAGCCTACCGTTCTAATAGGATTAGTATATAGATAGGGGATCAGTGCAGAATATGCATCATCGGATCCGCCTCCATTGTTCCTTAGGTCTATGATTAGATTTTGGGTATGAATAATTTTTTCATGGTTTACACGCAGAACGCTATCGATAGATCTTTTATTAGACATCGCAAAACTCGGTATACGGACATATGCTGTCTTGTCTGAAATTTGTTCAAAGTAAGGACCACTGGAATATAAATAGTTTATATAACTTTTTACAAGAGGTGTGTCCTCAAATGATTTGGATTTGCGTACAAAAAAAGCCATACCATTGATATGGATAATATTGTTTCCGATAAATTCTACTGATACATTCTCTCTTGCATTAAAGTTTCTCATCCAGATTGTTGCTTGATAGTTTTCTCCGTTTTTATATAGTTTGAATTTTACCTGACCTTTATTCCAAGGTGTCCCTGGCGCATCCAGCACAAGGCCAGCATAGCCACTATCGGTAGGAACTATAGCAACTTTGTAGGGAGCGCTTTCCCATATGCCAATAGGTGAGGGGGCGCTCTCATTGTCAATCATACGATTGAGCTCTTTTTCCTTTAAGGTTACTTTTTCATGCATTCTGACTTTATTTTTATCTGGCTCAATGAGTTGCACAGGTTCATTATCCTTTTTTAGATCAACAATTCCAAGATGTCCCTTCCTGAAGAATTTAAACCATCTATAAATCAATTTTATACAGTCAGCTTTGTTTGTGGCAGTTTTAGCCATATTCATTATTTCCGCTGTATGAAGGTCATAGGCTTGTTGCCCTTTTTCTTTTAATATGTACTCAAATCCAGCGTCGTTTTTTTCGAAAGTGTTCTTGATCCATGTAAATTCAGCATGACAATCGCATTGAGATCCTGCTAACAATTTGTTATTAGAGAGCAAAAAGGAATTGGACAGAATAAACCAAAATAAGATGTTTCTAATGACTTTCATAAGGACTATAAATGTTATTTTATTGGATGTAAATTTTTATTTTGTTTCAAAAAAACGATTCTCAATAGTCGATCCATTTTAGTAACATGTTGATATAGAGTGTTAAAGCAAGGTAAATTAGTTCGGTAACTGTTCGGAAGTGGACATAACCGTTCGATAATGATCAGTAATTTTTTTATTTCCTCATTTAAAAGTGAAGATAGCTTTCACCTCCCCATTCCCGCCATTCACCGAGTTTTCCTGTCCGTTGGTCTAAAGCCCATAGGCTAGGGGCGTATTGTGTTGTAGTTTTGAGTCAACAAATAAGAACAACAGAACTAACAATATAAAAAAGACATTATGAAAACTCTAGTAAAAACATTCGCAGCAGCAGCTTTAATCGCAGTATCCACTTTCGCTATGGCAGCTGAAGGATCAGGTTCAAAATCTGAGAAAGCAACCATTAATCTTTCTACAGCAGACTTCGCCCTTGAGCATTATGTTGCCGTCACAACCGAAGGCGAATCAGCAGGCGTAGAGCAATTGTTCGCTGCTGATTTCAACCAAAAGATCCAATCTTCCAATGCACAATCTCATAGCCGTGAAGCAGTGGTTAAATCTCTGAAAAAACAAAAAGGTGAGAAGCTAAACTGTACAGTTAGTACTGACATCATCGAGGAGTCAACAGACTATATGGTGGCAAAAGTGACCATGGAATTTGAAAACTTCACCAAGACTGACCTTGTGACTTTGGTACGCGAAGGCAACAACTGGAAAGTATCCAAATCAATCAATTCGTATAAATAGTACCGTATCACTGGTGGTTTACCAATCATAAAAAGACAAACCACTAGTGAATCATATATTTATTAAGGCCACGTCGAGAGATGTGGCTTTTTACTCTAAAAATTTATCAAGCGTCTTTTTAGTTATATTCTCACTTAATGATTTCAGAATTTTACCTGTTTCATCTAGCATAATGAAATAAGGTATTTTTTTTGAATGGGTATAATAAGTTTGGATATTTCGATTTTTGGCACCTCTATTATCAGCGTTTTTTACAAAATTTGGATTCTGTTGCAATTCCTTTGTTGTCAGTTTACTTGGGTCGTCAATAAGGATGGCTTTAAAGACAAATTTACTGCGGATATATTTCATTAAGTTATCGTTACTTAGATACATTAGTTCAGCCTCTAGCTTTCTGCTTGTGATATCAGTCCAACCAGAAAAATAGAGAATGACCCTTTTGTTTTGTTCTTTAGCTGCCTGTATCACCTCCGCAAGAGCGCTGTCCTGGTTATCATCCCAAAGTATTTTTTTCTGTGGTTTTGGGGGAGTCATTAGCTTTTGCTGATTTTTAAAAATGGCCCAAGCTTGGTAATAAGTTATCTCACCGATTTTATTTTCCTTCATAAAATTATAAAAGGACTCCAATTCACCTTTGTCGGTTGCTGATCTGTCCGTTTCAAAAATATCAAGAAATAATAAACTGTCCTTTGACCATTCTTTCAGATTAACCGTACGTGACCTTAATGTTTTGTTGGCAATATGGAATTTCAATATGGTTGGGTATTCAGGCGACGCTTTGAATTCTTTTATTTTATTGAATACCTCGCGATACGTAATCTGCTTATTGGGCTCTTGCATTGAAGGAGCTATCAATGTATTAAATACTCCGGGCAAAGATGTTGCAATTTCTAGTGCGACAGAGTCGAGTCCGCATGCTCTTAGTTTGGAGAAATCTTTGATTAAGCTGTCTAGTTCGGCCGGAGAATAGCTTTTATTCTCAAACTTTTTTTTAAATAGTGAAGTACAATTAATCTGGGCTGTACCATAATTGTACAATAAGAAGTTCGTTAAGACACAAAGAAATAATTTTGACATGGCTTATTTATGATTTAGTCTACTCCGCTTTAATAGCATATTTATGATCTCGAATAGATTTACTTTTAATGAATATACAGGTATTACTGTTTAATTCATATTCCGATTCACGCTCTAAATTTCCATGTATTTAGGACTAATGGTTAAATCTTTAAAGTTTTTCCAGAACGAGACAACGTTGCAATAACTACTGATGGCGAATCAGTAGATGTAGAGCAATTATTTGCAGCTGATTTCAATCAAAAGATCCAAGCAACAAATGCGCAGTCTCATAACCGTGAAGCGGTCATCAAATCTCTGAAAAAACAAAAAGGCGAAAAGCTAAACTGCACAGTAAGCACCGACATCTTAGAAGAATCTGCTGACTATATGATCGCTAAAGTGACTCTAAAGTTTGAAAACTTCACCAAAACAGATCTAGTTACTTTGGAGCGTGTGGGTAATGACTGGAAAGTATCCAAATCGATCAATTCGTATAACGTAATATCCAATAACTGGTGGTTTGCAAGTCATAAAAAGGCAAATCACTAGTGAATCATCTATTTATTAAGGTCCGTCGGGAGATGTGGCTTTTTTAGTTTTGTCCACTTGCTACTAATTGTCAATTGTTTTTTTAAATATTTCTATAATTTTCTACAACGATAAGATCAATATCATCATAATCTTTGGCAACCCTGTTAATAGTAGCTTTTACATCGTCCCAAACTAAACCACCCAACCCGGCCCCAATTTTGGGCAGGGCTATTTTTTCGATGCCATTTTGGCGGGCATATACAAGCATTTTTAGAAGAGAATCTTCAATTGCTTTAAGCTCTGCTTTGGTTTTCCAGGTCTTTTGAGTGCCAAGATTGAAAATAGTGCCTTCACCATAGTCGTAAGAAAAAACATCCCCAAGAGAGAAATCACCATCTTTACAACGCTTTTTATATTCCAAATACATTTGATTATATTTTTCTTTGAATTGTAAAGCGATTCCTTTCCCCATTGCTCCAGCACAATTACAACCATGAGCATAATTTTTTACATCAGGTAAATTGAATATATTTCCAGAATCCAGATATGTAACCATTTTCTTTTTTTTAAATGCGTAATAGTCCAATCATTCAGCTTCGAGGCCGAATTGTTGGGAGGATGAAGATGAACAAAATTATCCTGAAATGCAACTTGCTTCACCTCCCTATTCCCTCCATTCACCGAGTTTTCCCGATTGTTGGTCTAAAGCTGATAGGCTAGGAGCTTATTGTGTTGTAGTTTTGAGTCAACAAATAAGAACAACAGAACTAACACAATAAAATAAAGGCATTATGAAAGCATTAGTAAAAACATTCGCAGCAGCAGCCCTAATCGCAGTATCAACTTTCGCTATGGCAGCTGAAGGACCTGGAGCAAAAGCAACAAACGCTAACATTAACCTTTCTACAGCAGACTTCGCTTTAGAGCACTATGTTGCGGTAACCACAGAGGGCGAATCAGCAGGAGTAGAGCAGTTATTCGCCGAAGATTTTAATCAAAAGATCCAAGCTACCAATGCGCAGTCTAACAGCCGTAGCGAAGTGGTTAAATCCTTGAAAAAACAAAAGGGCGAAAAGCTAAACTGTACAGTAAGCACAGATATCATCGAAGAATCCGCAGACTATATGGTGGCTAAAGTAACGTTGAAATTTGAAAACTTCACCAAGACGGATCTCGTTACCTTGGAGCGTGTGGGGAATGACTGGAAAGTATCCAAATCGATCAATTCGTATAAATAGTATTTAATAATTAGTTGTCTGCTCGGTAGCAGACAACTAGTGAATCATATGTTTAAGTTTAGTTTAAAGGCCAGGTCGCGAGATCTGGCTTTTTTATATTATAACTGGTAAAATATACAATAAATCATACTAAGGTTAAAAGCTGAATGGCAAATTATTGCGCCCCAAATGGCTCCGGATTTCACTTTGAAGAAGTAAAACAGTCTGCTTACAAAATACATCGAAAAACACCATATGACAGTAGGTATAAAAAGAAGATGCCAGGCGTCGAGCAGGTATATTAATCCAAAGTGTGCGATATGGGTTAAGGCAAACGCCGAACTATCTAGTATTGATGCTCCACGATTCCCGAATCTCGAAACAAAGGTTTCATGAACTATCCCTCTAAAATAAAGTTCTTCGCCAAAAGGGCTAAATAACATTCCTGTGCCAGCCATGATGAAGAACATTTGCCTTTTTCCCTCTATCGTTAAATCTGTGGGAATCTTATAGGACTTTGAGATATATACATACCAGTTTTGATAGCTGTCCTGATAAAGGGATTTACCCAAGAGGAATAACAGGTAAGCATACAAACAACCGCTAATAAAAGCTATGGATAACCACTTATAACTTTTAGGTTTGTTCCAGCCAATAGCCTTAATTCCCTTTTTATTTAAGAATATGAAAGGAACAATAAATGATACCAGCATTATTAATCCGATAAAACGATAATCGGCATATTGGTTAGCATGGAGCACCATAATAAATCTTGGTACACAAATTATTAGAATTAGAAATAACCCAAACTTCCAATTGAAATCGAGGATACTTTTCCAAAAAGATCTTAAATAAGATTGCATAAAAGATATATTTCTAATGGGTTACTATAAGATAGCAAAAAACTTTCTCTTTTCACCTCCCCATTCCCGCCACTCACCGAGTTTTCCCGATCATTAGTCTAAAGCCCATAGGCTAGGAGCCTATTGTGTTGTAGTTTTGAGTCAACAAATAAGACCAACAGAACTAACACAATAAAATAAAGACATTATGAGAACACTAGTAAAAACATTCGCAGCAGCAGCCCTAATCGCAGTATCAACATTCGCTATGGCAGCTGAAGGAGCTGGAGCAAAATCGTCAAAAGCAAACGTTAACCTTTCCACCGCAGATTTCGCTTTAGAGCACTACGTTGCGGTAACTACAGAGGGAGAATCAGCAGGAGTGGAGCAGTTATTCGCCGAAGATTTTAATCAAAAGATCCAAGCTACCAATGCGCAGTCTAACAGCCGTAGTGAAGTGGTTAAATCCCTGAAAAAACAAAAAGGGGAAAAGCTAAACTGTACAGTAAGCACAGCTATCATTGAGGAATCGGCAGACTATATGGTGGCTAAAGTAACCTTGAAATTTGAGAATTTCACCAAGACTGATTTAGTTACTTTGGAGCGTGTGGGCAATGACTGGAAAGTTTCCAAATCAATCAATTCGTATAAGTAGTATCCAATAACTAGTGGTATGCCGTTAACAAAAGACAAACCATTAGTGAATCATATGTTTATTAAGGCCAGGTCGAGAGATGTGGCTTTTTTACGTCAAAAGGGCCTGATTCTCATCAGACCCTTTCTCTTAGCGTTTATTTGTACAGCAATTTTTATGTTTCCTATCGTTTCCTCTTTTTTGTTTCGTCATCCAACGTTTTTAAAGACAATTGGATTTTCACTGTACGACGCCAATTTTTATGTTGAACCTTTCTTTTGAAAGGCAGCTTGTAGCCGCTTTGTATGGTAAGAACAGCTGTCGATTTAAAATAGTTTTAAAAATAAATGTTTCGATTTTTTAAATTGACATTTTTGAAATAAGCTCTTACTTGTTAGACATTATTATCGAATTTCTAATCCAAATATCTCTTCGCTATTTTTTCTATTAGCAATTTGATATCATCATAGCGGGCGATGCTCAAAAGCCAATCTTCAGGTATACTTTCCAGCCCATAGTACAAACCAGCTAATCCGCCCGCAATCGCAGCCCCGGTGTCTGTATCTTCACCAAGGCTTACAATAGATAATACAGTGTCTTTATAGTTGTCTTTTTCCATAAAAACCCATAGGCTTGATTCTAGACTATCGATCACATAACCGCTGGACCTTAATTGATTATGTGTCTTAGATCGGATGTCATGCAAAATGGTGCTATTAAAATGAATTATTTCCGACTCAGGGAAATTGATGTCCGTCCAGAACTTTGAAACTTGATTCCGCATTTCAGCATAAGCCTGCTCCTTGGCCAAACCTAGCAAAATGAGTTCGGCTAATTTAAGATAGATAAAACATGCCATTGCAGCGCGTATGTGCTTATGCGTTAGGGCGGAAATTTCCCAAATTTTCTCGAATTGTTCCGACGGGCTAAGTCCTTTGATCTCAAATAAAAGGGGTAATATTCTCATTAACGAACCATTGCCGTTGTCTTGTTCTCTCGCCCGATATTTTAGCAAATGTAGCTCTCCGATTTGCCTGGATCCGATAATATCTTTAAGCTCACCGATCGATTTAGCCGTGGTGATACCGATATCAAAGACTTCTCCTCTTGCTGTCCACAGCTTACCTTCCTTCCAAGCTATAAATTTTTTGGAGATATCTACCAAATCATATCCACCTAACAGCGAGTCTGCAAGACACAAGGTTAAAGATGTATCATCTGACCAGGTACCCATAGGTTGATTATGGCTGCCAAATCCGATCATTTCGGTAGCTGGATTTTTTAGCATTTCTTCTTTCGACCTGAATTCAAATGGTACACCAAATGCATCACCAACCGCGATGCCAAACAATGCTCCATACATTTTATTTTTCGCTTGATTAGCAGCTGTATTAGACTGTATATTCATAAATAATTTGATCGTTGATTCATATCAATATAATAAAAAATATTCACCTCCCTATTCCCGCCATTCACCGAGTTTTCCCGATCGTTGGTCTAAAGCCAATAGGCTAGGGGCGTATTGTGTCGTAGTTTTGAGTCAACAAATAAGAACAGATAAACTAACACTATAAAATAAAGACATTATGAAAACGCTAGTAAAAACATTCACAGCAGCAGCCTTAATCGCAGTATCTACATTCGCTATGGCAGCTGAAGGACCTGGAGCAAAAGCAACAAAAGAAAACGTTAACCTTTCCACAGCAGATTTCGCTTTAGAGCACTATGTGGCGGTAACGACTGAGGGAGAATCAGCAGGAGTAGAGCAGTTATTCGCCGAAGATTTTAATCAAAAGATCCAAGCTACCAATGCACAAAGTAACAGCCGTAGCGAAGTCGTTAAAGCTTTTAAAAAACAAAAAGGCGAAAAGCTAAACTGTACAGTAAGCACAGCTATCATCGAGGAATCGGCAGACTATATGGTCGCTAAAATAACGTTGAAATTTGAAAACTTCACCAAGACTGATTTAGTTACCTTGGAGCGTGTGGGCAATGACTGGAAAGTATCCAAATCGATCAATTCGTATAAGTAGTATCCAATAATTAGTGGTTTGTCAGCTCAGGCAGGCTACAGACCACTAGTGAATCAAATGTTTAAATTTAGTTTAGAAGCCAGGTCGTGAGATCTGGCTTTTTTGTTTTGTCATGCAATGTGCGTTACTCGTTGATTGCCGATCATCAAACTTTAAATTCTGGCGCAATCATCACTTTTTCCTCTTTTACGTTATTCAGGAAATCGCTGTATTTTATAGGTAATTTTTTACGATAAAAATAAAAATAGAAGTCAAATGAACCGCCCACGATCCCATTTCCTGGTGCGTATATAAATCTGTCAATACCTCTATCTACCTCCAGCTCATGATCATGCGTATGCCAGTCTGTATAAGTCCAAAATTGATAACCCATTTTACCATTTTTAAACTTGACGACCTTAGATAAATATTCTCTTCGGTCTCTTAGATAATCGAAAGTAGGATAGTCGTAAGGGGTATTGCCGATAGTGTAAGCAGGAAATTCTTCATGCGGATATCTCTTTTTAAAAATAGCTTCCATTTCAGTAATTTTAATAGGCTCTTGCTCAATATTTATTGTTCCAAACATATTCTGAAAAATGGCAGGCCTATTTCTTATCGCAAAAAATTGTATTAAACAATGTTTGGACGAATAGTATTTGTTGCCAATTTTCCGGATAATTTGATATTCGTCGAAATATTTAGTTTTTGCACCGTATGTTTTATCAAAATCAGCATATGTATTGGCTCTTAATAGCCTTTTAAGGTATTGGTGGGGTATCGTATCATTTTTGATACTATCCAGATGAATTTCAGTCCAATCCCGGTTCCCTTCCAAATCTGGAAGAACGGCAATAAGAATTAGATTAAGGTCTTTGTGATGGCCCAATTTATTTCGATCTATAGCTATACCATCGATGAACGTCAGTGAAAATAGCTCAACGCTCTTCTTGACACCATACAAGTTATCTGTAGATAATTTGTAATTATCTAATATACAGCCCTGTGGATGATCAGGTAATAAGATATATTTCACTTTAGCAGATAAGTTGAGCGAAACAATTAATAGTGGCATCAAAAGCCATAATCTGAACCGTTTAATTACATGTTGTTCCATCTTTTCCTTCGCTATGTTTAATAACTTCGTTTTCACCGCTTCGCTAAAATCATTTAATGAACCGGATTGGGTGAATAGCATTTTTAATGTGATGAGCGATCATTAAACTTTAAATTCTGGCGCAATCATCACTTTTTCCTCTTTTACGTTATTCAGAAAGTCGCTATACTTTACGGGTAATTTCTTTCGATAAAAATAAAAGTAGAAATCAAATGAACCGCCCACGATCCCTTTTCCAGGAACGTATACAAATCTGTCAATACCTCTATCTACCTCTAGCTCATGATCATGCGCATGCCAGTTTGTATAGGTCCAAAACTGGTAACCAGTTTCGCTATTTTGAAACTTGATGGTTTTTGACAAGTATTCTTTCCGATCTCTTAAATAATCAATAGCGCTACTGTAGGAATAAGGTGTGTCGCCGATAGTATATGGTGGAAAGTTAGTGCCGGGGTATCTCTTTTTAAAAATAGTTTCCATTTCTGTAATCTTGAGCGGCTCTTGCTCAATATTTATTGTCCCAAACACATGCTGAAAAATGGAGGGCCTATTTCTGACGGCAAAAAATTGAATTAAACAATGTTTAGAGGCAAAGTATTTGTTGCCAATTTTCCGGATAATTTGATATTCGTCAAAATATTTAGTTTTTGGACCATAAGGGTCATCTAAACCTGAAAGCGTATTTATTCGGAATAATCTATTTAATACCGAAGTTGTAATAATGTCGTCTTTAATAGTATCGAGATTAATTTCTTTCCAATCTGCGCTCCCTAACAAATCGGGGAGGACAGCAATAAGTATTAGATTAAGCTGAGTGTTGGCATTAATTTTATCTTTACTTATTGGATCTGGTCCGTTATGGAATGTGAGTGTAAATAACTCTACATTCTTTTCTATACCGTATAGTTTCTCTGTTGATAATTTGTACTGATCAATTGAATAGTTCTCCGGCTTATCTGGCATAACAAAATATTTTGGTCGGCTAAATAAACTAACATTTACAAATATAAATGACAATAAAAGTAATAATCTGAATCACTTGCGTCCTAAACGTTTAAAAAGTGGCGGTGTTTGGATATAGCAAAGTTGCTATATTTAAATTGCAAAATTATAACACACCGCCATGATA